>JALHRK010000078.1:4339-20181 GCA_022841505.1 Saprospiraceae bacterium | reverse complement strand
CCTCTTTCATGGAGGATTATACTTACCATTTTTCACCAAAAGGATCCTTGGTATTAGGCGCCCACATGTTGGAAATTTGTCCCAGCATCGCCAACAAAAAGCCTTCCTGCGAGGTGCACCCGCTTGGGATAGGAGGGAAAGAAGACCCGGTTCGATTAGTTTTTGATGGCAAGCCCGGTGCGGCCATCAATGTGTCGCTGATAGACATGGGTACGCGTTTTCGATTGATTGTCAATGAAGTAGAAAGTATCTTGCCACAGGATGAACTCAGCAAACTTCCCGTGGCCCGGGTGCTGTGGGATGCCAAACCCAACCTGGAAATCGCCGCCACCGCCTGGATACTCGCCGGAGGGGCGCACCACACGGTTTACACCCAGGCATTGGACACTTCATTTATGGAAGATTTTGCAGATATTGCAGGGGTAGAGTTATTGGTCATTGATGAAGCTACCCGAATCCGCGACTTTAAGGACAGGCTTAACGCCAACGAAGCTTATTATCATCTTTTCCAACACGGGATGTAACACATTTTCCAATCATTGATAATTAATCCGAGTTTATGAAAAACCTGCTTAACAAATCCATAAACAAATCCATACAAGGCCTGCTCATCATGGCCATAACGCTGTTTTTTATGCAATGCAAAAATGGGCAGTCTTCAGAACAGGCTGCGTCAACACCGGCTGCTCCTGCCTTAGAAATCAGAAAATCCGCTTATGGCGTCACCCCCGAAGGCGAGGCGGTGGATCAATACACTTTAGTCAATGGAAAAGGCATGGAAATTACCGTCATTACCTTTGGCGGCATCATCACCTCCTGGACAGCGCCGGATAAGACCGGGCAATACCGCAATGTAGTGCTGGGCTTCGACAACTTAGCCGGGTATGTGGCCGAAAATCCGTTCTTTGGCGCCATCATTGGTCGCTATGGCAACCGCATTGCCAAAGGCAAGTTTACCCTTTCGGGCAATACTTACCAGGTAGAAACCAACGATGGCCCCAACCACTTGCATGGAGGGTTGAAAGGCTTCCACAAAGTGGTTTGGGCAGCGGATACCAAGCAGGATGCATCTTCCGTTTCGCTGGTACTGACCTACCTGAGTAAAGACGGAGCAGGCGGTTATCCCGGCAATTTGTCTTGCACGGTTACCTACAAACTGACGACGGAGGATGCCCTGGAAGTGACCTACGAAGCCACGACCGACAAGGAAACCATTGTGAACCTGACCCAGCACAGCTATTTCAATTTGTCCGGCAATTTCAACAACACCATCCTTGATCACGAACTCATGCTGGCGGCTGATCGCTACCTGCCTGTGGATGCGACCCTGATCCCCACCGGCGAACTGACTGCCGTAGCGGGAACACCCTTTGATTTCACAACAGCCAAAGCCATTGGCCGCGACATCAATGTTGCGGACGACCAGTTGGCAAAAGGCAAAGGCTTCGACCATTGCTGGGTGCTCAACGCCCCCGGAACCCTGCGCAAAGTTGCCAGTGTGGCCCACCCCGCCAGCGGCCGGCAATTGGAAATCCTGACGGACGAACCCGGGATGCAGTTCTATTGTGGCAACTTCCTAGACGGTACCCTGCCCATACCCGGCGGCGGAACCTACGGGCATCGGACGGGATTTTGTCTGGAAACCCAGCACTATCCCGATTCACCCAACCAGCCCAATTTCCCTTCAACAACCCTGAAGCCAGGCGAAAAATACAACTCGACGACCATTTTTAAATTTTCGGTTGCAAAGTAGGCGCTGGGAGCTTTGAAACACCAACACTTACGACCTTTGCACAACTCACGCCTAATAAAGAAAAGACTATGGCTGTATTAGCTACCATTGACTGGGTGTTCATCGCCCTGTATTTTATCATCATCCTGGGCGTTGCCTGGTGGATTATCCGTCAGAACAAAGCGACATCCGATGATTATTTTTTGGCGGGGCGCAACCTGGGCTGGTTTGTGGTGGGCGCTTCCATTTTCGCCTCCAACATCGGTTCGGAACACATTGTGGGATTGGCCGGATCGGGCGCTACTGACGGGGTGGCCATGGCCCATTACGAATTGCACGCCTGGTGTTTGCTGGTACTGGGCTGGCTTTTGGCGCCCTTCTACATGCGATCCAAAATCTATACCATGCCCGAGTTTCTGGAGAAGCGCTTTTCGGCGTCCTCCCGTTGGGTGCTGTCCATCATTTCCCTGTTTGCTTATGTGCTCACGAAAATTGCAGTGGGCATTTTTGCCGGCGGCATTGTCTTTGGCGTGCTGCTGCCGGAAGTGAATTTCATGGGTATGAACAGTTTCTGGGTAGGATCCATTCTGATGATCGTTCTCACCGGCATTTATACGGTGCTGGGCGGCATGAAAGCAGTGGCCATTACTGAAGCCATACAGACCGTTATCCTCATTTTGGGATCCATTTTGGTGACCTATTATGGTTTGGATGCGCTGGGCGGCTGGGACGAACTCAGGCGCATAGCCGGTTCTGAAATGTTCAATTTGTGGAAACCATTGGTTCCGGAGGGCATGACGGGCACCTGGAGCCCCGTGAGAACAGAAACCACAATGGCCTGGTATTTCAATAGCAACTATCCCTGGTTGGGCATGTTGTTTTGTGCGCCCATCATCGGCCTTTGGTATTGGTGTACAGACCAGTATATTGTGCAACGCATCCTTGGCGCAAAAAACCTGACTGAAGCGCGCAGGGGAACGATCGCAGCTGCTTTTTTCAAACTGCTGCCGGTGTTTATTTTCATCATTCCGGGCATCATCACTTTTGCACTGGCTGCGAGCGGCAAAATGCCGGAATTGGCCGGTACTTTGTTAGACGCTGATGGCAAAATCATCAATGCCAATGCGCAGCAGGTTTTCCCGCTGCTGGTTGCCAAGGTGTTGCCTGCGGGCATTCGTGGTATTGTGGTTGCCGGTTTGCTGGCCGCGCTGATGAGCTCCCTCGCAGGGGTATTCAATGCTTCTTCCACCCTGTTTACCATGGACTTGTATTCCAAATTCCGGCCCGGGGCATCCGAAAAGCAACTGGTACGCGTAGGGCGTATAGCAACTGTAGCGATGGTCATCATCGGGTTGCTTTGGATTCCAGTCATTCAGGGCAGCCGGGGTTTGTACGATTACCTGCAAAGCGTTCAGGGCTACCTGGCGCCGCCGATTTTTGTGGTTTTCTTTTTTGGTATTTTCAACAAACGCCTCAATGCCAAAGGCGCCCTGGCAGCTTTGCTGGTAGGTTTTGGCATGGGCCTTTTCCGGTTGATGATTGATACCCCGGTGATGCTCACGCCTGGCTTTACCTACGAGGAGAACTCCGTGTTCTGGATCATCAACAACATCTTTTTTCAATATTACAGCCTGATCATCTTTTTGGTGTCAACGGTGGTGATGTTTGCGGTAAGCTATACCTCTGAGGCGCCTGATTATCAAAAAATTAAAGGATTGGCTATGGGTACGGTTTCCGCCGAGCAAAAGGCAGAAACCAAAGGGACTTACCGAAAAGTGGATTACCTGACCTCAGCCTTTGTTTTGGTGTTGATTATTGCTGCTTACCTGTACTTTAGCGGGTAGGGAGTGTCTGTTTTTAGAGCCCGATAGCTGCGTTCATTTCGACTACGCTCAATGACCGGTTGTTGAGCGTAGTCGAAACAAAAACGGTCACTTACGCGAGTAGGCTCTCGTTTTTGGGGTTTTCGCATGCCTTGCTCTCGAACTCTAAAGAACAGACACGGCACTAAATGGAAGGACATAAATCAGGTTATGATGAAAAAAATATTCCTCTGGGCACTTTTGCCCCTGTTACTTGGCGCGTGCAGCACGGGAAAAAAAGCGGTTTCCATCAACAGCGGGAACGGAAAAATACGCGTCAACCTGGGCTGCGACAACATCGGGCAACCGTATTTTACCATTCAATGCGGCGACGCCTCGCTTTTGGATACTTCTTATCTGGGGCTCTTGTTGGAGAATGCCGACTTGACTAAGGGTTTGACCCTGAACAAAATAGAGCCCCCCCGGCGCGTGGAAGAAACCTATCCTATGGTACATGGCAAGAAGGCCCTCATCAGCTACAGCCAGGATGAATACATCCTCCGGTTTACCAATCCGGACAAGGTGCAGTTGGAATGCCATTTCAGGATCAATGATAAGGGGGTTGCTTACCGGTACCGTTTACCGGAAGGCGGACGGGTGAAAGTTGTGAAAGAGGCGTCTTCTTTTGGCCTGCGTCAGGGCACAAGAGCCTGGTTGCAACCCATGTCGAAGGCTAAAACCGGCTGGAAAGAGACCAATCCTTCTTATGAAGAACACTACCTGATGGATGTGGCCTTGCCCGTTGAATCTCCAAAGGGGGAAGGCTTTGTCTACCCGGCATTATTCAAAATACAGGACAACTGGCTGCTGCTCAGCGAAACCAATGTACACGCTGCCTACGCTGGAACCCGCTTGGTTTACGATGCCGGGCAGCAATTGATGCAGGTCACAATGCCGCAAGCGGAAGAGGTCTTTCCGGGCGGCGACTTATTGCCGGAAGGCGAAACCCCTTTCGTGACGCCCTGGCGGCTGATGGCGATGGGCCAATTAGCTGATATCGTGAAAAGTACCCTGGGCACCGACCTGGCTGCTCCTGCCCGGGCAGATGCCGGACTGGCAAATTACAAACCCGGTCTGGCATCCTGGAGCTGGGTATTGCTCAAAGATGATTTTACCAACTACGAGACCTCGCGGAAATTCATAGACTACGCCGCCAGCATGAACTGGCCCTATTGCCTGATTGATGCCGACTGGGATTTGAAAATCGGCTTCGAGCGCATGCAGGAACTGGTGGATTATGCCGCTGCTAAACAAGTGAAAATCCTGCTTTGGTACAACTCATCCGGCTCCTGGAACAGCACTACTTACACCCCTAAAAGTGAATTGGTGAACCCGCAGCAACGCGCCGCAGTTTTCGCCCGCCTGCAAAAGATGGGTGTGGCCGGGGTGAAGATTGATTTTTTCGGAGGAGATGGACAAAGCATGATTGCCTACTACCACGACCTGATGGCGGATGCAGCTAAATACGGGCTGATGGTGAATTTTCACGGCGCTACCTTGCCGCGCGGATGGCACAGGACTTATCCCAATCTGATGACCGCCGAGGCCATCATCGGACAGGAATTCATCACCTTTACGCAGAAAAATGCCGATTTGCAGCCTGCCCATTGTGCGGTCATCCCGTTTACCCGCAACGTGTTTGATCCCATGGATTTCACGCCCATGGTGCTGGATTCGATCCCCAATATCCATCGCCGCACCACCCCGGCATTTGAGCTGGCGCTGCCCTTCCTTTTTACCTCCGGCATTCAACACATCGCGGAGATACCCGAAGGCATGGCTAAAATGCCCGAAGCCGTGGTACAACTCCTGCGTGATGTCCCCACCCAATGGGAGGATATCCGGTTCCTGTCCGGCTATCCCGGTAAAGACATTGTGCTGGCCCGCAGGAAGGGCGATACCTGGTACATTGCAGGTATCAATGGGGAAGGGGTAGAAAAAACTTTTGATGTTGTGGATCTTTCCTTTGTCAAAAACGCTGAAGGGCTGCTTTTTAGAGACGACGCAGACGGGAAGCTTTCCGCTCTCCCCATTAAGAGAGTGGCGTTGAGGGTGACGGTACCTGCTTTTGGTGGGTTTTTGATCAAGATTTGATATTTCTTCCACTCGCGCGATGGCTCCGCCTCGTATTCACATAGCTGCGCTGTCACGGGGATATATTTCGTTAATGGGTTTATTGGATTTGAAATTTATACGGGTAGGTTTGTGAAAGGATAATTGCATCTTTGTCGCTCATCACAAACACAAATAAAAATGGCAACGACCAAAATAACAGTCAACTCGAACGGATCCCTGAAAGTAGAGGGCGAATTTGAAATTGTAGATCCGCAAGGAAATGCGTATGGCCTCGGTGGAAGAACCCTGCTCAGCCTGTGCCGGTGCGGCTTGTCGAAGAACAAACCCTTCTGCGATGGTGCTCACCGGGATCACCTGGAACACGAAGCGGTCGCTTTTGATTTGCCACCTAAAAAGGTGTAGTTTTTTTGCGCTGCGCTTGCCGGGATTTCATAAGGTAAAATAAAGCATGATGTAGAATTTATTAACCGGAAAAATACGGTTGGTATGAGCAAAGCAATTCAGGACAATGGGCTTTTTGTTTCCATCCAGGAGCTGATTGAGCAAAGTAGGCAGCAGATCGCCATTTCGGTCAATGCTAGTATGAGTATGTTGTATTGGCAAATTGGTAAAAGAATAAACCAGGAGATTCAATATCAAGACCGTGCAGAAACGTATGGCAAACAGATTGTCGCTAACTTATGCAGGCAGTTGGAAACGGATTATGGGACTTCGTTTTCGGAGAAAAACCTGCGAAGAATGATGCAATTTGCAGAAACCTTTCCCGATGAAAACATTGTCGTATCACTGATACGACAATTGAGCTGGACACATCTTCTGGCAATTATCCCAATAGAAGACCCCTTGAAACGAGCATTTTACATCGAAATGTGTAAACTCGAAAAATGGAGCGTTCGTACATTCAGGGAACGGATACAATCCATGCTCTACGAGCGGACCGCCATCAGTAAAAAGCCCGAACTTACCATACAGCACGACCTGGAATTGCTCAAAAACGAACAAAAGTTAACTCCGGATTTGGTGTTCAGAGACCCCTGTTTTTTGGATTTTCTGGGCATGCGCGATTTGTATTCTGAAAAAGACCTGGAAACTTCGATTATAGCCGAATTGCAGCGCTTCATCATCGAAATCGGCAGCGATTTTGCGTTTATGGCGCGTCAAAAACGAATCACGATTGACAACCGTGACTATTACATTGACCTGCTTTTTTACCACCGCAGACTTAAGTGTCTGATCGCCATTGATTTGAAAATAGGAGAATTTGAAGCCGGCTACAAGGGGCAAATGGAATTATATTTGCGCTATCTCGAAAAATACGAACAGGTAGAAGGAGAAAATACGCCGATCGGTCTGATTCTCTGTGCCGGGAAAAACGAAGAACACGTAGAATTGATGCAATTAGACAAAAGCAATATCCGGGTAGCTGATTATCTGACCGCATTGCCTTCACAAAAAGTATTGAAAGAAAAATTGCACAAAGCCGTAGAGATTGCCCAACAAAAATTATCCGTAAAAGAAAATGAGTAAAGTAGGATAAATAGGCCTGCTCAGTCTGTGCCGGTGCGGCTTGTCGAAGAACAAACCCTTCTGCGATGGTGCTCACCGGGATCACCTGGAACACGAAGCTGTCGCTTTTGATTTGCCACCTAAAAAGGTGTAAAGGTATTGAAATGAAATTGATCGTACTCTCATTTGCCATTCTGATCTCATTAAAAGGAATTGCACAATCCTGCACCTGTGCGACAGAATTTGAGGCAGTCCGGCAATACTTTGAAGCCAATCATCCCGGGTTTCAAACCAATTTCACCGAAAAAAAACTGGTTACATACAAAGCCGGAGTGGCAAAAATCAAAAAAGCCGTTGGCGCAAAACGCCCCAAAGAAGACTGTCTGGTTTACCTGTCTGCGTACACCGATTTATTGCAAGACCATCACATTGGCGTTTCTTCCAATATTTCCGGGTTGAAAAGGCTGGATTTAAGCGCGCCTGCCGCACTTGATAGCTTCAAAAACTCAGCGGCGTATCTGACTAAGGAAAAGATTGCGGTGGATACGGCACAGCTTTTTGCTTACCTGGCCGGTCCAAAAGCCAGCGCAGCAGAGGGCATTTACACCAACGGGCGGTTGCAAATAGCCGTTTTCAAAAGTAAGACAAAAAACCGCGACTTTGTTGGCATTGCGATCCGCTCCACTTCCCAACTGATCAACGATGGCCATGTTGTGCTGGAGTTGAAGCGCATCGGCCCCGATAAATATTTCATCAAATACCACCTGACCGGGTTCGATCCGGCAGTTATCAGACTTGTCAGTGACCTTAAAAACGGAGAAATTCCACAGATTGGGTATGCCAAAATCCAATCGCAGTTGTCAAAAACAACCCCTTTCGAATTCAGAGAACTTGACGCGCAAACCAACTACGTCCGGTTAAGTTCGTTTGAGGGTGCCTTGTACAACGATTACGAGACCTTTTACGAATCCATTTCCGGGCGCATCACCAACAAACCCTGGCTGATCATTGACGTCCGCAACAACGGCGGAGGGTCGGAACAGTGCTACTACGGCCTCATGCCCTTCCTCTATTCCCGGCCTATGCTGCTGGATACGTCCGAAATCTGGGTGTCGCCCGACAACATCCGGCGTTATGAAGAAGCGTTGGCCCGACAGGAGCGGGATTCTGTCAGCTACGGCTCAGCTACCCTTGCCGGCACGCGGCGCACGGTGGCAAAAATGAAAGCGGCCAACCTCTTCTCCTTAGTGTTGGAAACAGAGGATTACCCGTCCGAACCCTGGACGTACGACAGCGTGACGACCCACCCACGAAAAGTGGCGATCCTCTTCAACAGAGGCACGGCCAGCGCAGCAGAAGGACTCATCTACTACGCCCGGCAAAGCGAAAAAGTCGTCACTATTGGCGAAAATTCCGGTGGGTATCTGGGCTTTGGAAACGTGATGACGACCACCACCCCGTGCGGCGGCTACACCATTGCCTGCACTACCGTTAAATACAGGACAAAAAGCAAAAATGAGTTTATCGGATTTTCGCCGCAATACCGGGCGCCAGCCAACATGGACTGGGTGGATTTTGCGAAGGGGGTTTTGAAGGGGGAATAGTCGGCTCTATTTTGAACAATTTTAAATAACACGTGTATCTTCTATTCATACAATCTTGTTGACGTTCCCCAACAGGCTCGTATCCTTCTGCCAAACCTAGAATCATCGCCCATTATGAATGCACCTGTCACCTCCGGGACTTTGCAGCGTTTCCGGAATATCCGTCGCCAGACAGCAACGCTTTGTCAGCCACTTCAAACGGAAGACTTTGTGGTACAACCCATTGTGGATGTGAGTCCGCCAAAATGGCATTTGGGACATACGACCTGGTTTTTTGAAAACTTCATCCTTGCGAAATACAGCCCGGGATACCAGCCCTTCAACACCGGGTACAATTATTTTTTCAACAGCTACTACGAAAGCCAGGGCCCGCGGGTATTGCGCAGCAACCGCGGCAACATGACCCGCCCTTCTGCCGCCGATATTTTCAGCTACCGCCAGCACGTGGACGAACACCTCGGCGCACTTTTAGAAAATAACGACCCGCTTTTTGAAAACGAAGACTTTGCCTTAACCCTGGAAGTTGGGCTGCAACACGAGCAACAACACCAGGAACTGTTGGTCACCGACCTGAAATATATCCTCGGCAATAACCCGCTTTTTCCGGTTTATCAGGAAAATGCAGCGCCCGTAACCTCCCAAAGCCGTCCCGCTGACTGGCCTCGTGCCGCTGAACTCCAATTCGGCGGACTTCAACCTGAAAGCCGCCCGGCGGGTTGGTTGGAATTTGAAAACGGATTGTACGAAATCGGCCACCGCGGCAATGACTTTTGTTGGGACAACGAGCTGAGCGCCCACCCCGTTTACCTCGGGGATTTTGCTGTTCAGGATCGGCTTGTCACTAACGGGGAGTACCTCGGATTTATGCTCGACGGCGGCTATAAACGCTTTGAATACTGGCTTTCAGAAGGTTGGGAATGGGCAAAACAATTGGAGGAGCAGGCGCCGCTCTACTGGTATCACCACGATGGAGAATGGTGGAATTACACGTTGCACGGTTTTGAAAAAGTGAACCCCGACCTGCCCGTCACGCACCTCAGCTACTTCGAAGCGGATGCTTTTGCCAACTGGAAAGGGCTTCGCCTGCCCACTGAATTCGAGTGGGAAATCGCCTGCAAGCTGACCCACAGCCAAATTCCAGCGGAAGCTAATTTTCTGGAAAACGGGCATTTTCATCCACAAGCTGCGCAAAACACCCAATTTTTTGGCGATGTCTGGGAATGGACGTCGAGCGCGTACCTGCCTTACCCGCACTACCCGCGGTTCAAAGGCGCGCTGGGCGAATACAACGGGAAGTTCATGATCAACCAGATGGTGCTTCGGGGCGGTTCGGTAGCAACCCCGCGTTCGCATATCCGGGCGACATACCGCAACTTTTTTCACACGGATAAACGCTGGCAATTCACCGGCATTCGTTTGGCGAAAAGCCTGTAATTTTTGGGTTATTTGAGCTTCAATCCAGTAATATGACCGATCCTTTACCTACAGAAATAATATTGAATCAGGCTTTTGCCGAAGACGTGCAACAGGGCCTGACCAGCAACCCAAAATACCTCCTGTCGCGCTACTTTTACGATGCGGCAGGCGATCGGTTGTTTCAAAAAATCATGAACCTGCCGGAATACTACCTGACCGGGTGTGAGTTTGAAATTTTTCAAAAACACAGGGACGCGATTTTCCGGAAATTAGACCAGGCGGCATTTGACCTGATCGAACTTGGCGCTGGCGATGGCCTGAAAACACAGGTGCTTTTGCAGTATTTTTTAAATCAAAATGCCGATTTTCGCTACCTCCCTGTTGACATTTCGGGCAACGTGCTCGATCACTTGCAGCAAAACTTGCAGGAGCGATGGCCTGAACTGCCCGTCACCCCGGTTGAAGGCGAGTATTTTTCGGCGCTTCAGGACATTGACCGGCTCTCAGACCGGCGAAAACTGGTGCTCTTTCTCGGCTCCAACATCGGCAACATGAAACAGGAGCAGGCTGCTGATTTTTTGCGCCAACTGCGGCTGCGGATGCACCCCCGGCGATTGCTTGCTGGTGGGCTTCGACCTGAAAAAAGACCCCGGCATTATTATGGCAGCCTACAATGACCCTCAGGGTGTGACGCGGGAGTTCAACCTGAACCTGCTGCGCCGCATCAACCGGGAATTGGGCGCCGACTTCGACCTGACGGCCTTTCGCCACTACCCGGTGTACAATCCGCTCACCGGCGACATGAAAAGTTACTTGGTCAGTGAAAAGCAGCAAACAGTTCATATCGAAGCGCTCGAATTAGAAATTCCTTTCCGGAAATGGGAAGCCATTGATATGGAGCTTTCCAAAAAATACGACCGCAACGAAATTGTATGGCTGGCGGAATACGCCGGGTTTGAAGCAGAACAATGGTTTTTTGATGAAAAGGAATATTTTACGGATGCGCTTTTACGCGCGATTTAGAACCTAAGTTAAATTCAAAATGAGCATTGAAGCAAAAATTTGCAACCACCTTGCGGACCTTTCAGAAGTTAAATTGGCCAGTGCGTACCTTTGCGAAGAATGCATCAAAACCGGCAGCGGGTGGATCCACCTCCGGACTTGCCAAACTTGTGGCCTCACGCATTGCTGCGACGATTCCCCAAATAAACATGCGACGAAACATTTTCATGAAACCGGACACCCGATTATTGCCTCTGCCGAGCCAGAAGAACGCTGGTTATGGTGTTTCCAGGATGAAATATTTGCGATATACTGAAATGAACTTACCTTTCTTCACAACCAATAACCTTATTCTATGCATCCAGTTGAAAAAACGCCTGCATTAATTGGCCAGATCCGGTCTTTTGAAGTATTTCAGAACCTGCCCGACAGCGACCTGGAATGGCTCATCGAACGCGCTGATTATGTGGTGTATAAGGAAGGCGAACAACTTTTTTTTTCCGGTAAACAAGTCGTGAACATGCAGGTTATTTTGGATGGCGAATACGTGATGCGCCTGAAACAAGGCAACGAATACCGGGAGTTGGGCACGTGGGGAACGGGCACGCTGACGGGGCTGCTGCCGTTTTCGAGGATGAAAGAAGCGGTGGCTTCCGGCACGGCCCTGCGGGATACCTACGTGTTAGAATTGCATAAAAAGCATTTCACGGAAATGGTTACCGTGAGTTACGAAATGACACAAAACCTTGTAGGGGAGATGTCTGACCGCATCCGGGATTTTACGGCCACCCGTTTGCAGAACGAAAAACTAATGTCGCTCGGCAAACTCTCCGCCGGCCTTGCGCACGAATTGAATAACCCTGCGGCTTCTATTGTGCGCAACGTGGAGGAACTTTACCACCGCACGCACCAGACGCCGGAGCGCTTCAAACGGGTCATGACCATGCGCGTCACCCCGGAACAAACCGACCAGATAATTGCCATCCTGTTTTCAAAAATAAATGTCCCCCGCCCGGAACTTACCCTGATGCAGCGGGAATCGCTCAAAGACGACTTGCTCGACTGGCTCGAAGACCGCAATGTAGAAAACGCTGAAACCATCGCTGAAACCTTCGTCGAGTTTGGCATGACGGAAGCCGACCTTGATGAAATCCACGATATTGTGGATGGGAAACATTTAGATGGTATCCTGCCCTGGTTGGAAGGTACGTTGAGTTTAGAAATGCTCGTTGGCGAAATCCAGGAAGCTTCCCGCCGCATCGCCACCCTGATCAATTCCATCAAATCCTATACCCATATGGATCGGTCGAAGGACGGCGAAAAGATTGACCTTCAGGAGGGCATCATCACAACGCTGACGATGTTGAAACACCAGCTGAAAAGCAAGTCCATTGTTGTGAAAAAGGAATTTGGTGAAAACCTGCCCAAAATCTTAGCTTTTCCAGGCGAGTTGAACCAGGTTTGGACCAACCTGACGGACAACGCCATTGACGCGATGGACGAAGGCGGGGTTTTAAACATCAAAACCTACGCCAAGCGCGACCGGGTTTTCGTGGAAATTACCGACAACGGCCCCGGCATTCCGGCAGAAATCAAGTCGAAAATTTTCGATCCGTTTTTTACCACCAAAAGCATTGGCAAAGGCACCGGCCTGGGGCTGGAAGTGGTGCGCCGCATCGTTGAGCACCACAAAGGCAGCATTGAGGTGGATTCTGTGCCAGGCAAAACGACGTTTACCATCTGTTTCCCGGTGGAGTAATTTTATAAATTTGATCGTAGCCAGAGCTGTTAGCGCTTGAAGAGCTAACAGCTCTAAATCCTAATACACACCAAACCATGGCTGATAAAAAACCCATTATCCTTTCAGTTGACGACGACCCACAGGTCCTGCGTTCGCTCAAATCCGACTTGCGGGCGGTTTATAAAGACGACTACCGCATCATCAGTACCACCTCGGCCAACGAGGTGCTGGACTCCCTGCCCGAGCTAAAAAAACAGGGCGAAACGGTCGCACTTTTTCTTTCCGACCAGCGCATGCCGGAGATGCAGGGCGTTGAGTTTCTGGAAAAAGCCAAGCCGTTTTTTCCGGATGCCAAGCGGGTATTGCTCACTGCCTACTCCGACACCGATGCGGCCATTCGTGCCATCAACGACGTACAGCTCGACTACTACCTGATGAAACCCTGGAACCCGCCCACAGAACAGCTTTACCCGGTGCTGAATGACCTGCTCGACGACTGGCAGAACAATTTCGTTCCCGAATTTCAAGGCATCCGGGTGCTGGGCTACCCTTATTCGCCAAAATCGCACACCCTCAAGGATTTTCTGGCGGGTAACCTTTTTCCCTACCTTTGGATGGATGTTGAAAACGACCCCGGAGCGCTGGAAATGATTGGGCTATGTGGGTTAGACGCTAAAAAACTCCCGGCGGTGCTGCTCGAAGATGGCAGCATACTTTACGATCCTACGTTGCAGGAGGTAGCCGGAAAACTGGGCCTGCACACCACCGCTGCTTCAGAGTTGTATGACGTCGTCATCGTGGGCGCTGGCCCTGCCGGGTTGGCGGCAGCTGTATATGGCGGCTCGGAAGGGTTAAAGACCCTGCTGATTGAACGTCGGGCGCCAGGCGGACAGGCAGGCACCAGTTCCCGGATTGAGAACTACCTCGGTTTTCCAAACGGCCTTAGTGGTTCCGACTTATCCCGCAGGGCTCTGGCACAAGCGACCCGTTTTGGCGTCGAGTTCCTCTCTCCACAATCCGTGAGTAGCATTAAAATAGATGGAAATTATAAAAAACTAACCCTCGCTGACGGCAGTGTGGTGAACACCAAAAGCATCATCCTTGCGATGGGTGTGGATTACCGTCGGCTGCCCGCTGAAGGCGCCGACCGGTTCACCGGCGCCGGCGTTTATTACGGCGCTGCCATGACGGAAGCGCAGGCCTGCAAAGGCAAAAAAGTCTTCGTCGTGGGTGGGGGCAACTCAGCAGGGCAGGGGGCTGTATACCTCTCGAAATTTGCTGAAAAAGTGACCATCATCATCCGCCGCGAAGACCTGACTTCCAGCATGTCGAGCTACCTGATTGATCAGATCAACAGCATTCCCAACATTGAAGTGGCCGGCAACCGGGAGGTCGTTGAAGCCGATGGCAACGAGCGGTTGGAAACCCTGCGCATCCAAAACACAGAAACCGGGGAGGTCTACACCGAACCCGCTGATGTGTTGTTCATTTTCATCGGCGCCCGCCCGGTGACGGAGTGGCTGGATGAACGCCTGTTGTTAGACCAAAAAGGTTTTCTCTACACGGGGCGCGATTTGCGCCAGCACCCTGACTATAAAAAAGTGTGGAAACACACGCGGGAACCGTTTTTTCTGGAAACCTGCCAGCCTGGTATTTTTGCCGCTGGCGACGTACGTTCCGGCGCTATGAACCGAGTCGCTTCCGCTGTGGGCGAAGGGGCGATGGCCATTAAATTTACGCACGAATATTTAGCTGAAATTTAACTTGTTACAACCATGATTTACTATAAAACGAATCAGAACTGGTTCGGCGACGTACGCCACCTGGCTACGAGCTGGACGATGGTGCGCATTGTGCGCAGTGTAATTGGCATTGGCTTGTACGCCACCGTGCTTTGCGTGGTGATGGACTACTTCAATTGGGATCATGAAATCAACATGAACACGGGCGTCTTTTCCCTGCTGGGGGTTATGCTCAGTATTTTGCTCGTTTTTCGCACCAATTCTGCCTACGACCGCTGGTGGGAGGGCCGGAAACAGTGGGGCGCTTTGGTCAACAACAGCCGGAATCTGGCGATTTATGTCCAAACGATGTTTCCGAAAGAAGATCGGGAAGTTCGGCACTTCATGGCCGTGCGCATCGCGAACTTCTGTATTTCTTTGGTGGAGCACCTGCGCAACGGGGTTCACCTCGAAAAACTGATTTTTTTGTCCAAAACCGAACGGGCAACCTACGAGGCAAAAGACCACGTGCCCAACCAGATTGCCTTAGAGATTTTTGACCGGATTGCCGAAAGCCACCGCCGGGGCGACCTCAGCCAAGGCGATTACCTCAACATCAAAGCACAACAGGAGTCGCTATTAGACATCCTTGGCGCCTGCGAGCGCATCAAAAAGACGCCGATCCCATTTTCTTATGCGGTTTACCTGAAAATTTTCATTTCGGCTTACGGCCTGATGTTGCCCTTCGCGCTGTTGACCACGTTCCATTATTCCACCATCCCGCTGTCCATGCTGCTGTTCTTTGCACTGCTCGGCGTAGAATTGCTGGGCGAAGAAATCGAAGACCCCTTCGGCCTCGACTGCAACGACCTGCCAACGGGCGACATCGCACACACCATCAAAAAAAATGTGTTTGAAATTCTGGATCAAAGACAACCTGATTTGGAGGAGAAGGAGCGGGAATTGTATGAGAAGGTTTTTTAGGGGAGTTGAATACCCTCCACTTTAACCTCCCATTAACTCGATTTTCAATCTTCCTTCACATCGGTTTTGATGTGCGGGTTCGTTTTGGTGTGGTATTTTGAATCCTTCAACAAAATCACATCAAGGTTATGAGAATCGTCATTGCATCTGTTGTTATTGCTTTTTTCGGATTGGCTGCGCTGCCTTTGGCGGCACAAA
>JALHRK010000078.1:0-4329 GCA_022841505.1 Saprospiraceae bacterium | reverse complement strand
GTGAACCCGAAAGTGGGTGTTAACCTGTCCGCACTCGATACCAAAATACAGGATATTGACGCCGAAGCCCGCGCCGGCTGGAATGCAGGATTTGACCTGCGCGTTGGCAAAGGCGTGGTTTTTCTGAATCCGGGATTGCATTATTACAGCGTCACGGCACGGCTGTTTAAAGAAATTGACTCGCCGGACGACGTAGACCTGAGCGAAGAAACGACCATCCAGAGCGTGCGTATGCCGGTTAACATCGGCCTCAAACTCACCGGAAAAGGCGGCTTGATCGGATTGCATGCAAAAGGCGGTATCGTACCGGCTTATGTCATCAATGTGAAAGAACGCCCTTCTTTCGACCTGGATATTGACGATATGAACCGCCTGACCTGGGGCGCCAATGTGGGACTCGGCCTCGACGTGCTGTTCTTTACCGTGGATGTGAACTACGAAATCGGCCTGTCGAAATTCTTCAAGGATTCCGAAGGCAGGAATAACATGCTGAGTGCCAGCGTCGGGATTAAGTTTTAAAGTGTCTGTTTCAAACTGGTCCTGTAGGGACCTAATGCCGGTAGACCATGAGCATTTCGTATGGTTTACGTGCCGTAGGTACGCAATGGTGGCGGAATATTGCGTACCTACGGCACGTAACGGGGACATTTAATGGGGTTGCTACCGGCATTGAGTCCCTACGGGACCGGTCGAGTATAACGCAGCTATCGGACTATAAAAACAGACACTACGCTTTCACCAGCTTAAACGCCCGAACCAACCCATGCTGCGCAGACCTGATTTGCGCAAAATACATGCCCGCCGGCAAATTGGACAAATCCAGAGACAACTGCTGCGCGCCGAATTCCATTTTGTGATTTTTCATCAAAATGGTTTTTCCACTCAGTTCCATCAGGATCAACTGCCCTTCAAAAGGCTCCTTTACATACAATTGTATCTCAACGTGTTCAGTTGCAGGATTCGGGTATACGGAAAGAATATCTGCCGCAGGCTCCGACACGCCAACATTGACGGAACAAGCCATTTGACGGCGCACCTGCCCGCGAATTTCCCCGCCCGGATTAGCGGCAGTATGGATGTTCAGGTAAGTATCGCCCGATTCTAATTTAACCGCATCAGCGCCGGTAATTGGAAATTGGCCACTGCCCACGGGCGATGGCAGGAACACGGGGAAATATACCGGCCCCGCCGTGCCGAATGCGCCATCGTGGATATGCGCTGCGGTGACCGGGCCACTCAAACCTTCCACAATATACCGGTATTCTAAATGCGTATTGAGCAAATCTGTGGTAATATAAGCTGCCCCTTGTCCTGCTAAGGCGTTGGGGGGCGTTTCCTGTTCGCCGCAGAGGTCGAACGCATAGACGCGGCGCAGGTAAGGCTGCATTTGTCCGCGAATTTCCCCGCCCGGATTGGCGGCAGTATGGATATTGGCGTAGATATTGCCATTGAGCCAGTTGGTGACCGCTGCGTCGGTTAAGGCCGTTTTACCGGTGTAAAAATTGGGCATCGAAGTCGTTTGCAGGCCAAACAACACCGGGCCGGCAGTGCCTCCGGGGCCCGTATGAAAATGGGCAGCTGTTGGCGTAAGCCCATTGGCGCCAACATGATAAATTACAGAATCGAGGGTGGCATTCAAACTCGCGATGGCAACGCCGTTGGCCGAAGTGGTCACAGGCGGGGTTTCCTGGTCGCCATTCAGCGTGGCCGCAAAAGCAACTGGCCCAAGCGGAATCAATTGTCCGCGAATTTCACCGCCCGGATTGGCAGCGGTATGAATGTTTGCGTACAGCGTGCCGTTATCCAATTTTTGTAAAAAATCTATCGGAAGCGAGGTCAGGTCTAATGTCCCGGCGAGCGTATTGGTTACGCCAGCCGACAATCCCACAACGACCGGCCCTGCAACGCCAGCTGCGCCACTGTGAAAATGCGCAGCCGTAAGGGGGCCGCTCAACCCGTTGTATTCAATAACATACCGCAGAAAAAAATTGCCGGGCGAATGCGCCAGATATCCCACTCCGGAAGCCGTGGACGTCACAGGCGGGGTTTCATTGGCCCCCGAAAGCACAATGGCGTAAAGATTTTCAGTTTTCAAACCGAGTTGGCCGCGTATTTCGCCACCCGGATTCAAGGCGGTATGTACATTCAGGTACAGTTCATTTTTGAAGGCTTTGCTCAAAAAATCGGCTGGGATGGGAATCTCTGCGCGTAACCTGTTGCCGGTAACATCATCGCTGAAGTTGACAAAAACAGGCCCATTAACGCCATCCACCCCGGTATGAATATGGCATCCGGTAACAGGGCCACTCAGGCCGCTAAAAACAGCGTGAACGCTCATGGTTGTCCGGTCTTCCGAAACAAGGATGGTTGCAATTCCGCGTGCATCGGTCGTTACATCAGGTACTTCCTGTTGACCATTCAAATCGGTTGTAAACAAAAATCGGTTGTTGGTCACATTTTGGGCAAACGAAAAGTAGGGCGTTGCGATCAGGCACAACAAACTCCATAGGGTAATTGACTGTTTCATTGAATATGGTTTTGTTAAATAATTAGATACTGGTTTTTTAGCCAAATGGCTGCGTTTGTGAAGGTTATAAATTCAGGAGCGCGAGATTGTTTTAGATGCAAAGTGAAGCAGGCCTGCAACGCCATCAACAAAATTACGAAAAAAAAATGTTCGCCTACGCACGCCGCTTGTCCGGATTCGGACACTTTGTTTTACTGATTTTAGTTATAAATTACTGTTTTTCAGCTGTTTGAATTCGTGGCATGCGGATTGTTCGATCAGTTATCAGTATCTCGTAAGCAATTCCCGACACAACAATTCAGGTATGTACCGAAATTATCTCAAAATTGCTTTGCGCAGCTTGTGGAACTCCAAAGGCATGGCAGCCATCAACATGATGGGACTGTCCGTTGGGCTGGCCTGCTGCATGTTGGTTGCCCTTTTCATTTATGAAGAAACGCATTACGACCGCCATCACAAAAGGGCGGGCGATTTGTTCGCAGTGGGTACGACCTTCGTCTCCATGAAAGGCGTTGGCGATGACAAAGAAGTCAAAACCCACAATACCCCGGCGCCCTTAGCCGCAGCCTTGCAGCAGGAATTTGCGGCCATCGAAAAAACGACCCGGCTGGTCTCGGGGTTCGATCAGAACAAAACCCTGGTGCGTTCGCTCGAAAACGGCGCCATTCAGAAGGCATTTTATGAAAAAAAAGGCTATTTCGCCGATTCCACTTACTTTGAACTGTTCGACTACGAGTTCATAGAAGGCAATCCGATAAAAGCCCTGAACGAACCACAAACAGTGGTAATTTCTGAAGAGCTGGCACGCAAATTTTTTGGAGACACGCCTGCCTTCGGGCGCTCGCTGCGGATCAGCAGCAGTTGGTTTGAAGCGGGCGACCTCGATTTTCGGGTCACCGGCGTGTTCCGGCAACCCCAAGCCCCCAGTCATTTAGATGGCCGCTACTTTATGTCGCTATATTCCGGCGACCTCGGGGAATTTTTGAAAAGAAACAACAATTTAGCCTCCAATAACATGTTTGAAACCTACCTGTTGCTGTCCCCCAAGGCCAATGCACAGGAACTGGAGGCCAAATTCCCGGCCTTTGTAGAAAAATACATAGCCAAAGACCTGGAAAGCAAGGGATACAGGAAAAAACAATTCCTGACCGCCGTGCCGGATGTCCACCTTTCCGATGCCAATGGTTCCGGTGGCAGCGTAACTTACCTGTACATCCTCAGCTCAGTGGCGCTGTTTACGCTGCTGATCGCCTGCGTCAATTTTATGAATTTAGCTACTGCGCGCTCTTCCAAACGAGCTAGCGAAGTAGGCATCCGCAAAGCCGTTGGCGCTGCCAAATCCAACCTGATCGGTCAATTCCTCGGAGAATCAATGCTGCTTGCAGTAGCGTCTTTTGTGGTGGCGCTCGTTTTGGCACAAATCGCCCTGCCTGCTTTTAATACGCTGGCGGAGCGGAATCTGACCCTTGCTCAACCGGCGCTGATTGGCGGCTTTTTCACATTAGCCTTGCTTACCGGTCTGCTTGCGGGCGTTTATCCCGCTTTTTACCTGTCCTCTTTCCGGCCCGTGGAAGTGCTGAAAGGCCGGTTCGTCAACAGCCTTTCTGTGGCGTCGTTGCGCAAAGGATTGGTGGTGTTTCAATTCGTGATTTCTGCCGGATTAATTTTGGCCTCGCTGGTAATTCAGCACCAAATGGACTATTTGCAGTCTAAAGACCTTGGTTTTCAAAAAGAACAACAGATCATCCTTCCCCTGCAAAGCCGGGCGGCCGCAGCGGCTTATGAACCGATGCGGAATGAAT
>JALHRK010000077.1 GCA_022841505.1 Saprospiraceae bacterium | reverse complement strand
TGGCTCCGCCTCGCGTGTCCTATTTATCGGGTTTTACCCGATTTAAGGCAGGAAATACTGGGCAATAAACGAAGCAACCTGTTCTTTCACCTCAACATTGTGCCGTTCATCATCCACATAACGAGAAATTACGGACCTCAACTCAGCGTTTGGGATCGCTTCCTGTAAAACCTCGCCAAAATGGAAAGGGTGCAACGGATCCTGATCGCTGGCAAGAATAAGACAAGGCAAATCAATGGCCGACAGGCCGGCAAGGTCTGGCACGGGCACATCTTCAATTATGCGGGTCAGGACAGTTGCTGTATGGGCGCTTTGTTCGCGGGTAAATTGCCCCAAAACGGAAACGGCTACCCCGGGATGTTCCGCTTCCAGCATTTTATAGCTTTCGGTCGCTTTGTATGCGTGCAGGCCATCGCTTTGGGTAACGTATCGAGCGATTTCTGCAAGTGTATCCAGACTGGGTGGCGAAGGCTCGCCCAACCACGCCGGACGTACCAGAATAAGCCCCAGAAGCCGTTCCGGATAGCGGGTCGCTAAGTTGAGGGTAATGCCCGCGCCCATGGAAATGCCTCCCATGACGGTTTTTTCAAGGTCCAAATGATCCAGCAGACGAACGACATCGTCCGCATAACGATTGAAAGAGGGGAGGGCAGCTTCATCAAAAAGCGTTTGGCCATGCCCCCGGGCGTCCATGCATACAAGCCGGACATTTTCAAGGCCGGCGAGCATGTTTTTGGGCACGTCGAGGTTTCCGCCTAAGCCATGTTGAAAAACTAAGGGAATTCCGGCGCCTTCGGAGATGAAGTTTAGGTCAAAAGCCATGGTAAAACTGATTGAATTTCTGATAATTACGTTTAATAATCTTTTAAATTTCAGTAAACGTGTGCAATGATTACGTTTACCAAACTTAAAAAGTTTAGTAAACGTGTGCAAAATGCTCTGATAACCAAAGGACGTTAAAATTGTTCTTCTTACCAAACAACCTTTTAAAGAAATGGAGGAGCATACAGGGAACCCTAAAAATAGCGCAAGCGCCTTCCTGGACGCAGAATGGCGGAAGCTACTGATGTTCAATTATGCAGTGGACGAAAAACACCTGCTGCCTTATTTGCCCTACAAAACGGAACTGGATCACTGGAATGGCATCTGTTATGCAAGCCTGGTCGGATTCATGTTTTTAAACACCAAGATGATGGGGCTTAAAATCCCTTTCCACATCAACTTTGAAGAAGTGAACCTCCGGTTTTACGTGCGCTACCGGGATGGCGATGCCTGGAAACGGGGTGTGGTTTTTATCAAAGAAATTGTGCCAAAACTTGCCATTTCGGTTGTCGCCAACACCCTTTATGGAGAGCATTATGAAACGTTGCCCATGCGTCACGAATGGACGGTGGCAGCGGACGCGCTGACAGTGGAATACTCCTGGAAAAAGGCTGGTTGGCATTCCATGAAGGCGACCGCAGAAAACAAGCTGGTACCCATAGCAACCGGGAGCGAGCCAGAATTCATCACGGAGCATTATTGGGGCTATACCAAATCAGGAGCAGCCAAAACATCAGAATACGGGGTGGAGCATCCGAGGTGGGACGTTTACCCCGTTCGGGAATATGCGCTTGACGTTGACTTTGAAAAGACTTATGGAACTCCGTTTAAATTTTTGGGCGCGTTAACACCCACATCCGTGTTTTTAGCAGAAGGCTCCCGGATTCAGGTGAACAATAAACGCATGATTAGCGAATAGCATTTCAGCAGAAGCGCTTACCTTTACCCCTCTAAAATCACTAAAATCTTGAGTAAAGTAATCCGCATCGGCACACGAGGCAGTAAATTGGCGCTTTGGCAGGCAGAATATACCCAGGCCCGGCTTCGGGAAAAAGGCGTTGAATCCGAATTGGTCATCATTCAAACCAAAGGGGATAAGATACAGGATCTGAGCTTCGACAAAATCGAAGGCAAAGGTTTTTTTACCAAAGAAATCGAAGACGCGCTGCTCCAGGGGGAAATTGACATGGCCGCGCATTCAATGAAGGACATGCCCACCAATTCGCCGGAAGGCCTGGTCATCACAGCGGTTTCCTACCGGGAAAACCCCGCCGATTGGCTCATCATCCGCAAAGAAGCGATTCAGGAAGGCCAACTTTTTGGATTGAAAAACGAAGCGCTGGTGGGCACCTCTTCGGCCCGCCGCAAAGCGCAAATGCTCGATTTCAGGAGTGATATTCAATTAAAAGATTTGCGGGGCAACGTGCCAACGCGCGTAGAAAAACTCCGGCGGGGCGAATACGACGCCATTCTATTGGCGGCTGCGGGGTTGCAACGCTTAGAAATGGACTTGTCTGAATTTGAACTGGTGCGCTTCAATCCCCGCGAATTTGTGCCCGCTCCGGCACAGGGCGTAGTGGCCTGGCAAACCTGCACCGACGACTTGCCCACGCGCCGCCTGCTTCACCAAATTCACCACCCGGAAGTGGCTGCTGTCACCAACATCGAACGCAGCATCCTGAACCTGATGGAAGGGGGCTGCCACATGCCGCTCGGCGCTTATTGCGAGCGGGATGCGCAGGGGAATTACCATGTCTGGGCGGCCAAAGCGGATACCTGGGATACACCGGTGCGCCGGGCACGCCTGTCATCCAGCACGCATTTTGAACTGGCTGAACGGGTTGTCAGCGCATTGAATAATCTTATTTAATGCCATACTCTCGAACTCTAATACCCAGACACCGGACTAAATGGATGGACGGATACAAAATAGACTTATGCACAACAGCATTGTTGCCCAAAAAATCTTCATTTCCCGTCCCGCGCCGCCCGAAAGTGCGTTTCGGCGCTTGCTGGAACCGCGGGGTTTTGAAGTGGACGGGCGCTCTTTGGTCGCATTCAGCGCCGCGCCATTTGTGTTGCCGGCATCGTTTGACTGGGTGTTTTTTTACAGCAGCCATGGGGTTCGGTTTTTTTTTGAGCAGTTGGCTAAAACCGGGATAACCCTGCCCCGGACAACCCGTTTCGGCGCCATTGGGCCTGCAACGGCCCGGGTACTTGAAACCGTTCACTTTATCGGAGATGGAAACCCTGAAACAGCGGCAGCGTCGTTCCGGACGGTTGCCGCCGGAAAACGGGTGCTTTTTCCCAGAGCAGCCGATTCAAGGCAATCGGTGCAACTGTTGCTTGGAAATGCCGTTGAAGCGTTGGATTTAGTTGTTTATCAGAATGAACCCCTTCGGGAAATTGTGCTTTCTGATGCAGCGGCGCTCATTTTTACGAGTCCGCTCAATGCGCAGGCTTATTTTTCAAAGTGTCGCCTGCTGCCCGGTCAAAAGGTATTTGCCATAGGCCAAACAACTGCGCGGGCGCTTTCTGACCTGCACATTGTGCCCGAAGCTGTAGCGCCGCAGCCGTCGGAGGAAGCGCTTGCTGGTTTGGTTTTATCGCTTTTATAAGATTAGATTATATTTAGGATTCTAAAGAACAAACACTGACTAAATAGACAGAACACGATTTACTATTTCAGTCACGCATTCAAAAACACGACACAATGAAAATCGAAGATGCGATCCAGCAGAAGCAATTCGTCAGTGAATTCCAAAAAGCGCATATTAATGTGCTGTTCACCGCTTCGTTTCTCAATCAGAAAACACTCAAAGCACTCAAGCCTTTCCAAATTTCCCCACAGCAATTCAATATCCTGCGCATCCTTCGAGGCAGGCACCCTCAGCCGGCTTCCGTCAAGTTGCTGACAGAAAAAATGATTGATAAAACCTCGAATGCTTCCCGGTTAGTGGAGAAATTGCGTGCCAAGGGCCTCGTTGCCAGGGAGGCTTCTGACGACGACCGCCGCAAAGTTGACGTACAGATCACCAAAGCAGGCCTGGAATTGTTGGAGAAAGCGAGCGTTGCCATCGAACGGATGATACAAAATTATGGGACATCCATTTCCTCCGAAGAAGCAGGTGTTTTGAACGGATTGCTCGACAAACTTCGCGGGAAATAAAGTGTCGCAGTAACACTAAGGCGTAGTTTCTTTCTGAATACCCATTGGATATAGTATTTTAGCGCCCAAAGAAACGGATGCACATGGCTAACTCAATCGAGGCTTGTATTTTTGATCTGGACGGCGTTATCGTGGACACGGCCAAATTTCACTTTTTGGCTTGGCGCAGGTTAGCCAATGAACTGGGGTTTGACTTCACGGAAGCTCAAAATGAAAAACTCAAAGGCGTGAGCCGGATCCAGTCGCTGGAACTGATCCTGCAATGGGGGGGGATCTCGCTCGATGAACCCGCCAAAATGGCGTTGGCCGAACAAAAAAACGATTGGTACCGCGATTACATCCTGCAAATGGAACCTGGAGATGTGCTGGAAGGCGTGGAAGGTTTTTTAGCAGAGCTTAAAAGAAACGGCATAAAAATCGGACTTGGTTCAGCCAGCAAAAATGCAGAAACCATCCTGCAGCGGGTTGGACTCACCGAAGTTTTTGAGGTTGTGGTAGACGGAAACCGGCATACGAAAAGCAAACCCGACCCAGAAGTTTTTCTGACGGCTGCCGCTGCCCTGGGGGTAGCTCCTGAACATGCCATCGTATTCGAGGATGCTGAAAAAGGCGTGGACGCAGCGCTGAACGGTGGCTTCTACGCAGTGGGTGTCGGTAGCCCGGAGGTATTGGGACACGCACATTTTGTCATCCCCGGCTTTGCCGGAGTGCATCTTGAGACGATACTGGACCGCATTTATTTGATCACAAGCGAATAACTTATTTATGAAACAATACCTTACCCACGACGAGTGGTGCATCATCGAAGACGGTTTTCACCGGGAGCACAACTGCATTTCAGAAAGCGTTTTCAGCATCGGAAATGGAAAAATGGGGCAACGCGCCAACTTTGAAGAAAATTTCAGCGGTGAAACGCTTCAGGGAAGCTATGTCGCTGGCGTGTATTATCCCGACAAGACCCGCGTGGGCTGGTGGAAAAACGGCTATCCGGAGTATTTCGCCAAGGTACTCAATGCCGCCAACTGGATCGGCATCAAAATCGAATTCGACGGGGAAGCGCTGGATTTGGCCCATTGCGAAGTGCTCAATTTTCGGCGGGTGCTGAACATGAAGGAAGGCTATTTGGAGCGGAATTTCACGGCCCGCATGGTCAGCGGAAAAGAAGTACAGGTGGCATCAAAACGGTTTTGCAGCATTGTGGACGATGAAACAGGCGCCATCCGCTATGCGGTGACGCCGCTCAATTTTTCCGGCACCCTCACCGTGACGCCTTATGTTGATGCGGATATTGTGAACCGGGATTCCAACTACGATGAAAAATTCTGGGTCGAAATAGAAACAAGCGTCAAACGCCGGAAAGGATTCGTGGTGGCAGAGACTAAAAAAACAGCATTCCAGGTTTGTACCGGCATGAAATTTTCCATTTTTCAGGATGGCGTAGAAACTGAGTTCAATTCCTATCGCATCCAACGGGAAAAATACATTGGTTGCAGCGTGGATATGCATTGCAAAGAGGGCGTTGAGACGGTCGTTTACAAATACGGCGCTAACGTGGCTTCGCTGAATTATCCGAAAGAGGATTTAAAAACCCGCTGCGATGAACGCATAGAAGCTGCTTTCGCAAAAGGGTTCGACCAAATGTTGAAAGAACAGGCAGAGGCCTGGGGCCGCAAATGGGAAGAAGCAGATATTGTCATTGAAGGCGATGTCTCCGCCCAGCAGGGCATCCGTTTCAATATTTTCCAGTTGTACCAAACCTATACCGGAGAAGACGAGCGCCTGAACATCGGCCCTAAAGGGTTCACGGGCGAAAAATACGGCGGCAGCACCTATTGGGACACCGAAGCATACTGCTTTCCGTTTTATATGGCTACGGCAGACGCCCGGGTGGCGCGCCAACTGTTGGTTTACCGCTACAAACATTTGGAGAAAGCCATCGAAAACGGCGAAAAATTAGGCTTTACCGACGGCGCCGCACTGTACCCAATGGTGACCATGAACGGCGAAGAATGCCACAATGAATGGGAAATCACATTTGAGGAAATTCACCGCAACGGCGCGATTGCCTACGCCATTTACGATTACATCCGCTATACCGGCGACCAGGCTTATCTAAGCGAATATGGTCTGGAAGTGCTGATCGGCATTGCCCGTTTTTGGGCGCAACGGGTGCATTTTTCAGAAAGAAGGGGCCAATACGTGATGCATGGCGTTACCGGACCAAATGAGTATGAAAACAATGTGAACAACAACTGGTACACCAACCTCATGGCGGTGTGGTGCCTGAAATATGCGCTGGAGTCGCTGGAATACGTAAAAACCTCGGCGCCGGAACGCTTCAAGGAAATTGAAGAAAAAATCAAATTTTACGAATTTACAGAAACGAAGCAGTGGAAAGACATCGCCGGGAATATGTACCTCCCGTTTGATGAAAAACTGAATATTTTTGTTCAGCACGATGGCTTTTTGGACAAAAACCTGCTCACAGTGGACGATTTGCGCCCAGAAGACCGCCCGATTAACCAAAAGTGGTCGTGGGACCGCATCCTTCGCTCTGTTTTTATCAAGCAGGCCGATGTATTGCAGGGCATTTATTTCTTTGAAGACCAATACGACGACGACACCATTCGCCGCAATTTTGACTTCTACGAGCCTCGTACGGTACACGAATCCTCCTTATCCCCGTGCGTTCATGCCATTCTGGCCGCTCGCCTGGGCAAAGAGGACAAAGCCTATGAAATGTACGTCCGGACAGCCCGCCTCGACCTCGACGACTACAACAACGACACGGAAGACGGGTGCCACATCACCAGTATGGCCGGCGCTTGGCTGGCGGTGGTGAAGGGCTTCGGCGGGATGCGGGTTTACGACAATATGCTGCATTTCAGCCCCTTCGTGCCCGAAAAATGGAAGAGCTATTCGTTCCACCTGCGTTTCAGAGGCGCACTTTTGGAGGTAGAAGCGAGGAAAGGCTCTGTTCAGATTACAAACCATTCCGATCAGCCGCTGACCATTAAGTTGTATGGAAAACCGTGTTTGGTGGCAGGGGATGCGAGCCTTGAAGTTAGTATTTGAGGATTTCAAGATTTGAAAATTTGAAGATTGTTGGTTTTCGGAATGATCAGATTTTTTCTTTTCCGACCAGTCATTTTCAAATTTTCAAAACTTGTCCCGCCCAAGCGGGGTCACCAAATTTTCAAATTGGTTTGAAGATTGTTTGTTTGGAATGATCAAATTTGTTTGGAATGATCAAATTTTTCGTTTTCAGAGCCGTCATTTTCAAATTATCAAATTTTCAAATCTTCAAATCATGAAAAACTTCCTCGTCACCGGCGCCAGCAAAGGCATTGGCTTTGAAACGGCGCTGGCACTGTGCCGGCAGGAATACCGCGTTTTGGCGCTTTCGCGCGATGAGGAAGGCCTGTCCCGACTGCAAACGGCTGCGGAAGGCGCGACAGGCAGCCTCGATACCTTGTGTTATGACCTGATGCAACCCGATACGGCATCGCTGCTCGAATGGATCAACCGGCAGGGCGGACTCGATGTGCTGATCAACAACGCCGGACTCCTGGTGAATAAACCATTTGCGGAGCTGACGATGGCGGATTGGCAGGAGAGTTTTTCGGTGAATCTTTTTGGAGCGGTCTCTTTGATTCAAACGGTGATGCCGTTTTTGCAGGTAACCGCAACGGCGCATATTGTCAACATCGGGAGCATGGGCGGATTTCAGGGAAGCTCCAAATTCCCCGGCTTGTCGGCTTACAGCGCTTCCAAAGCGGCTTTGGCAAACCTGACCGAATGCCTGGCAGAAGAGCTGAAGGACAGCGGGATTTCGGTGAATTGTCTGGCGTTGGGCGCCGTGCAAACTGAAATGCTGGCAACGGCTTTTCCCGGTTACCAGGCGCCCGTAACCAAAGCCGATATGGGGTCGTTTGTGGCCTGGTTTGCGACGCAGGGCGGGCGGTTTTTTAATGGGAAGATTTTGCCGGTTTCAGTTTCTACGCCTTAGAAGTATTTCCCGCTAAGGCCGCAAAGGCTGCGCGAAGGTCGCAAAGTAACCAACCTTATCACCAAATACGCGTTTATTCAAAAGATATGACAGCAGGACGATTAGATGTATGGTTGGTTCAAAACAACTATTACGAATCGCGTGAAAAAGCGCGTTATGCCATCCTCTCCGGAGTGGTGCATGTAAATGAACAGCCGGCAACCAAGCCCGCTCAGACCATTTTGGAAACCGATGTCGTTGCCATTGTCGGGGAATCCCTGCGCTACGTCAGCAAAGGCGGACTGAAGCTTGAAAAGGCCATTACGGCGTTCAGCATAGACTTCAGCGGAAAGGTGGTGCTCGATATTGGCGCTTCCACTGGCGGATTCACAGATTGTGCGCTCCAGCACGGCGCTAAATTGGTGTATGCAGTGGATGTGGGTTCCGAACAATTGCACCCTTCCCTTCAAAACAGGCCGGAAATTATTTCCATCGAAGGGCTCCACATCCGCGCCCTGACCGCTGAACACCTTCAGGGACAACTCGCAGACATCATCGTCATTGACGTTTCCTTCATCAGTTTAGCGAAAGTTTTTCCATACATCGAAAAATTTTTAGCGCCCACCGGTTACGTAGTCGGACTGATCAAACCCCAATTTGAACTGGGTTTTAAACGCCGACTGAAAAAAGGAATCATCAAAGACGAACAAATGCGCAACGAAGTCCTGGAACGCGTGCGCGAATACGCCGCCGAAAACGGCTTTGACCTAAGAGACCATACCTCCACGGAGGCCGATGGGGTGGAGAAAAATGTGGAGTTTATGGCGCTTTTTTATAGAGTGAGCAGTTGAACAGTTAGCAGTTGGCAGTCTTTCAGTTGGCAGGAGTGTTTATACTTCTGAGGAAATTAATTGACTGAAAAAGAAGTTTTGAATGCTTAGATAGCGTCCTTGTGCCCCGTCTAAAATTTCCCGCAAAGTTCGCAAAGGCAGCAAAGCGTGGCGCCTTCTGGCTTTGCGTCTTTGCGGGAAACAATCCCTCGTACGGACACCAGAAAGGTGTTTTTCATCATTGAAAAGTGAGGTCCTCTGCCAACTGTAAACCTGCCAACTGCCAACTGAATCACCCTGCCAACTATTTTTTCTTCTCTCCAGGTTGTTCAATCTCAAAATCCTCTTTTTGCTTCGATTGCTCCACCATCTTGCGCACATCGGCCAGCAACTGTTTCGCGTCGTAGACCACCCCGTCTTTGATGGTATATTTTACGCCACCTGCACGAACGACCTCGTTGTTTTTGGTGAGTTGAATGGCGCCGGTGCCGTACAACAATTGCAGGTTTTGCAACGGGTTTTCTTCCAATATGACCATGTCTGCTAATTTCCCAACCTGGATGGTGCCGATCTGATCCTCCATCCCGATCGCTTGCGCGCCGTTAAGGGTGGCCGAACGAATGACTTCAAGTGGGTGAAAACCGGCTTCGCGCAGCAATTCCAATTCCCGGATATAAGCAAAACCGTAGAGCTGATAAATGAAACCGGAGTCGGAACCGGCAGTTACCCGCCCTCCCCGGTTTTTATATTCATTGATGAAGGTCATCCACAAGCGGTAATTTTCCTTCCAGGCCACTTCCTCTTCCGTTCCCCAGGAATGCCAGTAGGAACCGTGCGAAATGCGGCTGGGCATAAAGAAACGCCAAAGTGTAGGCAGCGTATATTCCTCGTGCCATTCTGCACGCCGGGTACGCATCAGGTCGCGGCTGGCCTCGTAAATGTTGAACGTCGGGTCAATTGTAAAATCCAACGCCAAAAGCTCGTCCATCACTTTGTTCCAATGCGCGGAGTAAGGCTCAGCGGCTTGTTTCCACAACCTCCCGGCTTCTTTAAAACGGTGCTGTTCATTTTGATAATTGTAATCCAGCGGGTAGTCCTGGACGGTGCGATCGGTAAACAGCGCTTCCGGAAGGCCGTACCAGTGTTCCATAGAAGTTAGGCCGGCGCGTGCAGAACTCAGGACATTCCAGCGGGCAACGTCCATTTGGGCATGGTGACAGGCCGAACGCAGGCCAAGCTTTTTATTCTCATCCAGCGCAGCCGCCATGATTTCCGGGGCTGCCCCAAAAAACTTGATGCCATCGGCGCCTTTTTTTGCGTTTTCGCGCACCCATGCCCGCGCTTGTTCTGCGGTGATGATGGGCTCATCGGACCCCATGCCGAATGCCGTGTAGGCTTTGATGCGCGGCGCGGTAATTTCATTGCGCTCACTCCGACGTTTTTGATCCAATACCCAATCAAGCCCGTTGCCACAGGAAGGGTCGCGTATGGTGGTAATGCCGTGCCCCAGCCAGAGTTTAAAAACGTACTCTGCATCGGCGCCCTGAGCTCTGCCGCCAATGTGGCCGTGCATGTCTACAAAGCCCGGCAACAGGTACATGCCGTTGCAATCCAATTCTTTCCCGCCCGCTTTCAGTTTTGGCCGGTCGGTGGAATCTATGGCCACACCCGGATAGCCCACCGATCGCACGGCGGTGATGCGGTTTTGTTCCACCACAATATCCATCGGCCCAATCGGCGGCGCACCATTGCCATTGATGACCGTGACGCCCCGGATGATCAATTGCGAAAACGGGCCGTCGCCTTCTTTTCGTTCGGGGGCTTTTTGCACCTGAGCGAAGGTCGTTGAAGCGATGAGTAAGAATAGGAGGATGAGGTGGTTTTTCATAAAACTAGTGCGTATTTGAGTATCTGAGGAGTTGAGTATTCGAGTATTTGAGGGGCTACGTCTGCTCAAATACTCGAATACTCAAATCTTCAAATCCTCAATTTTTCAAATCAATTTTTCTTTCCTTTCGTCGGTTTGCCCGGACTCACCGGACTCACCGGCTTCACTGGTTCGGGTTCCATTTCCGACAAACGCTGGTAATAATTTTTGCCAAAATACCCGATACACCCCAACAGGGCGAGCAGGATAAGGCTGGAAGCAATCAGCGACACCGTTTTTCCGGTGTGGTAAGCGGGCGGATCAAACCGGAACTCAATTTTATGTTTGCCTGCCGGCACCCGCATGGCGCGCAGCAGGTAATTGGCGCGAATGTGTTCGGCGGCTTGCCCATCAATATAAGCTTGCCAGCCTTTGTTGGGGCCGTACCAGATTTCCGAAAAGACAGCCAATTGCTCGGTCGGGGCGTCGCTTTCGTAGGTGAGGTGGTTGGGTTTGTAATCCGTGAGGCGGATAGCGCCGCCTTTCTGGAGGTTCAACCCAGCTAAATAATTGCTGTATTCGTGGTGAATGATGGCTTCATCGGTGGCGACAAAACTATCCAACGCTGCAATTTCTTCATTGGGCGTCTGAACCAGCTGGAAGCTGTTTACAAACCAGGCATTCCCTGCTGCTGATGGATTGGATTGGGCTTTTGCAGTTTCCTGGCTTTCGCCGCCAATGATGTAGCGGGTGTTCAGCATATTCAGCACCTGCTGATTGCCCTTGCTAAGGTGGCGGTCAATGACATCCTGATAGCGTTGTAATTTGGCCGCGTGGTAGCCTCCGAGGGATTTGTGGAAATAAGAGGCACGCGAAGACTGAAATGGATTTTGGCCCACTAAGTCCAGCACCCGGAAATTCGGATCCTGATCCTGCAAAATTTGCTGATCGGCAGCATTGGGCTGAAAATTTGCCTGGTAGTTCGTTTTTGTGGTAAAGCTGCCCTCGTTTAAGTAGCGGCGTCCTACCGACCACATGTCAAAGAATACCAGCAGTCCAAGTCCCGCAATCAGCCAGGAAGCCTGGATTTTATTTTTCAGGAAAGCCCAGATCAGCCCCCCGCTCAAAAGAATCAGCAAGAGGGTTCGGATCGCATCGCTGCGCAGGTAAGCCTGTCGTTCTTCTGCGAATACGCCTGGATCAATATTGCCAAATTGAGCAGCGAACTGCCCATCCTGAGGGTTCGTGAAACTAAACATACCCGGTCCGAGAATCGCCAAAAACAAGGCAAGTCCCCCTGTTATGCCCCCGGCAATATAAAGGCTTCGCAGAGCTTCTTCTTTGCTCGATTTGCCGCTGATGAGTTGGTGGATGGCCAAAAATCCGAGCGCAGGCACTAAAAAAGAGGCGACACTGAGCACCGAGTTCGGCGTTCTGAATTTGTTGAACAAGGGCACATAATCGAAGAAAAACCGGTTGACCATTTCTAAGTTTTTACCCATAGAAAGCATCAGGGTGAGCAGCGTACCCAAGGCAAGCCACCATTTAGCCGGCCCTTTTACCAAAAACAAGCCCATAAAAAAGAACAGGCAAACCACGGCGCCGAAATAAATCGGACCGCTGGTGAAAGGCAGTTCCCCCCAATAGAGCGGCGCCCTGAATTCCACGGGCAGTCGGTAGCCCTTGGCTTTGATCGCCGAACCGATTGGACCTTCTTTATCTACGCTTTCCTGCGAACCGCCGCCGGCTGCTCCGGGAATAAACGTGGAAAACAAATCTATTGTGCCATTGCTCCATTGCATGGCGTAGTCCCAGGACAACCCGGAGGTTTCGCTACTGCTCTGCATGCCATCGCTGGGTACACCTTCCGGCTTGGCTTCCGCTTGTAAAATCGGGTCGCCCCGCATCGTATCTTTGGAGTACTCGTAAGTGATCCACAGGTTAGAGGCCGACGCGCCAACGGCCAGAATGCCGGCTAAGGCCAATGCGCCAACCGCTTTGAAAAATTCGGCGAGTTCGTTTTTCTGAGCGGCGTAAATAAGTTGTGCAATGCCTAAGAAAGCAACCGTCAGGAAAAAATAATAGGTCATTTGCACGTGGTTGGAATAGAGATTCAACCCCAATCCTGTCGCAAACAGCACCCCGCCCCACAAGTATTTTTTGTTGAACGCCAGCAGCATGCCCGCCGCTACCAGCGGGAAATAGGCAATGGCTTTGACTTTGGTTTCGTGGCCGGCTTCGTAAAGAATCAAACTATTGGTTGTCAATCCAAAAGCAATGCCGCCAACGATGCTCAACCAGGGATTTACCCCCAGCACCACCATTAAAATATAAAAGCCGAGCATGGCCACAAAAAAGCGCCCAATAGGGGCCTTAATGCCCAGCGACGCCAATTTGTCGGCAACCTTCAGTGTATTGCCGTCACTGACCGTATTGATCTGGTAAGTGGGCATTCCCCCGAACATCGCATTCGTCCAAAGCGTGTTTTCGCCGGTTTCTTTTTTGAATTCACGCGCTTCCTGCGACATACCCATGTACTGCACAATATCGCCCTGTGTGACGACTTTGCCCTCCATCTGTGGCAAAAAGTAAGCAACCAGAACCAGGAGGAAACCGAGTACTGCACAACAGTGTGGCAATAGTTTTTTCAACATTCGATTCATTGTATGTAAGACTTTAGATGTTAGACTTTAGATGTTAGACGCTGGCAACCATTTTGTCGGATGTCTGAGTTTAGAGTTCGAGCGCAAGGCATGTTCTGACCCAAAAGCGGGAGCCCCGCATGGCGGGATGACCGATTTTGGGGCAGGACATAACGCAGCTATCGAGCTATAAACTCAGACATCACATGAAGTCAACGTCAATGTCGTAAGGGTACGTCATCAAAAACTCCAGCGCCTTTTCAATTTCCAATTCGTCAAAAACCACGCTGTACAGCATTTCCATAATCGGCACGCGCAGTTTCATGTTTTTGGCTAAATACCGGACAATGCGCAGCGTGCGCACGCCTTCTGCCAATTCAGGCATGTCGTCGCGGATGTCCTGAAACTTTTCGCCTTGCCCCAAACGATACCCAAACGTAAAGTTTCGGCTGTTTTTACTGGTGGCCGTTGCTACCAGGTCGCCGATGCCCGCGGTACCGAGGAAGGCTTTGTTGCCTGCGCCCAGCCGTTGGCCATAATGCACCATTTCGGTGAGTCCCCGCGTGATGAGCATGGCCTGGATGTTTTTGCCCATGCCTTTGCCTTTCAGGATGCCGGAACCGAGCGCAATGACATTTTTGAGCGCCCCGGCCAATTCTGCGCCAAGAATTTCGTAAGTGCCGAAAACGTGAAAATAACGACTGCTCAAAACAGCCTGTCCGGCGTCTATCACTTCATCAAAACGGCTGGCAATGACGGTCGCCGTGGGTTGTCCCTCCATGATTTCGCTGGCTAAGTTGGGCCCGGAAAGGCAGCCCACCCGAATCACCGAACTTTCCTGCATGATCACCTCGCTCATGGTGTTGACATCCTTGCGGCTGATGCCTTTTTTGGGGATCAACTCCTCTTCGATTTCGTTGGTATCGAAGCCCTTAGTGCCATGAATGAGGATATGATCGGGGCGCAGGTAAGGCCCGAAACTGCGCATCATGCGCCGAAAACTCACGGACGGCACCACTGGGAAAATCAAGGTGCAACGGGCCGCAATCTCTTCCGGATCGCTCGTGGCGTGTATCCGCGTGGAGAGGTCAACCCCCAGGTGGTGGCGTTCCCGGTTAATGGTCTCCACCCGCTCCGCCTTTCGGCTGAAAAAGAGCACATCCGTATTGTAAGCCAGCAAATTGGCAATCGCCGTACCGAAGCTTCCGGCGCCGATCACGCCCACGGGTTGGCTCTTGTCTGATTCCGGCATTCGTTTCTTTTTTTAGTGCGCCGTAAAAGTACATTTTTTGTGAAGAATTTGGAAAAAGATGGGAGGGCGGTGGATGGTAGACGGTGGATGGTGGACGGGCTGCTCAAAACATCGGGTGGGTGGTGGACGGGCGGTAGGGGCGACCCTCGCGGTCGCCCTATGTAGATAAACACCCTGATGGATTTAAAAAAGATCCAAATTTTTCATCCGTTTTGGTGCGCTCGATTGTCAGAGCTGTATAAATCAAAATTTTATAAGCATGACAAGCAAAATCAAACAGGTGAAATTCAATCAGTACGGACAGCCTGACGTACTTCAAGTGGTTGAAACAGAAAAACCGCATGTACAAGCGGGTGAAGTCTTGATTAAGGTCAATGCCATTGGCGTTAATTACTCGGATATTCTCCGAAGAAGAAACACTTATTTTATGCCAACACCTTTACCTTTCGTTTTGGGAACTGAAGCGGTTGGAGTTATTGAAGCAATTGGCGAAGGCGTTTCAGCGCCTTATCTTATTGGAACGAGGGTGCTTGCCATTCTTGCACAAGGAGGTGGATATGCCACCTATGTGACTGCCATTGCCCAATATTGTGTACCGCTTCCTCCCAACATTGATGATCAAACGGCTACTGCAATTTTTGTGCAAGGCAGTACTGCTCAATTGATAATTTCCCAGATTGCAGGGGATTTAACTGGTAAAACAGTGCTTGTAAATGCATCGGCTGGCGGGGTAGGTAGCATTCTGGTTCAATTGGCTAAATTGAACGGTGCAAAAGTAATTGGAGCGGCAAGTAGTGATGCCAAACTAAAAATAGCATCAGCTTTAGGGGCAGATGATGTAGTGGACTACACAAAACCAAATTGGAGCAAAGCTGTAAAAGAAGCCAATGGTAATAAAGGAGTAGATGTTGTTTTTGAAATGGCAGGTGGGGATGTGTATAATGAAAGTATCAGGTGTCTTGCAAAGGGCGGACACATCATCGTGTATGGCTGTGCGAGTGGTATTCAAGGAAATGTCCACCCAGAACATTTTGTAGATGAAAACATTACACTATCGGGCTTCAATCTTGCCTGGTTTATCCAAAGCAAAATGCCTTTATGGCAAGAAGCGCTGGGCACGGTAATTGGACTTATTGCTCAAGGACAACTTAAAATTGAAATACCGAAAACCTTTGCCCTTGAAGATGCTGCGGAAGCACATAAGCAAATTGAAGCACGACGAACTACAGGAAAGGTTGTTTTATTAACTTAGAGCTTGTTCGGGATTTCATCAACGGGCTGCGAGCGGCCAATTTTATTTTATACTGCGTTGGATTTTTTCGCCGTAACTGCCGGCTACGTCTGCAAAACCCGCCTTGTCTAAAACAAAATTTTCTCGCTCTCGCTCCGTCATGAAAACCCGAACAAGCTCTTAAAATGTGATTTTCCAATAATGGATAATTTACAAGAACAAACTTTAAGAAAAGCGTTGAATGGAGACATCAACGCTTTTCAATCTCTTTTTGGCGAATTTCAAAACCAATTGAAGTCGTATTTATACAGGCTTTTGGCCAATAGAAATGATGCAGAAGACCTGACACACGACACGTTCATCAAAGCATTTGACAAATTGCACACATTCAGAGGGGAAGCTTCTTTAAAGACCTGGTTTTTCCAAATTGCAACCAACTTATCGTATAACTACCTGCAGAGGCAAAAACGCTGGACGGAGGACGTAAGTGAAAAAGCGAAAAATTTGGTATTGGAGAACGAAAATTTACGAAACGAAATAATCAGCGTTCACGAAACTTCACCTGAAGCAAGGTATGATATGAAAGAGCATATTGACACTTGTTTTACTTGCATTTCTAAAAACCTGCCAATTGAAAATCAAATTGCTTTGATGCTAAAAGATGTGTATGATTTTTCAGTAGCAGAAATTTGTCACATTTTAAATAAAACAGAAGGTGTTGTCAAGTATTTACTACAGGATGGCAGAAATACCATGGCAGCTATTTTTGACAGACGTTGTGCATTGGTAAATAAGAACGGAATTTGCCATCAATGCTCCGAGCTGAATGGTTGGTTCAATCCAAAACAAAATCAACAGGAAGAACTGATGAAACTTGACCTTGTAAAAGGCTCAAAAAAATTCGACCGAGATGAGCTGTACCGGCTGAGAGCTAATCTTGTGAAGGCCATTGACCCGATTCGTTCCAATGGTTCTGACTTACAGGATCTTCTCCTAAGATGCAACAGGATAGCCATGGGTGAAGTTAAGTTAAACTGAGAAGAAGGCAGCCCTCAAAAGCCAACATTCCTTATATTTGTCCTAACAGGTCCAAGAAAAAATAAAAATTAATGAAAAAACGCACCTTATCCGTCCTCTCCATGATCCTTTCAATTTTCGCCTCCGCCAATGGGCAGGAAGCATTATTTGGAAATCAACCCATCCTCTCGCCAGAAATTCATGGGGATAAATCGGTTACTTTTCGATTCTTAGCGCCCAATGCCGATTCCGTGCAGGTCACCGGAGATTTTTTGCCTACCGTAAAAGCAGAAAGCCCGTTTGGAATAGTAGATGCTCCCGGAAAAGCCCATTTGGTTAAAGATGGAAAAGGCGTCTGGAGCTATACCACCGGGCCATTAAACCCGGAATTGTACAATTATTCATTTGTGGTAAACGGCCTGAGCAGCATAGATCCAAACAATCCATTTTTAATCCGGGACGTGGCTTCGGTGACCAATATTTTTATCATTGGAGGAGAGCAGGCGGATTTATACAAGGTCAATGATCTCCCGCATGGTACGGTAGCCCGCCGTTGGTATGATTCACCAGGGCTTGGTATGGATCGCAGGTTGACCGTTTATACGCCTCCGGGGTATGAAGCCAACCCAAAAACCAAATATCCGGTGCTGTACCTGTTGCACGGCGCCGGCGGGGATGAAGAGGCCTGGATTGAATTGGGGCGCACGGCTCAGATTTTAGACAATTTGATTGCTTCGGGCAAAGCAAAACCCATGATTGTTGTGATGCCAAATGCCAATGTTACCCAGGATGCAGCGCCGGGTGCAGGAAGGGACGGGTATTACAAACCACAATTTATGGCCCCGGAAACCATGAACGGAAGATATGAGGCCAATTTTATAGATATTCTTAAATTTGTAGAGGGCAACTACCGGGTAATTGCAGATAAAAAGCACCGCGCTATTGCAGGACTTTCGATGGGGGGCTTCCATGCCATGCACATCTCCAGGTATTACCCGAATGTTTTTGATTATGTGGGCCTGTTCTCCGCCGCGTTGATGCCCCGGGAAGACGCCACCGGGAAAGTTTACGCGGATATTGACGGATCGCTTAAGCGCCAAAAAGAAAATGGGTACCAACTGTACTGGATTGCCATTGGAAAAACAGATTTCCTTTACAAGGCCAACCAGGAGTTTAGAACAAAACTTGACCAGCTCGCCTTTAAATATGACTATAAAGAAACGGAAGGCGGACATATCTGGAGAAATTGGAGAATTTATCTTGCTGAATTTGCGCCAAAGATTTTCAGGTAAATAAAAAAATGAGTCTTATGAATTTGAGCGAGAAATTTTTAAACGTGGTTGCTATTGGAATAGCCCTGCTTCTTGCTGAAGGCTGTAAAGAAGACCTGAACCCATGTGAGACTCCAAAGGAAGGAGTGAACTATTTACTTAGCGATTCTGCCAAAACGTACATCAGTCATTATTCGGATGCCAACAGAATAATATTTAAAACTTTATCCGGTGAAGATATTCCCTTTGAAGTCGTATCAAAGGAAACAATTGGCGCCTATCAGGTTCCATTTCCATGCGAAGTAGATCCTGCTCAAAGCCAGACGGTTATAGGGACTTCACAGCTTTTGTCGGTTTCATTGTCCAATAGTGCGGTATTAATGGACCCCATCTTCGTCAACCTCGTGGAATATCCAATCATTCCAAGTCGGGATGCGTATGAAACCTTGGTGGTGTCACTAGGTGAATTATTTACAAATTCATTTGAGGACAAAGATGGGCTGTTCAATTACTTCATAAGTGGAAACAATCCCCAAATTAATTTTTTAGACAGTCTTGTGATTGGCGGAAAAACATTTTACTCGGTTTTTGAAATGAATGATGCCCAAATTGTTCCAAATCTTGAAATTAAATACTCATTGAACGAAGGAATAATTTACATCAAAGACCCTCAGAACTCAATGGAGTATGTCTATGACAGGAAAGAATAGCAAAAATGAAGAGAACAACACATTCAGCCAAAGCCTTTTTCAAGCAAATAAGATCCGATATCGAAAATGGTCAGTTCGATAACCTGGCGACTTATTCATTCGATAAACCGGTGCATTTCAATTGGGTGGAAGATATTTTTTATCCATTAAATGTAGCCGAAAACCCAAATGGCAATGCCCTGATCTGGCGGCACCATGAACAGGAAAAGCACTATACCTTCGAGGGTATTTATCAGCAAACCAATCAATTTCTGAATTTCCTGAGCAAGCAGGGCATCGAAAAAGGCCACCGCATTTATACCCAATTGCCCCTCGTGCCGGCCAACTGGATCGCCACATTAGCCGCGATCAAAGGCGGATTTGTGATGATTCCGGCAGCGACCACCCTGACGGAAAAAGACATTGCCTACCGCTTCGAAACGCTGTTCCCGGAAGTGGTGATTGCTGATGCCCACAACGCCCCTAAAATTGAAGCTGCAGAACAGTTGCTGAACAAAACGGTAAAGGTGAAATTGATTGTTGGCGAAAATCGGCCCGACTGGTTTCCTTTTGACCTCATGCTGGATGAAGCAACCACCGCAAAAGCAGCGGATACCGCAGCGGATGACCACCTGTTTTATTTTTTTACTTCAGGCACAACGGGCTTGCCCAAAGTGGTCGTCCACACGCAATTTACCTATCCATTCGGGCACCTGACGACTGCTTCCTGGATTGGCATGCGCCCTGGCGATATTCACTACAATATTTCGGCGCCTGGCTGGGCAAAATTTGCTTGGAGCAGCTTTTTTGCGCCCTGGAATATGGGGGCCACGATTTTTGCCAACCAGGTAGATAAATTTGACGCAAAAGAGCAGTTGCAAACCATTGAAAAATACGGCATCACTACCTTTTGCGCACCACCTACGGTTTTGCGGATGCTCATTCTGGAGGATTTTTCCCCGTATCAATTCAAGTTCAGGCAATGCGTGGCCGCCGGCGAACCGCTCAACCCGGAAATCATTGAAAAATGGAAACAGGGGACGGGTATTTTGATCAGAGATGGCTTTGGCCAAACCGAAACTACCTGTCTGGTCGCCAATATGCCCGACGCGCCCGTAAAATACGGTTCGATGGGCAAACCCACTTTCCTTTATGAAGTGGTGATTGCTGACGAAAATGGCGCTGAATTACCTCCATTAGAAGAGGGCAATATTTGTGTAAAAATGGCCGGACAACCCGCCAACGGCGTTTTTCTGGAATACATGGGCGACCCCGACCGCATGGCGCAGTCGTTCAAACATGGCCTGTACTACACAGGCGATAAAGCTTACAAAGACGAAGACGGCTACATCTGGTTTGTTGGCCGCGACGACGATGTCATCAAAGCCTCCGATTACCGGATTGGCCCGTTTGAGGTAGAAAGTATTCTGATTGAACACGAATCGGTCGTGGAAGCGGCGGTAGTGGCCAGTCCGCACGAGCTGAGGGGGTATTCGGTCAAAGCATTTGTCATTGTCGCGGAAGGCCATACCCCTGGTTTGGAATTAGCCGAGCGCCTGTTTGAATTTTGTGAAAAAAACTTAGCCACTTACAAAATTCCACGCATTATTGAATTTACGCCAACGCTGCCGAAAACCATTAGTGGAAAAATAAGGAGGGTGGAATTGCGGGCGAATGAGGCGGTGAGTAAGCACAATAAGGAAGCAAGGGAATGGGAGTTTTTTCATGGGAAGTATTGAGCTTATTACACGCTGCCTTCTTTCTCATTCTTCCTCAT
>JALHRK010000076.1 GCA_022841505.1 Saprospiraceae bacterium | reverse complement strand
CGACAATAAAACGGCCAAAGGCCGGGAGTTGAACCGACGGGTGGAGTTTGATTTGATTATTCAGTAAGAAGCTGTCTCATTAAACGGCAAAACCTGTCCCGTACAGCGGGAGGGCAAAGGGGTTGTGTAAAGAAGTACACAACCCCTTCTTCCAAATTATGGGCGGCTCCCTAATCCTGCAGGAACCATTTCTTTTTTCTGCCGTGTTGATGGAAGAAAATTCCAATACCTATGGCTGTTTCGACCAACATTCCCATTCCCATTTCCACGCTCCATCTTTTCCCCATCCTCGACCGGGAATTAATTGCCTTGCTGAAATCGCTCACCCCGGCAGAATGGGAAGCGCCCACCCTGGCCCGGCTTTGGAGGGTCAAAGACATTGCGGCACACTTGCTGGATGGCAACGTGCGCACCCTTTCCATGCTGCGGGATGGCTATGCAGGCGATCCTCCCGGTGAAATCCAATCCTATACCGACCTTGTGGTTTACCTCAACGGCCTGAACGCTTCCTGGGTAGCGGCGGCCAAACGCCTGAGCCCGCAAGTGCTGATCGGGTTACTTGAATTTACCGGAAGACCGTACATGGAATATTTATCTACCCTCGATCCTTTTGCGAAAGCAACTTTTTCAGTAGCCTGGGCGGGTGAATCCGAATCCCTGAACTGGTTCCACATCGCGCGGGAATACACCGAAAAGTGGCACCACCAACAGCAGATTCGCGACGCAACAGGTCGTCCCGGCTTGCTGTCGCGGGAGTTGTTCCACCCGTTCATCTCGACGTTGATGCGCGGGCTGCCGCATGCTTACCGCAATACTGACGCCCCCATTGGCGCTTGTGTGAACCTCACGGTGACTACAGAGGCCGGCGGCGATTGGTATTTGGTGCGACAGGAAGACCGCTGGACATTGGTGGACAAGTTTCATGAAACGCCTGCTGCAAGCCTCACTATTGAACCGGATACGGCCTGGAAGCTTTTTACAAAAGGAATGACCCCGGAAATGGCCTGGAAAAAAGTGGAAACTTCGGGCGACGAAAAGCTCGCAGCGGTTGCCCTGGAGCTGATTGCAGTGATGGCGTAACTCAATGCCAAATCCCCAACCAACCAAAAGCTGACTTTCAATGTCTTTAGACAAGTACCGTATGAAAAACATTCGGAAAATTCTTTAGAAAATCATACCTTTGCGCCTCTATGAAAATCAGGCAACTCATTTGGTCATTGCTGGCGATCACGTTGCTGGCCTCGTGTAAAAGCGAATTTGAACGGGTCAGGGCAAGCGGAGATCCTAATTTGCTGTATACGAAAGCATTCGAGTACTACGACAACGAGGAATACCTCAAGGCGCAGGCTCTGCTGGAATTGGTTATGCCCAGTTACCGGGGTAAAAAGGAGGCGGAAGACATCTTCATGCGCTACGCATTTACTTACTACCACACTGGTCAATACATCCTTGCTTCCTACTATTTCAACAATTTTTCGCAGACTTACAGCACAAGTCCACAGCGGGAGGAAGCAGATTATATGTCCGCTTTTTCCAATTATAAGCTTTCTCCGACTTTTCGCCTCGACCAATCGTACAGCGAAAAAGCGATTGAAGGCTTTCAGTTGTTTATCAATACCTATCCGCAAAGCAAACGCGTGGCCGAATGCAACGCGCTGATAGACGTGATGCGCAAAAAGATGGAAGTCAAAGCCTTTGAAGAAGGAAAATTGTATTTTGACTTGCGTCAATACCAGGCGTCCATGCAGTCTTTTGAAAACCTGCTGAAGGATTTTCCGGAGACGGATGCCGTGGAAGATGTCCGCTACATGATGGTGAAAGCCTCATATCTGCTGGCTGAAAACAGCATTGTTGATAAACAGGAAGAACGCTTCCGCGACGCAGTGACCCGCGCAGTGGAGTTCCGCCAGCGCTTCGGCAGCAGCAAATACCGAAAGGAAATACTCGAGATTGAAACTACTTCCAATAAAAAAATAAAACAGTTGACGAATGTCGGATATCAAAACCAAAGTTCAAGGACTGGATCCTAATGTTCATGCCCGCGACCTGAACCAAATGGTTCGCGAAACCAATAACATCTACGAAACGCTGGCGATTATCTCCAAGCGTGCCCGTCAGTTGCAGGTGGACATCAAGCACGAGCTGCACTCCAAATTAGAGGAGTTTGCCGTTTCGACCGATACCATCGAAGAAATCAACGAAAACAAGGAGCAAATTGAAATCTCCAAGTTTTACGAGCGCTTGGCCAACCCGGCGATCATTGCTACGGACGAATACCTGAGCGGGGAAATTTACCACCGCTACAACGAAAAAAAGAAATCCCGCCAGGAGCCAAAAACGGACTAAAGGCGTATGCCCAGGCTTAAGGGAAAAAAAATTATCATCGGTATATCCGGCAGTATTGCTGCGTACAAAGCTGCCATGCTCACCCGTTTATTCGTTAAAGCCGGTGCAGAAGTGCGGGTTTTGATGACGCCGGCTGCGACCGCCTTTATCACGCCGCTAACCCTTTCCACGCTTTCCAGAAACGCGGTACTGACCGAGGTCAGTTCCGAAAGTGGCTGGAACAACCACGTAGAGCTGGGCCTTTGGGCCGACGCGATGGTTATTGCGCCCGCAACGGCCAATACCCTTGCGAAATTGGCTATGGGGCTCTGCGATACCATCCTCACGGCCGTTTATTTGTCTGCCCGGTGTCCGGTGTTCATTGCCCCGGCGATGGACGTAGACATGTGGCGCCACCCGGCGACCCAGGAAAACGTGCGCCGTTTGCAAGCTTTTGGCAACCGATTGATCCCAGTTGGAGTCGGCGAGCTGGCCAGCGGCCTGAGCGGCGAAGGCCGAATGGCCGAACCCGAAGAGATTGTGCAGCTGCTCGAAACCTTTTTTGACCCGGGTTCAGAATTAGCAAAAAAAACAGTGCTGATCACAGCCGGCCCCACCCATGAACCCATTGATCCTGTGCGCTTTATTGGCAACCGTTCGTCCGGTAAAATGGGTATTGCCCTTGCGGAAGAAGCTGCCCGACGGGGCGCCCGGGTGACCCTGATTCTGGGACCCACACACCAGAATCCGCCTGCAACGGCTTGTGACGTCATCCGGGTAGAAACGGCCCAGCAAATGCACGATGCAGCGCTCAGCCATTTCCCCACTTGCGATGTCGCCATTTTCGCGGCTGCTGTTGCTGATTTTCGCCCGGTAGCTGCCGCTGCGAACAAAATCAAAAAACAAGCTGAAAATAAAGGCATTACCCTTGAACTGACAGAAACGCCGGACATTGCCGCAGCATTGGGTGCGCAAAAAAGAGCCGGACAAATCTTAGTGGGCTTTGCTTTGGAAACGCAGGACGAAACCAAAAACGCGTTCTCCAAACTTCAGCGCAAACGCTTCGATTTCATTGTATTGAATTCGCTAAACAACCCGGGCGCCGGTTTCCAGCACGATACCAACAAAATTTCTATCCTTCGTCAGGACAATAGTGTGCAGGATTTTGAGTTAAAACCAAAGTATTCGGTTGCTGTTGATATCCTTGATGAAGTGGAGACTGCACTGAAGCGATCCGTCAAATAAATTCTGCGCAGTAGATGCGTGCCATACTAAAGTGATCATGCCATGAAAAAAATGCTGTTCCTCTTTTTCGTTTTAGCAGCGGTGGGCCTTCAAGCCCAGGAACTGACCTTTTCGGTTAAAATTAACACATTGAAGCTACAAACTGTTGATCCTAAAGTTTTTGCAACTTTAGAACAAACCGTGGCCGAGTTTTTGAACAACCAGAAATGGACCGACGAAATTTTTGAAACCAACGAGCGCATCAATTGCAACCTGGTGCTCACCATCCAGGAGGAATTGTCGCCCACGAGTTTCAAAGCAGATCTCGCCATCCAGGCTTCGCGCCCGGTTTACGGGTCTACCTATGAGACGCGCATGCTCAATCACTTAGACAAGGAAGTCACCTTTTCGTATGAACAATTCCAGCCGCTGATTTACAGCAAAAACGTGTTCAACGACAACCTGTCTTCGATACTCGCATTTTACGTTTACGTCATTCTGGGGATGGATGCCGATTCTTTTTCGCTTTTCGGCGGAGACGAACACTACCAGACCGCCCAGGAAATCCTTAATACAGTGCCTCAAAACGTGGCCTCTTCCGCTGCCGGCTGGCGTTCGGTTGAAGGCAACCGCAACCGCTACTGGATCATCGAAAATATACTCTCTCCGCGGGTGCGTGCTTTGCGCCAGGGATTGTACGAATACCACCGCCAGGGATTGGATATGATGTCGAATGACGTCAATACCGGCCGCGCCATCGTGCTTCAAGCTTTAGAAGAAGTGGACAAAGTCAACCAATCCTACCCCAATGCCATGATCGTGCAAATGTTCAGCAACGCCAAGTCGGATGAAATCGTCGAGATTTTCAAACGGGGAACGCGGCAGGAACAGGATCGCGTGGTGCAGATTATGACCAAAGTTGACGCGACCAACGCCTCTAAATACCGAAACATCAAATCATGAGTGGTTTTCCCGGTTTATCCTTCCTGCCCCGATTCATTGTTGGGCTTTCTGTCTTTTTATTTGTAGATGCGCCCAACCTCTACGGGCAACCAAGCGAATTGCCGGCCACCATTTCCTGGAGTGAAGAAACGGACAGCCCGAATAACACAATCATGGAAGGGGTGATCGCCACCCACGCCGGGGGCATCTACACCCTTCGCAGGCGTTATGGCGGTGGTTTTTCAAAAGAGGCAGCGTTTGTAGAATTTCATGATAAAGACCTGAAAATGAAACGTTCTCAGGAATTGGATTTGAAATTCGAAGGCAAAATGCGCGATTTTGAGCGGGTGATTTTATTGAAAGGACAACTCTACTTCTTTACTAGTTTTGCCAATCAGGCCAAAAAGAAAAACTACCTTTTTTATCAAACCCTGAGCGAACGACTGATCCCTTCCAAAAAATTGGTTAAGATTTCGGAAGTGGATGCAATCAATAAAGACCGCAAAGGCGCGTTCAACATAGAAACTTCTCGCGATAGTTCTAAAATATTGATCTACGCACAATTACCTTACAAACGTAAAGAACCGGAGCGTTTTTCCCTTCAGGTATTCAACGATAGTCTTGACTTATTGTGGGAGCGTGAAATTGTGTTGCCCTACGCAGACAACCTGTTCGCCGTAGAAGAATACCGGGTAGACAACCAGGGGAATGTTTACCTGCTTGGCGTGCGCTATAAAGATGGAGCGGGTTTGCGACGACGCGGCAACCCCGACTACGAATACGTCATTCTGGCCTACACCCGGGACGGAGTGGAAGCCACGAATTATGAAGTGGACAACAGCAATTATTTTATGACCGATTTAACCTTCCGGGTTGCCGACAACGGTCATTTGATTTGTTCGGGGTTTTATTCTAATAAAGGCACCTACAGCATCAAAGGCGCTTGCTTTTTTCGCATAGACCCAAGCGGGCAGAAGATTTATGAGCAAAATTTCAAACCATTCGACTTTGATTTTCTAACCGAACACTTGTCTGAAGGGGCAAAAGAACGCGCACGCCGGGCCAGCGAATCGGGAAACCCAAAGCGGGAGCCGGAATTGTACCAGGTAAAGCTGGACGAACTAATCCTCCGCAGCGACGGTGGCGCCGTGATGGTCGCGGAGCAGTTTTATGTCCAGGAATACGTTTACCGTTATTGGGACGGCACCCTGCGTTATGACTATTATTACAACTACTACGACATCATTGTGGTCAACATCCGCCCCAACGGCGAAATTGAATGGGCAACGCGCATTCCCAAACGCCAGGAAACGGTTAACGATGAAGGCTATTTTTCTTCCTATGCCATGACCGTGGTGCGCGATCGTTTCTATTTCATCTACAATGACAATGCGCGCAATCTGGCGGCTCCTGAGGACCGGCCACGCACGGTGCAGCGCTTCAATGGCCGCCAATCGGTGATTGGCTTAGCAGAAATCAGCAAAGATGGCAGCCTGCGCACCTGGCCGCTCTACGCCAATCGCGATGCCGATATCCTCACCCGCCCCAAAGCTTGCCGCCAGATCGGCAGCCGCAAAATGGCGGTGTATGGCGAAAGTGGACGAAGGTTTCGGTTTGCGACCCTGCAATTTCAATAGCTCATTTCTACCCCGCGATGATTCCCGTCACAACAAGTCTAATAATGGCGAGGCACAACGAAATCGGTAAAGCAGGAGAATTGGCGGCCCGAAATTTGCTTGAAAACAAAGGCTATGCCATTCTGGAAGCCAACTGGCGTTTTCACCGCGCAGAGGTAGATCTCATTGCCAAAGACGGCAAAATTTTAGTTTTTGTGGAAGTAAAAACGCGCAGCAGCGATGCTTTCGGCAAACCGGAAGCCTTTGTAGATGCCCGCAAACAGCGCTTCTTAACCGAAGCCGCCTCTGCTTATATGGAACAAATCGGCCACGACTGGGAGATTCGCTTCGACGTGGTTTCAGTATTAGCCAGCCCAGGCAGGGAGGTTTTGCTGGAGCATTTTGAAGATGCGTTTTTTCCGGGATTGTAGGGTGAAGGGACAAGTTTGCAAGTTGGCAAATTGGCAAATCCATGACATCAAAGTCCATATTTGCTAACTTGCCTCTTGCCAATTTGCCCCTTACCAATTTGCCCCTTGCCAACTTGCCCCTTGCCAACTTGCCCTTTAATTCACTTTCGATTGAAAACCAACCGCTCCCCCCGCACATTTTCATCGAAACGCCCATTGTGGTAGGCCAAAAGTCCGCTCACAATTGTGCTTTTCACCTGGCCTTTAAAGCGTTGTCCTTCAAAAGGCGACCACCCGCATTTATAGTGAATATTGGATTTGGAGACCGTCCATTCCGCTTCCGGGTCGAGTACAACCAAATCGGCCCAATAGCCTTCTTCTGCATAGCCACGGCGGTCAATCTGAAAACAGATGGCCGGCGAATGGCACATTTTTTCCACGATTTTTTCTAAGGAAATCCGGCCCTGCTGGTAAAAGCCGAGCATCACATTCAGTGTGTGTTGCACTAATGGAAGCCCGGAAGGCGCAGAAAAATAGGTGTTTTGTTTTTCCTCCCAGGTATGCGGCGCGTGGTCGGTCGCCACCACGTCCAACCGGTCGTCGAGCAGCGCCGGCAGGAGGGCTTCCTGGTGAAACGCGTCCTTAATTGCCGGATTGCATTTGATTTGAGCGCCCAAATCTGCGTAGCGCAAACTGTTGAAATACAGGTGGTGGACGCACACTTCAGCGGTAATTCTTTTTTGCTCCAAAGGAAGGGCATTGCTAAAAAGCAGCAACTCATCGCGCGTGGAAATGTGCAGGATATGCAGCCGGGTATTGTGTTTTTTAGCCAGCTCCACCGCCAGGGTTGAAGATTTCAAACAAGCCTCCGTGCTGCGAATGAGCGGGTGGTATTTTATGGGAACGGCTTCGCCATACCGTTCGCGGTAGGCCGCTTCGTTGGCGCGCACGGTCGCTTCGTCTTCGCAGTGCGTGGCAATGAGCATTGGCGCGTTGGCAAACAGCTGTTCCAGCGTGCGGGGGTCGTCCACGAGCATATTTCCCGTGCTGGAACCCATAAAAGCTTTGATGCCGCAAACGGTGCGCGGGTCGGTTTTCAGCACCTCGGCTAAGTTGTCGTTGGAAGCGCCCATATAGAAGGAATAATTGGCAGGCGAGCCTTGCGCTGCAATCTGGTACTTGTCTTCAAGCAGCGCCTGCGTAAGGGCCGGCGGCTTGGTATTGGGCATTTCCATAAAACTCGTGACGCCGCCTGCAACAGCCGCGCGCGCTTCGGAGCGAATGTCGGCTTTGTGCGTTAACCCTGGTTCCCGAAAATGGACCTGGTCGTCTATAATCCCGGGCATCAGGAAATTACCGGCTGCGTCTATTTCCACATCAGCGCTCCCGGAAATGCTGCCCGCTACTTTTTCAATGAAGCCGTCGCGGATGTACACATCGGCTTCTGTAATGCGTCCCCGGTTGACAATTCGGGCGTTGCGGATGAGGATGGAGGGTTTTTTATGTTGCATGGTCTCATATTTTATCGTTTCCAGAGCTAACAGCTTTTTAAAAGCTGTTAGCTCTACTTCACTTACTCCAAAAAATATCGCTGATTCAGATTGTCCAAACTAAGTTGATGGGCGGCCTCAAAAGCATTCTTCGAGTCAAACCAATTGTGAAGAAACTGTGTATTTACAATATTTTTAAGGTCAAATTCTGCAATCCTGCCATTCCCAAAACTTCGAATAATTCTGATTCAGCAATTGTTGTGACTTCATCACTACATTTTATACCTTCAGGTGGAGAAAAAAAACGACGAGGCAATGCTGAATGTAAGGCTTCATAGTTCTTAAATTGCACCTGCACATGAAAATGGTTTGGCATGAGACACCACGCATATGTATCGGCAATTGGAGAAATAAACTCTTTGTATTTTTTTAGAAAATAGTCGTAATTGCGTTCTTCCTTAAATATATCTTCACCATTATTTCCTTGATTAAGAATATGATAAGTATATCCACTTTGCAAAGGTTGAGTATAAATAGCCTTCATCAGGATGGTAATTTCAAAAGTGATCTCAGGGCTAACAGCTTTTTAAAAGCTGTTAGCCCTTACAATACCTCAAAGCTAACACCTTTTTGAAAGCTATTAGCTTTAACAATTAATTCTTCCGCCGCCTTCCCCGCGTCATCAAAAGGAATCTCAACCGGCAAAATCAATTCCGGAGCCCGCTTCGACTGCGTCATGGCGTAAGCCTTGTCGTAGTAGCGCAGGGCAATTTCAGCCGCAACGGCAAAATCATCTTGATCCAGGGCTTCCACAGCCGCTTTAAGGTGTTGTCCGCCCAGTCGTTTGCGGATGCGTTCAAATGCTTCCACCAAATCTGATTTTGGAAAACCGGCGTAGGTTTTCACCAATTTATTGACCCGGATCTCTATGGCCATGTCCATCCGAACCATAGGCGAGGTGTTCATCTGCTGCCAAAACACTGGAGGGATATACACGCGGCCAATGGACTGGCTCTCGTCCTCAATCCAGACACGGACGCCGGGCGGTATTTTGCGAAAAGCTTCAAACAGGTCATTTTCAAACTGTTCTACGGTCGGTTGAGGCATTTCGCCCATTGCGCCAAAAGCGGAACCTTTGTGGTGGGCCAATGCCTCCAGATCGAGGATATGTTCACCCTGCCGTTGCAACTCGTGCAACACTTCTGTTTTACCGGAACCAGTATGCCCGCCCAGAATGATGATCTCGAAGTGGCGTTGACCCAATGCCTGCTGGAGGTGCTGCCGGTAAGCTTTATACCCGCCCTCGAGGACCGCCACGTCGAAGTCGGCAAAACCAAGCAGCCAGGCCATGCTGCCGCTCCGTTTTCCGCCACGCCAACAGTGTACCGCCACTTTTCGGTTTGGCGCAAGCCGCTCCGCCTGGCGCACAAAGCTGCTCATTTTTCCGCCGACAAAATCCAACCCCTTCAGTAAGGCAGCCGAAGGATTGACCTGTTTGTAAAGCGTGCCGACTTCAGCGCGTTCTTCATTCGTGAACAGAGGCAGGTTGACCGCACCCGGAATATGGCCGTGGGCATATTCAGCGGGGGTGCGAACGTCTATAAGCACCCGGTCTTCGGATGTTTCAAAAAACGCTTCGGGCGTCATCGCTTTGGCCATGAAAAAGTTTAGTTCTGTGTATCGGCACTGTCGTTGACATCACCGGATTTGATCCCGATAAAGGAAATATCCGTGATGTCATCGGATGCTAAATTTTCAATCACATAAGGCATTGGAACAATTTCTGAAAGCGGATCCTGCGGGTTTGCAAACACGAAATCTTCAGGAAAAAACTGCCAGGATTCTGCGCCCGGAAAACTCGTAATCAAAGCCAGCACCGCCCTGGAAATATGGATAATATCAGTGGTAGTAATGTCGCCCGAACCATTCACATCCGCTGCAAAAAATTTGTAAGGCCCTTGCAGGCTTTCAATACTGAGGATGTTTTTCCGAATCCGGATGATGTCGGTTGTGGAAACGCCATTGGATAAAAACGCTGATTTTTTGCTCAACCCGAGGCTGTAAGTTACGCCGGAAGGCAAATTTTCAAATGCATAAAACCCGTCGGCGCCGGTCGTATCGGTCAGCGTGGTATCCGGCGTTGTCAGGGTGACGACCACCCCGCCAATGGCCATGCTTTGTTCGGTTCCTACAAATCCGGAGATCCCACCCAAGCCGCCAACTCCCGGGCTTTCCATTCCGTGCAGCGTATCGCCGACCATCGCGCCGGAGGGATCCAACCAGTCTTTCAGGCGCGTAGGTTCTGAATTCCCGCCATTCCAGGAGAGCGCCAAACGGCCAAAATACCCGGTTGTTGTACCCGTACAGTCGAAATCTCCGCCATGCAATTGCCCTACAAGGAGCTGCTGCTGGTTGAACAATCCTGCGCCGGAAGAGCCAGGTTCAAAGGTACCGGTGGAATAATTCACTCGAAAATGATGATTAGCCGGCGTTATGACGCCATTATTCCAATCAATCGGGAAGGTGTGAATGGCGGCAGGTGTGGTAGCAGTTGCAATTTTTTTGATGTCCCCAACGGGATGATGTATGATGGTTGAATTCAGCGGCGTCACGTTGGTGGCTTTATTCCAGCCATTCAGCCAGACGTTGTAGTAGGACGGAATAGCGGGGATCAGTTCAAGCAGTAAAAAATCATTTTGCTGCCTGCCTGCGCGCAGCGTGCTGCCCAGGAGCGACTGATAAACCGGTTCATTCGCTGGATTGCTGCAATCGGCAGACTGATATTTAAAATCAAATCGCCATAAGTCGTACAAAGGCGTGTAGCTGTCCATGCAGTGAAACGCGGTGAGCACATAAGGTTTGCCGTCTTTGGACGTGTTGTTGACCATATTCCCCGTGCAAAAGCCCATACCTTCTTCTACCACCACAATGATGCGGCAAATACCCCGTTCTTCGTCCTGCCAGTTATCGCCGGCAGGGCAATTGATGTTTTCGTGACAAGGCAGGGAAGCTGCAAAACCTGACGTTCGGGCGCCATCGGCCAACCGTTCAGCGTCGTACGCGTGATCTACCCGGGAGATATTAAAATGCCCCTGCCCTTTCACCGCAGCCGGTTCGTAGTATTCCACGATAGCCGTTTCGCCGTAGATCAGTCCGGTCCAGAAACGGCCGGATGTGGTGTTGTTGCGAAACGTATACGCGCCGGCAACCTGGGCGCCATCGGGGCTAAACATAAACAGGCGCGCGCCTTGCGGCAGGTAAAAGTTTTCGTAAAAAAAAGCGACGGCCAGCGCGCCCCGGGAGCGAATTTGCAACCGCCAGACGCGGTCTCCGTTTTCCAGTTCCGTCCACCCTGCTTCCGATTCCTGTAGCGCAATATTGGCTAAAATCGGCGCTGCAAAACGCGTTCCTAGTGATGAATCGTCTTCCTTTCTGATTTTTCGCAGGTCAAATGAAGGCATTTGAATCTCCGGCAAGGCATTGGTAAACAACGCCTGGTACCGGGGATCTAAGCTCATCGGGCGACCGCCTTCACTCACCTGAGCAAAACTAACCGTGCCAATGAGCAGGATTAGGACTATGCAAAGAAATGACGATTTCATAATCTACCGGTTTTTGTATTTGTTTCAAGTTTGCCCTTTGCCTATTTGCCAACTTGCCTACTTATTAAAAAGCAACTTCCACCTTCACGATCTCTTCCCCGCGCTTCACCGTTACCATCGTTTTATCGCCTGCGTTGTACTTCCCCAAACCTTCCATGTATCCGTAAATGTCCTTCACTTTCGTTTCGCCGATTTCGATAATGACGTCTCCTTTTTTCAGGCCAGCCTTTTCTGCGGCACGGCCCGAAAGCACGTCGTCTATGCGCATGCCTTCCCCATCGTATACATAATCCGGCATGACACCAAGCGAAACTTTGTACCGGGCGGCTTGTTTGCCTTCTTCTTCGTCCTTCGTTTTGGTAAACGCCAGTTTACCCGATTTATCGAGTGATTCCACCAACGCGACCATGAAGTCGCCAATGCGCTTGATGCCGTCGAAATTAATCAGTTCCGCGTCGTCGCCTGGTTTGTGGTAGTCGGTGTGCTGCCCGCTGAAAAAGTGCAGCGATGGAATGTCTTTGAGGTAAAATGAGGTGTGATCGGATGGTCCTATACCGGAGTCTGTGGTTTTTACTTTCAGGTTACCCACTGTTATTTTGGACAGCGTTTCTTTCCAAACCGGTGAGGTTCCGGCGCCATTGATGGCTAAGACGTTTTCTTCATTCAAGCGACCAACCATGTCCATATTGAGCATGTAATTGATGCTTGTCGCATCAAACGCAGCCGAGTTCACATAAGCCTTCGAGCCAATCAAACCCAGTTCCTCTGCCGAAAAAGCGACGAAAAGATAGTTATTTTTTTTGGCTTTTCCGTTTTTAAGACGTTCTGCGAGGTAAATCAACGCAGCAACCCCGCTGGCATTGTCGTCGGCGCCGTTGTGGATCGCAGCTTCGCCGGCGTGGCGGGAGCCGAATTCGCCTTTGCCCAGGTGGTCGTAATGCGCACCGATCACCACCGTTGTTTTAGCCTTGTTGTCGAGGTAGCCGACCACATTGCGCCCCTGCCGGGATTCTCCACCGGCTGCATGCGGGTTTGGGTTGTATTTGAAATCAAAAACCTGGATCCAGCCCTTGTTATCGCCTTTGGGCGCCAAACCGATTGCTTCAAAGCGGCGCGCAATGTATTCGGCGGCCAGCATTTCTCCTTTGGTTCCGGCTTCGCGGCCTTCCAGATAATCCGAAGCTAAATAAACTACATCCACCCGCATTTGGTGGAGTGCCGGGTCAGAAAATTGCGCGATCGTAATATGGAAACAGGCAACCAGAAAAGCTGCCGTCAAAAACACGTTTTTCATGAAAGCATTTTTTTTGAATGAGAATAAACGTCACAATTTTGCACCAAGCATCCCGTCCACAGTCGGGGTGCAAAGCCATTTTTGTCATACTGATCGCTGTTAATCAGTCAGTTAGCCTAAAGGCCATGTACAAGACCAGGCAGCGCGAAGTATAACCCTCAAAAATAAGGATTAATCTGTGATACAGGACTGGCGAAAGTCAATATTTACGACTTCATGACGCAGGAAAGTCACAAAAAAAACAGCACGAGGCCGAACTCATGTCCAACCTCGTGTCAATATCTTATTTTATCCCAAATTAACGTGAATTCGGGTATTTTTTATGGAATGGCAGGCGCAGTGCCTGGTTTCGCGGGCTTTAGCCGCCTTATTCCCTGAAAGGTGCAAAACACTCTTTTTCAGGTAGTCATACCCAAAATCGCGTTAAATTAATCTCTGCTAACCTTCAGCGTAAAGCCTTTTTTCGAGATTTTGTCTGCATCAGCGCGGATGTCATTAGGCAAGGGTTTGAAATTTTCCGCTTTGGCTTTTTCCAGATCGGCTTTTGTAGCAGCCGTGCGTTTAACGGCTGCCTGCAAAGAATCGGCAACGTAGATGAAGATCTCCTGGACGTATTCGCCGGCCATGTTTTTGGTGATTTCATCCAGCATGCTCACTTTGCCCATCGAATTGAAATAATAGCGGGCTTCATCTTCCCGGCCAACGGTTTTGCAATGCACCTGCTTCACTGTTTCACCGGCATACAGGTTCGTTACTTCTAAGTCCAACCCGTCCATAGAGACCACCCGCATCTCCTCGGCCTTGAATTGTTTGACGGGCGGTTCTTTTCCATCTGCGGATTTCGTATTGGGCACAACAGTGCCTGCTGCTACGGCGCTATCCTGGCTGGGAGTTAACGTCGTGCCTTGATTTTGACTGCTTTGGGTATCCTGTTTGCAGGAAACTGCCAGAAAACCAAAAAAACTTGTAATGATCAATGGGAAAATAATGCGTTTCATATCGTACTCTTTGTTTTTGCGATTTGAAAATTCCCGCAAAGAAAAGACTTTTCCAGTACACTACGTTTACTAAACTTTAAAAGTTTGGTAAACGTCATGTCGGGCTACTACGTTTACGAAACTTTTAAAGTTTTGTAAACGTCATGTTGAAACGTCATGTCGAGCTTATGCCTTGTAACGGTGGCTTTTGACCGCAGAAACAAAACATTTTACGTTGTCCAACGGCGTATCGGGGTAGAGCCCGTGCCCAAGGTTGGCGATGTAACGCGGACCAAACGCATCCAGCATGGTGCGAACAGCCGTTTCGATGGTAGCAGGCGCGGCATACAGGGCACAGGGATCGAGGTTGCCCTGCAGGGTTTTGTCCGGGCCAATCCATTGCCGGGCCTGACCCGGTTCCGTATTCCAGTCTATGCCAATGACCCGGCAATTGAGGTCGCTCATTTCCGGCAAGGCAAACCACGCGCCTTTGGCAAAAACCGTGACCGGAACCAGCGGTGCAAGAGCCGTGCAAATTTTGGAAATATAGGGCAGCGCAAACGTGCGGTATTGTTCCGGGCTAAGAATGCCCGCCCAGGAATCAAACAACTGCACCAAATCGGCCCCGCTGGAAACCTGGTGTTTCAGGTAAGCAATGGAAGCTTCCGTGATTTTATCCAGCAGGCGGTGCGCCAGTTCGGGGCGGGTGTAGAGCAGTTTTTTCGATTTTGAAAAGGTCTTACTGCCGCTGCCTTCCACCATGTAGGACAGGATGGTCCAGGGTGCGCCACAAAAGCCGATCAGCGGCACTCGGCCATTCAGGGCGCGTTTGGTGTGTGCGAGGGCATCGTAGACGTATTGCAGGTGCGCTGCGGCGTCTTCACCGGTTCTCAAAGCATCTACATCAGCATCCGATTGAATCGTTCTCGGAAACAAAGGGCCGCGTTTTTCTTCCATTAGGTAGTCCAGGCCCATCGCTTCGGGGATGACTAAGATGTCGGAAAAAATGATGGCAGCGTCTACGCCCAGTTCGTCCACCGGCTGAATGGTGACTTCAGCGGCGAGTTCGGGTGTTTTCACCAATTCTTTAAAATCGGAAAGGCGCTCCCGGATGGCGCGGTACTGCGGCAGGATTCTGCCAGCCTGGCGCATGAGCCAGACGGGCGGGCGTTCGGTGGTTTCGCCTTTGGCCGCTCGGAGCAGCAAGTCGTTTTGCAAATTCATGGGGCAAATTTCTGCATTTTTTGGCGGATGTGAAGCATGCGGGTGTTTCTTTGACGGTTTTTTGACGAAGAGATGCCGCCCTTTTCAAATGCTTTACTCAGTCAAACCCGGGTTTCACACACTCAAACCGGGGTTTCGTCATTTTTTTTCAAAAGGCGGGTCTGATTATCTTAACTTTCTGGAACAGAAAAAGAGGATAAATTTCTGGTGTAAAGGAATTCATGCCACTGCCCATTTTTAAAGTTTTACTTAAAATTTGAGTTATGGATTGTCGAAATTTGGCTTTTGCGCTATTGGCTACCACGGTTATCGTCATGGCAGGAGGATGCAATGAAAAAGATCCTGAGACGGAGCCCTGGGAGCCACATCCATTACTCCCCTATGAAAAGATTTCAACCACTTTTTCTCTTCCGGATGTTAATCTGGCGTATCGCAATAGTCACTCATTTTGTGATGAGATAAATGTTGATTATGATTTAAGTTATGGAGGGAACTCCGGATATTTTTATTTAAACGGATTTAGTTACAGCCACTATACCGACCCCATATCCGAGCTTCAGGTTCGTTTTTGCGTTCGCGGATTCGACCCGATAACGACCTCTTTTATACCTACCGAACATATTTTGGCATTGTGTGAAACGTATCCGGATCAGTGTTTTGTAAATTTCATCATCGAATACCTTGGAAAAACCTACAGCTGTGTAAACTATTCGATAATTCCTTATAAGATGGAAATAAAAGACCCAAATGCATTTTATAACTATCAGTTTTTAGAGGATAAATATATTATGGAGTGTTTTGAAAACTCGCCGGTTATCCCTGTCAAATTTAGCTATGATGGGTATATTTATACTCAGGACCGATCGGATAGTTTGAAGGTTAGTGGTTTTAAAAGTTCGTTTGTGGTTATACAAGCTTATTGACATTTGAAAGACATAACTTTTATGTCTGAATTGCCATATAACGGGATTGAAGCATTATCTATGCCACAGCAAAGTACGGCTTACGTATTCATTACCCACCTCTCATAAAAATTAACATGAAAACTATAATCAAATCCTGTTTTTTGATAACGGCATTTAATTTAAATCTCGCAATAAAACCCTTATGCCAGACTTTCATTCAATCCATTGACCCCAATCCTGCACAGGAATATCAGGCAGATAAAGGCTATAGAATATGGAGCATAGACTCCTTTTTGTATGTACTTAATGGATATGTCCATATCAATGGATACAGAGCATTAGATATTTTTAAAATAAATATTGAAAATCGTGAAATTGTAAACCGAATTGCCATACAAGGCCCACAAGAAGATATGGCAATATCAGATTATTGGATTACCCCAGATCAGCACATCCTGATAACAGGCGAATGGCGCGATTACGATGCCCTGCGGATGCGAACGTTTATTGCCAAATTGGACAAAGACCTCGAAATTGTCTGGATTAATTACTACCCCGATTTATCCGACGGGCACCTGTATGGCGATGCCCTTGCCCAAACGGCCACTGGCGATATTTTACTGTACCTCATTGAGGGTGAGGTGGATTTGTCCGGAAACCCCTGGTGGTCAGTCTCCAGTAAAATACGGATTGTAAAAACCGACGCTTTCGGGGACGTGATTTTCAACAAGATAATCCCCGACACCTTTCAGCGCTCTTCCGGCCATGGGCACCTTGCGCCTACTGAGGACGGGAATTTTTTGCTGAGTTCGCAGGTAAAGGGTTATTACTACCACCCCCAATATGGCACCTATCTCTACAATACCATTTTGCACAAAATAGACAGCAATGCAAACCCCATCTGGAGCCGGATGGTGAACTACGCCAAGTCTTTAATGCAACAGCCGGTTATGACTACACTTGAGGGGGGCGGGGGCGCTGTCATGTGGGCCAAAGATACTTTTGTGCCGGATCCGACCATTGCCTTTAGTTTCAATATCCTTAAACGTTACAACAGCACGGGCAGCCTGAGCTGGACGCACGAATGGAATGATGTGGCCATACGCAGCGTAGGCAGGCTCATTACCGCTCAAAACGGAGATATCCTTGGCTGCGGGTACTATTCGGGGAGCAGCCTTGATTCCAAAGGAAGGGGTTGGCTGTTCCGGATGACGCCCGCAGGGGAAGTGGTGTGGGAGCGGCATTATACGGATTCGCTGCAACGCCCCTGGTCGCCACTTATTGAGTTCTTAGACCTCTGCGAGTTGGATGACGGGCGCATCGCAGCCACCGGCATTGTTTTCGACCTCAACAGCAATGGCCATTGGAACCCCAATGTTGCCCTGATCGTTGTGGATGAACAGGGTTGCTTAGACCCTGGGTGTAGCGGCTACGACCAATTCATCACTTCTACTTTCGAGCCAATATTCCGTTTGCCCGATCTACCCTTGCTCTCCATCTCGCCCAACCCGACACCGGGGCCTTTCAGGGTACAATTGCCGAAAGAAGCGTTGAAACCGGGTAAAAATTGGGAACTGCGCTGCTACGACCTTCAAGGAAAACTATGGCAACAATTGCCCTGGCCCAAAGGCGACACCGCACTGAATATAGATGGGAGTAGCTGGCCCCCTGGTTTATACCTCCCAGTTTTGTTTGAAAACAACCGTCCGGTGGCTACCGGAAAAATTATTATTCAACCATAACCTTATACCCATGACCCGAACGCTACTCTCCGTTGTTCTTTTTATGCTTGCCTTGTCCGCCTTTGCGCAGCAATACGATTTTGCGCCGGTGGGAGCCAGGTGGACATACTCTTCCCGATCGAATTTCCCGGGAGATTTTGGCAATTATCCCCGTGTTGTAGAGGTGGAAAGTGAAGAATTTTTCCAGGGGCGGCTTTGTCGTAAACTCGTCGGTATTGCAACATCGGGCCTGCCCGACCCGCTTTATGTCTATTCCCAACAGGACTCTGTCTTCTTTTACAGCGAAATATCCGGCAATTTTGAATTGCTGTATGACTTTGGAGCAGAGTCTGGTGAAACCTGGACCATCAATGGGTTAAATGGCGCTAATAATACCAATATGCTCACCATAGAGGCCGGGACTTCCTTTTCGGCTGCTGTTGGTGATACGACCCTGCAATTCCTCAATATCACCTTTGCCTTACATCCTCTTGATTGGGGCCTCAAAATTATTAAAGGAATTGGCAGTGATTTTTTCCATTTGCCCTACTCCTTCGGGTTAGTTGGACTTAACAGCCCGACAGGGCTTAGGTGTTATTTTGATGGTCAAAACGAGTTTCAATTTGTGCCATTTCCCTGCGATACAAGTTTCATTGTTTCTTCAGATGAGGAGCCGATTACCGCCAGGCCTGAAATTTCAGTTTTCCCAAACCCGGCGACAGATCGGTTGATGGTTTTGTGGGATAAGCCAGGCAGTCATTTGCTTTTTACCCTTTACAATGCTTTGGGCCAGCCGTTTCGGCAGCAAATGCTCAACCCTGGCGCGAATGAAGTCACGTTAGAAAATCTTGCTGCCGGGGTTTATTATTGGCAGGCAACCGACGAAACGGGGCGGGGTCAGGGTGGAAAAATTGTTAAAGACCAGTACTAATCAGAGTCTGGCTTTATAGTCCGATAGCTGCGAGGGGCGCAAGTAAGGGCATCACTTAAAGTGTAATGTCGTCAACTTAGCGGCTGATAACCACGAAGTGGTTGAATGTGAATAGCCCCGATGCAATCGGGGGTTATTCGCATAAACGAATTGTAACGCCCAACCCCGAATGGGGTTGAATATTATTACGCCACACCCCATTGTCAATATTCAACCCCATTCGGGGTTGGTTCACCTCACTACTTCCACTTTCCCCCCCCGATTGCATCGGGGGCTATTCACATTTGACCCTTGCAGGGTCGTTCACGGCACTAAGTTGACGACATTACACTTAAAGTGACACCCTCACTAACCACACTAATTTAGCTTATAATTCACGGGCAAAGCAAACTGCACCCGAACCGGGCTCCCTCTTTGTTTGCCCGGTTCCCATTTCAGCCCTTTTTCGTTCATCAGGTTCACTACACGTAATGCTTCTGCACCACAACCGCCGCCAATGTCACGCAGGATTTCCATACTGGTTGGCTTTCCGCTTTTTTCTACAATAAAAGAAACTACTACCGTTCCGGAAATGCCGTTTTTTCGGGCAAGCGCGGGGTATCTGAGATTTTTGTAAACGAAATCGAGCAGTTTCTGCGCTGAGCAATGGTGTTTTTCTATTTCGCTGCCAGCCAGGTCTTCGCATCCCGGAAAGCGGGGCATTTGTTCTGCCACCCTGAACACGGCGTTGGTTTTTTGGAATTCTGGATCAATCCAGTCTATTGTTTCAGGTAAGTTGGTTGTTGTTCCCGGGTCTGATTCCTGCTTGCCAATGCCAAATGCAAACGCAGCAATCCCACCAAAAAAAAGTAACCCTAATGCTGGTTTTATTAACCTAAAACGGGCGCTAAATCCGAGACATACTGTGCTTGTAGTTTTCATGGTTATTACATTTTGAGGGTGAAATGGGATTCGTTATCCTAACAAACGCTTAATTCAACTTAGAGCTTGTTCGGGAATTTAGGAAGTAGGGAGTCGTGTCTATCTTTGTTGTGACCAAACAATAAAGAAATGACCAAACAGTTCGAGGAACTAACCGACTCCCAATGGGGTGCAATATCGGTGTTTTTAAACCTAAAACGCAAGCGTCGCCATGATTTAAGGGTGATAGTAAATGCTCTGCTGTATATGGTTAGGACGGGATGTCAGTGGCGGAATTTGCCAAAGAACTACCCAAAATGGAGAGCAGTTAACTATTATTTTGAGCAGTGGAAGCGCAACGGTACATTCGTCAAAATCAATGATAGCCTCAATCAGTTGGATAGATTACAAGAAGATCGAGCAGCATTCCCATCACTTATGTGTATTGATAGTCAAAGCGTTAAATTGACTCCAATGATAGCTGAGCTCAGGGGTATAGATGCAAACAAAAAGGTAAATGGGCGAAAACGACAAATTTTGGTTGATACAGGTGGACGAATATGGCGTGTAAGGGTTCATGCGGCAAATTTGCATGATGGCCCTGCGGCTTATCCACTTCTTTTAGATTGTAGTGCAATCAACCAAAGATTAGAAAAAATTTTAGGTGATGAAGCATATAAAGGTGTCTTTGCCCTCGAAGCAGCTAAAGTGGGTCTCGATTTTGAAAGAGCATCCCGTCCTGAGTCGGCAACTGGGTTTGTGCCTATTGCCAAACGATGGGTAGTTGAACGAACGATTTCCTGGACTAATTTCTTCAGGAGAATTACCAAAGATTTCGAGTATACGATATTATCTTCTGAAGCCTGGGTGATTTTAGCAAATTCAACCATTATGTTGCAACGAATATTTTCATCAACCGAATAAAATTCCCGAACACGCTCTTATACTTCACCGGCAAATTAAACTGCACCCGCACCGGACGCCCTCTTTGTTTGCCGGGCGTCCAGCGAAATGCTTTTTCGTTCATCAGGTTCACCACACGCAGGGCTTCGGTTCCG
>JALHRK010000075.1 GCA_022841505.1 Saprospiraceae bacterium | reverse complement strand
CCTGAAAGAAGACGACCCACCTGCATTTAAGCGCTGTGCGAATGCCAATAGCGAAATTACCATTCTGGCGCGTTTGCGAGAATTATTGGAATTCCGAAAAGTGTATGGGCTTCCAGAAGCTTAACTTCACTTTTCATCTTTATCTAACTAAACTAAGCTGCACTGAATACAGGATCCCTTTGTCCAGATTGAAAATCTTCAGCCCCGTCCACTTCCCCAAAAAAACAAGGGCTTGCATCCCCCTCATTCGCTTCCACCCTCCACCTCATTTCCCAAAGGTCAGCCAACTAAAGTTGGCGACCACAAAAAAGGCCGGCCCCTTATCAGGCCGGCCCCAGGTGTGTTTAAAAAAATTACAGATAAGGCATCTCTTTCTAAGAAAGTTGCCGTGTATCTTAGGAGATATTAGATTTAAGATCTTAGACATTAGATATTAGACATTAGATCTTAGATTGCCCAACTCAATGGGATGAAAACGTCCCAAGTCTAATATCTAAAATCTAACATCTTAAGTCTAATATCTTAAATCTTACATCTAACATCTCACATTAAAATTTCGGGCACACCGTCCGTACCCGATCTTTGCTCTTGCTCGTATAAATCAGCGACAATTCAAATGCGCCGCGGGAGTTGTTGGCGGAAGCCAGCGTAGAAACCGTGACATCGTAGCTGACGCCGAAATTCCAGCGCTCGATTTCTAAGATCGCCGTGAAAATCATGGCGTCTAAGGTTTTGGTGGTTTCCAACTGATTGGCCATGTGGCCCCAGGCGCCAGCGCGGATGGCCACCTCTTTCCAGTCGCGGTTGGTGAAGCGGAAATTGCCGCCGAAGGTTGCGCTGAACGACGGGCCTTGTCCCATGACCGCGATTGCAGGCAGCAAACTCAGGTTATTGGTAAAAGGAATTTCGCCGCCGGCGTTGCCCACCCATTTTGAGTAGAGTTTTTCCGAGTCGTCGCCGAGGAAAGAGATGTTGGGTTCGTTCAGGTGGTGCATCGAGCCGCCGACGTACACGCTCATGTCGTTGTCGAACAGCGCGTAATACAACAAGCCTGCGTTGAAATCGAGGTAAACGTTCGTTTTGCTTTGATCGAAGTTTTCGCCCGGATCGGAACCGTAGTCCACCAGCGCCTGGTCAATGTTGAACTGGTTGGTGAACCAGAGTTTGCCCCAGTCGAACCCGCGCTGGCCGATGCCGAGCTGGGCGCCGATCACGAGGTATTGGTTGCTGCGGGAATAACGGCCGCCGTTGAGCTGCTTCAGGAAGGAGCCGCCCAGGTTGGCGCGCACCCGGTTGAAATTGGCCACGCCAACTTCGTCGCGCATGACGCTGAGTCCAAAACCGGCGTAATCGCCGCGCATGACGCGGAACCGCATGTCGAAACTGGCCGCCAAAGTCCGGAACGGATTGTCTTTCAGGACACTGGCGTACAATTCGCGGTAATTGACGACGACCCTCGACTGCCCGTCGAACACGCCGATCATGGCGGGATTGACTTGCAGCGGCGCGGCGTAAAATTGAGACAAACGGGCATCCTGCGCGACGCTTAGGCTCGTGCAGCAAACGAATGCCAGGAAAAAGAGAACGAGGTGTGTAAAGTTTCTGCGCATTAGTTTTGGTTTAGTTGCTGATTCGTTGGGTTGTTTATCCTATACTTTCAAATAAAACAACAACCCAACGAATCAACACTTTTTATAGTTAAAACAATTGTATTTGCAGGTTTCGCTGAATCGAAATTCAACGGTACTATTCTGATTTTTAGTGCAGTGTCTGTTCTTTAGGGTTCGAGAGCAAGGCATGTGAAGGCCCAAAAGCGGGAGTTTACTCGCGTAAATGACCAATTTTGGGCCTTCGCATAACGCAGCTATCGGACTCTAAAGACGGACACGAATTACCGAATCAACGTCGTTTGGCCTTTGAAGACCTCCCGAACGCCATCCGCGTATTCCGCGTCTACGTACCACAAATAAACGCCGCCATTCATCATTTTCCCAATAAAACTGCCATCCCAGCCAAAATTATCATCGTTGACCTCAAAATCGCGGGCTTCGTACAGCAGTTCGCCCCAGCGGTCGTAAATGCGGAACGTGCGGATGGTGGTGCCTTCCTGCCCGTGTACCAGCAGCCGGTCGTTAGTGCCGTCGCCGTTGGGCGTGAAGCCCGTTGGTACCGCCACAATCCTCGGTTTGCGGATAAAGACATTGACAAAATCATTGTCGTCGCAGCCGTTTTCGTCTATGCCATACAGCTCGAAGGTAATGGTATTGGTGGCTATGACCTGCGGATTGGGGCATTCTGTGCAAGTCAGGGTGCTGTCGTAAGGCGCATACCAGGTGTACAGCACTTCGCCGGCGCCGTTGACCGAAGAGGCGCCCAAATTGATCAAATCGCCGATGGTGATGGTTGTATCCACGCCCGCGTTGACGATGAATTCAGGCGGCGAAACAACCGTTGCTTTATCAATCAGCATGCAGCCGTTGCGGTCGCGGACGTAAATGGTGTATTCACCGCCCTGCAAGCCGATCAGGGTGCCCGACCCGCCGTAAGTGTTGTTGTCTAAGCTGTACTGGAAAGGTCCTGTACCGCCCTGTGGCACCACCGTGATGGAACCGTTGCGCATGTTGAAACAATCCACCGGTTTCGTGGCAATCGCTACGGTAATGGGTTCGGGTTGCAAAATTTCCGCGTTGGCGGTGATCTGGCACCCATTCGCATCCTGTGCCGTGACGGTATAAACGCCAGCCGGAAGGTTGGTGATGGTGGCTGCGGTTTGCTGCTGGCCCGTCCAGGCGTAGGTGTAGGCGGGAACGCCGCCGCTCACCGTGGCCGTAACACTGCCCAGCGCGTTTCCAAAACAAGGTTCATCTTCAGCAGCCATTGAAATAGACATGGCGGTCGGCTGGCCTACCTGCACCTGCCCGGCGCTGTTGCAGCCGTTGGCGTCGGTGACGGTTACAAAATACAGGCCTGCTGCCAGGTTGCCCGCGGTGACGGTCGCCTGACTGCCGGCATTGCCGCTCCAGAGGTACGTGTACCCTCCAACGAGGCTACCCTGCACATTGACGACCGTTGCGGTACCATCGGCGCCTGCATTGCAAGCCACATCCGTATGGGTGAAGTCGAACGTAATGTCCTGCGGTTGGCTCAAAGCCCTTGAAAAGACCTTGCTGCAACCCTGGAGGTCGCTCACCGTGACAGAATACGTAACCCCACCGGCTAAGTTTTGGATGGTGACGCCGGAGCCGTTGTTGCTCCAGTTGAAGGTGTAATCGGAAGCATTATTTGCCGTGCCGGCGCCGCCGGAAAAGACGTTGATCCCCATCTGGCCGTTCGCGTCGCCAAAACAGGTTGGCTCGATGGCGATGATGTTCACGTCAATATCGGCCCAGTCGCTGAGGGTAACCTGCGCCGAAGCAGCGCAGCCATTGCTGTCGGTGATGCTGACGGATTGGGCGCCCGGCGCTAAATTGACAGCGGTTGGCCCGGTTTGGGTGTTGCTCCAGACAAAGGAATATCCAAAGCCCGTTCCGCCGGAAGGCATCGCGCTGGCTTCGTTGTCGTTGGCGCCAAAGCACCCGGTAAACGTTTGCGAAACCGCCACGCTGACCGGCGTATCGGGTTGCCCCACATCCGCAAGGCTCTGCGCCTGGCAGCCGTTGGCGTCCGTGACGGTTACTTCGTATTCATCCGTTGCAAGGTTGGTGATCGTGGTGCTGGATTGGCCGTTGTCCCAAATTACGGTGTAAGGGCCGACGCCACCACCCGGCGTGACGGTTGCACTGCCGGTGCTTTCGCCGAAACAGCGGGCGTCTACAGCAACGGTATTGGCCACCAGCTGCGCGGGCTGGGTGACACTCGTCTGACCGGTGACCTGACAACCATTGTTATCGGTCACGATTACGGTGTAGTTTCCGGCAAACAGGAAAACCGCCGTGTCGCTGACCTGCTGGATAGGGTCGTTCCAGGCGTAGTTGTAATCGCCGCCCGGAACCGGGGTTCCGCCCGTTACCTGCACGATGGCCGAGCCGGTATTGTTGCCAAAACAATCGGCTGGGCGTGGCGTGATGGACGTGATCATCAATTGTGTGGGGGAAGCGATGGTTGCGCAAGCTGTGGCCGTACAACCATTTTGGTCGGTTGCGGTCACGCAGTAATTCCCGGCCGCTAAATTCTGCTGGATCGGCTGGGAAGACAGCGCCGGTGACCAGGTATAAGCAATCGTTCCGGTTCCTCCGGTTGCGATGGCTTCCATGCTGCCGTCGGCGGTATTGAAACAGTTGGGCGCTTCGGCCAGCAACATCACGGAAAGCTGTGGCGGATTGGGCAGCACGATGCTGTTGGTGGCGATGCAGCCCAGATTATCCGTTACCGTTACAAAATAAGTTCCGGACGGAATGCCGTTCGGGTTCGGGGTAGCGGGGCCGTTCCAGCTCAGGATATAGCCGCCGTTGCCGCCCTGCGGGGTCGCGCTGATCAGGCCGTTATTGCCGTTGTGGCAACTGACCTGCTGCGTAATTTGTAACGGAATGGTCAATACCGGAGGTTCGGCGAGGTTGAAAGACAAGGTGTCTGCACAACCGGTCGCGTCCACCACTGCGATGAAATGGTTGCCTGCCGACAAGCCGTTAAAGCTGCCGGAAGCCTGGCCTATGGCGTTGCCGTCGAGGAAATAATTGATCGGCAGTTCCATGCTTTGCGCGGTCACGAGTGCGGTGCCGTTGTTTCCGCCATTGCAGAAAACTGCCGTGGTGGAGGTGAGCGCGGAAGTCAGCGTACAATTGCTGTAAATGCAACTGCTGGTACCGGTTTCTACTACGCAATTGAGCGAAGCGCCACCGGTATTCACACGGACTTCAATGCTGACTTCATCGTTGTTGTTTAAACCGTTTACTGCGTAAGACAGACCGGTAATGGGCCCTTGCCAGCCCGAGCTGGATCCGTTTTGGGTAATATTGACTTCATAATCAGTAAAGTTGTCTACCTGATCCCATGAAAACGTGATTTCACCGTCTGCCGTTGATTCGCAAGTCACAACCGGGGCGCTGATGTCGTTGACTACGCCAACCGTTACCGTATCGCGCTGCACGCAACCATAACCGTCTGTGGCCGTGACAAAATACGTCCGGGTGACATTGGGCGCAGCGGTAGGCGCCGGGCAACTGGTACAACTCAAGCCCTGCGACGGGGTCCAGGTGTAAACAACATTATTCGTAGAAAGAAAAGTTATGGTCCAGGAATTCAGGCGGCCAATCTGGTTGATGCCAAATGCATCGGTCACAACCAACTGCCAGTTGCCGTTGATTTGGGTGCCGGCCAGCAGGTTCCAGTTGCCTTCCGGACGGAAATTGCCGGTGAAAGGCGCTGTTCCTGCTGTAACCGCAGTGGGCGCTGAAGGGGTGAAACAGGTATTGGTATAGTTGTCGCCGCTGCCGCCATTCCCGGAAGACAAGTCAATGACCGTTCCTGCGGGAGACCGGAGCGAGATGTTGAGGTCGCTGCACCAGTCGGTTTCAATATTGATGCACACACTCAGCAGTTGCATCGCCGGATTGGATAAGACGCCCGGCGAAATGCTGTTGACGGCAATGGTAGATCGGTATGGATTGGCCGGCGGGTGGTTGGAAAAGCCCAACGGGTAGAACGGCGACGCTTCAAAAGTGACCTGGGCAGACGTTGTTCCCGTGCCGGTTACGTCCAGAACGGTGTTTTCATTCTGGCAAATCAACCGGTCGTCCACAGGGGTCAGGATTTCCTGACAGGAGTGGCAATTGGGGTGGGTTTCCGGCAAAACAACTACGTTAACCGTTGTGTCGTAGGTACAGCCAAAGTCATCCATTACGGTAAATGTATAGCTGGCGGTTCCGGCGTTGATGGGGGATGCGCCGATCGAATCGGGCTGCATAAAATAGATGGAAGGATTCGATTCCCAGGAATAATCTAAAATTTGCGGGGTAAACGTCTCTAAGTCCGGGAAAATGGAAGGGTCGAAGTTGACGCTCCATTCAAATACCCAGCCATTGTCCTGCGCCCATTGATCCTGGACGGTCAGCGTCCATTGGCCGTTCAACGGGCATCCCAACAGGTTATTCAGGGATTCAAAGGAGGCATAATCGCCTGATGGCAGGGATTCAATATTGGGGTTTGCCTGAGAATATTGCGTCCAGGTTTGAGGGGATGTGGGCGTCCAGCAGTATTCCCAGCCAATCCCCTGGCCTGGTGGATTGGGCGTGCCGAAGTCGTCCAGTTCATAAGGAATCCCCAGGAAAACTTCATTGCCAATGAATTCCTGATCCTGTAATTTAACCTGGGTTCCGTCGGGGCAGGTGATGAAAACATCTAAGTCGTGCAGCCAGGAATGTTCCATGGTCACGCAAATGCCCAGCAGGTCGTTGATGTCGTTGAGCACCTGGCCTGGAGAAAACTGGGTGATGACAATGTTGGTTTCATAGTTTGTTCCGGTGCCATCGGGCAGCGGAAGCGAGTCTGAAAGAATACCACCGGCCTGAAAACTGCTGCTGGTGGGCATCACCGAAAGGGCATAGTCCGACAAAATGGTGTCTATGACGGCATTGAGTTGAATGCTGTCGCCCACACAAATTTGCTGGAGGTGGTCTGTATTGACATTGAAGGAGGGGCGAGTGGACACCCGCACCCGCTGGTTGATAAAATTGGTGTTTTTGCAACCAAACTGGTCGGTAATCGTCAGTTGGATCACATAACCCCCGGGTTCGTCATAAATATTGGAAACGGTGGGGCCCACTGCTGAGGAGCCATCCCCGAATTCCCAGAGGAAGCTCGACGTAAAGTCGGAATGGTTGTAAACTGCGCCATTTTGGGGATAGACGCCCTCTGCACTCAGGAAAACCCGCTGGCCGGGGCAGGCATCAATATAGCCGGTATCGGCAGGTTCCACAATCGGATCGGAACTGACCAATCGCGTTTGAATGCTCTGGCAGGCGGCGATGCAGTTGATTTCGGCATTCCAGCCATTGCCCTGGCCAGACCCGTCCGAAATAAAGGTCACGGTCACGCAGCCGCTCGGGTTGACCGCCGTCGCCTGCACAATGACCGGCGCGCCGGGTGCAAAATCATCGGAACAAGTCAACTGTGGAGCTGAACTATTGGGGCCGTCAAAAAAGCAGAGCAAATCGCCTTCAACCAGTTCTATGTTGGGGAAATAGAGCTGAATGTGCGTGCCGCCACCCCCTGCCGGGCAAATGGTGGTGGTCAGGTTTTGGTTCGGACCATACGGGCCGTTGTTTCCGCCACTATCAATAAAAAAGCCGTCGCAGTCATTGATGGGCGTCCCGTTCATTAGATAGTTTTGCGCTTGCGTCATAAAAGTCGTCAGCAAAAAAGCGACCATTGGCGCAAAGAGCTTAAGTAGTTTTGCACTCATCTGTGGAAATTCTTTATAAAAACGGGTTAATAATAGTTCAAGGGTGCGAAACACCCTCACTTGTGCGGCAAAAAAAATTGCACACTGCCTGACAAACTTCAACAGGGAGATAGTAAGACATCAATTCGGTTCTGGTACATCAACCGTTTAATGTGTTCATGGAATGTCACCAAATGCTTCTTTTTCAAGCAATTTGGCTGCTTCAACAGAATGGTCGTTCTTAATGGAGATTACGAGGGTGTCTTTTTGCCTGCAATAAAGTAGCGGCAATCCTGTCTGGAGGCCGATTGTTATTGCGAGCAGTGGCAAATTTATAAAATTACTCTTCATAGTAGTTCAAAATTGTAGAAAAAATCCGAGCCTTTTTTTCTGGAGAGATCAGGCTGCCCTTGCCAATTTGTCCTTTGCCCTTTGCCAATTTGCCCCTTGCCCCTTTACCCATCCTTAATTTGAGCAAAAAAACCTGATTTTTTTTACCTTTATCCAACCTTTCTGCGCTCACACTCCCGGATTGATCACCAAAACCGACTCGATATGAGATCATTTTTTCTGATTAGTCTTGTCCTGCTTTCCTGGACAGGCGCTTTCGCACAAGCCGGAGAACAAAAAACGGCTACAGCACAAAACATCCTCTTCATCCTTGATGCTTCCGGCTCAATGTGGCAGAAATCCGACAACGAATTCAGGATGGCCATCGCCCGTTCGGTCCTAAAAAACCTGCTGGGCAAATTGCCGGCTACTACCCGCACCGGCCTGGTTGCGTATGGCCACCGACAAAAAGAAGACTGCAACGACATTGAAACCCTGGCGCCGCTTGGGCCGCTGGACAAAGTGGCGCTTTCCGCAAAATTGGACGGCATCAACCCGGCAGGCAAAACACCCATTGCCCTGTCCATCAACCATGCCCTGGCGCTGATCCGCACAGAAACGGCGCCGGTGACCATCATCCTCGTCAGCGACGGTTTGGAAACCTGCGAGGGCAATGCCTGCGACTTAGTAAAACAAGCCAAAGCGCAGGGCGTCAAAATTACCCTGCACGTGGTGGGCTTTGGCATTGTGGAAAAGGACTTGTCTGCGCTGGAATGCATCGCACAGGCTGGCGGCGGGCAGTATTTTCCCGCCAACAACGCGGGCGAACTGGCCGAAGCATTAGACCAAACCGTCGTGCCGCCTCCGGCAGGCGGAGGTTATCTTTCTGTAAAAGTCACCCGGGAAGGAAAACTCCTGGACGCTACCGTAAAGGTTTTTAAAAAAGGCGAAAAAAAGCCCCTTTCCTCTGCCAGAACCTATGAGGGGAAAGCGACCAATCCCAGGGTGCTGACCTTGGCTCCGGGAACGTACGATGTGGAAGTGATGTCCGTCGCTATGGACGGAAAGCCTACCCAATGGCTGAAAGACTTAGTTGTTCCTTCCAACGATACCTTAGTTCATGCCGTAGATTTTTCGCAGGGCGTAATGAAAATTTTAGTGACGGAAAATGGCATTTTGTCAGATGCGACGGTCACCATCTTGAAAACGGGAACCCAAGAACGGGTTGCCGGCGGACGCTCTTATACGCGACCTGAAACCAACCCTGCTACTTACCGCATTGTGCCGGGAACCTTCGATGTTGAAATTGCTTCGGTGAAAATTGAAGGCCGGCCTTTGGTGCGCATTGAAAATCAAGTACTTGCCAGCGGCGCTACCCTTTCCTTAGCGCACGATTATGCGACCGGCGAGCTGAAAATCGGCGCATTCCAGGGGCAGGATTTTGTGGATGCAGCCATTACAATCTATTCTAAAAAAACCGGAAAAAGTATTGCCGGTGGCCGCACGTATATGAGCGCCTCTACCAATCCAAATACCTTCCTGCTGGAACCGGGCGATTATCGGGTTGACCTCAATCCGGTAAAGCCAAAAGGGTTGGCAAAAAAGAGCTTCGAAGTAACGGTTAAAGCAAAGGAAACGGTTGAGCGGACAACGACGTGGTAGGGGATTGGTGTTTATGGGATATTTATGGGTTCTACGGTGTGGACACAAGTCGGCAAAATGATCCACGAAGGGTGCGTTTCTATGTTTCGCGGGCTTTAGTCCGCCTAAAAACATGATCTCGGACTAAAGCCCGCGAAACATACCACCCGTCATAGATGTGTCCACACTATAGATATTTATGGGTTGTGTTAATAAGGTGCAAAGGGCAAAAGACAAAGGGCAATTATTCCGGAAAATCAAATTATTTCGCATAAAAACTATGATTAATTTCATAAACAATGAACTTTGCGAAACAAAATTGCCTTTTGCCCCTTGCCCCTTGCCCCTGCCTCAATCCCGAAAACAGCCTCAAAAACTGTACTTCCCCCCACTTCACAAAAAATTAATCTGTTAAAACCGCCCGAAAATTTCTGGGTGCATTTTGTTTGGCTTATTCTTGCTGTTGCAAACACACAAACATCCTTCGGGTTTGAGGTAAAAGCTTAAATGCCCGCAGCAAACTTCATCAGGTGCTGCACCCGAAGGAAAAAATAACAAACACGAAAAAGTTGGGGGCTGTCCGGCCAGTACCTCTGAACGCTGTTCAGAGGACGGATAGTAATAATAAAGTTCCGGGGCAGCATTGTCTTGCGAACTCCCGTTGATCGGGACAAGTTTCGCGTAAACCTTTGCGCACTTCACGGTTCGTTTTTTACCGCAAAGCTTGTCCCGTGCAAACGGGGGGGCGCGAAGCGGAGCGCTTTCAAGTTGCTAAGTAATATAATAGTTAAAGGAAAATACAAGCTATAATGACACCGAACCATCAAAACAAGCCGACCAATCAACCGCTTTTAAAAGCATACTTACCCTGGATTGTACCTGTAACGGGGGGGTAATACGCTGATAATCAATGTTTATTGTTTTAGGGCGCTCTTCTGTATGCTTTTCATCTGGCTGACGCCACACCTTTTAAAAGCCCAGGACTGGCAGGTTGTTTCCGGCTCAGAAATTGATTTTTCGGGCGGCTTACCCGCGTCTCCTCCATTCTATCAGGCGGGGTTTTCACTCACGGGCTTTGGCGCCAGCGGTGGTTCCCAGGACAATTGCGTCTGGGTCAATAATTTCCAGAACAACAGCCATTACCTGTCTGTCAGGGTAAGCCTTTCAGATGCTTACGAATACCGCTTTTCGTGGAATGCGCGGACGACAGCATCCGGAAAGCAGTTGCAATACCAAATTGGTTCAGTACCAGGCTCGCCGGGAACTTTTATCGGCAGCGCACAAAACATCCCAATGGTGAGCACCTTCAGCCAGACAGCAGACGACGTGCAAAGCGCCGTTTTCAGCAATTACAACGGTTTGTATTACCTGATTGTGCGGCGCAGTGGCGCTGGTGCATCATCATCTGTGCGGTTTGATAATTTCAAATTAGAGCGCCGCCTGATCGCCACCCCTACATTAGCTTTTCAGCAAAGCAGCGCCACGGTTGCCGAAGGCGACAGCGTACAAATCTGCGTATCCGTCGCCACGCCTTCCCTTGCCTGCACGGCAGACGTTGTGCTGACTGGCAGCGCCAACCCGCACCTGAGTAGTTTTACAACCCAAACCCTGAGTTTCCCTGCCGGCAGCACCACCCCGCAGTGTTTTGTGCTGCATACCGAACCCGCCAACGGCCAACCTGACCTGAATCATACCTACACCCTCGAACTGCAAAACCTGACGGGCGGGGCTATGTTGGGCGAAGCAACTGCCATGACGGTGCAGGTAACCGACGATACGGAAATGCCGGAAGGATGCCCGTGGGCTGGAGCGGATACGACAATTTGCGCAGGGGAATGCGTGTACATCGGCTGCCTGCCGCTTTCCGAAGAAAATGGCTTGTGCTACCGCTGGTTTCCCGACCAGGACATCAGCTCGAAGTATTCGCCGTATCCCGAGGTTTGCCCGAAAACCACCACGACTTACATCATCTACATCACCGACGACCAGGGTAATTTAGTGGGCAGCGACACCGTTATTGTTACGGTAAACCCGTTGCCGGCGGTGGAAATTACGCCCCCAAATCCGGCGATTTGCCTGCAAACGCCGCCGGGGGTGGTGGCTCCGGGAGGCCGCAACAATGTCTGTTCGATAGAACCGATTACGTTGAGCACCGTGGAAACATACACCGTCTATAATTGGTCAACCGGCGCAACGGGGCCAAATATTACCGTAGCAACGCCCGGCCCTTACCGCGTGACGGTGACGGACGCCACCGGATGTACCGCCTCCAAAGAAGTGGAACTGGCTTATTGCACCGAAGTGACGCTGGAAATAAGCCCCACCCCCGCCCAACTCTGTGAAGACACGCTGATCTTGCAGGCCAATGCCGGGTTTGGGAGTTATCTTTGGTCGGACAACAGCACGGGGTCGAGCCTGATCGTGACCGAACCGGGTACGTACAGCGTGACGGTGCAGGATGTGGGGGGATGTTTTGCGGTGGAGGTGATTGAAGTGCCGTATTGTGCAGCGACGGATATAGATATGACCATTCATAATGGTTTATATGACTGGTTATCCGAACCTCGAGTAAGCTGGTCGGGTGGGCAGCAGATTACCGAAGACCGGGAAGTACGTATTGGCGCAGTGACGGTGGCCAACTTGAACAATACCGACGGGGATAACCTTGACGATGGCACGACGGAACGGATTGATGTGGAAGATAACGATGTACGGCGGGTCAACAACAGCGTAGTTGGGCGGAATGAAATTGATCTGATGAGATTGGTGATTAAAAAATCGCCGACGCTTGATCCTGCTGTAGATGGGCTGATTAAATTAAAGCAGATATCGGGCAATGTAAAATTATGGTGGAAGCCTTACAAAGATTCATTGGTTGTCATGACCCCTATTGCTAATAATTTACTTGAATTTACTTTCGATCATAACAATGACTTTCTGGGGGATACGATGACGGTCATGTACATAGAAGCCATTGGGAAAAGCCTGGCTGTACGAGATATTGAGTTTCAGTTAGCTTATAAGAACCAAACGGATACGGTGAAGGCAACGGCGATCTGGGCGGAGCAGACAAGGGGCTGGTATGCGCGGAGCAAAAAACCAACAGTGGGCATGCCAACAGATACCACCAATCTTAATTATTTTGATGAGCAGGAATTCATTCATAGATTAAGCAAACTGGATGTCGCCGAGGATACCACGCTCTATGGCTATGGCCCTAGTGCAAAAGGCCCCACAGGATTAGATGCACCGGGGCAAGGGGATTACTCCAATGAAAACAAACGATTGGGCGGGCGCCATTTGGTAGAATACAGGGTATATCCAAGGGGTGCTGATGTACTTGCCGATTCAGTAGGGATACGTTTTGATATTGCCAGACAAAAACGGGTAATTTCTACAACATACAGGTCCGGCTTTAGCACTCCTTTTGTTCCTGACCAGTATTCCCCCACTGGACAGTTGCAACTTGCGCGCAGAAAACATCCATATCTCTTTCCCTGGGAGCCGCCTCATCCTAGTTATCCAAATAGACATACTCAAAGGGACAATGAATTTCCAAATGATGATGGCAAACAGAATGACGAAGATGTACGCTTGCCATCTTCAACGCAACATCCGGATTCTATGCTCTTGTACTCTTTTGACAATGCGTCCAACCTGATAAAAGTAGATGGAACAGCGGGGCCGGACATTCATATTGCATTTCGTATTACCAAGTCAACTTTTTCAGAATTTGTACGAGTTAATTTTGCAAATTTCCCTGAAGAAGGAGATACCCTTGTCGGTTCTCGTGCATCCGGGCGTTACGAATGGCATTGTATTCACTATCATAAAAGAGGACCTGACGATAAGGTGGTGATAGATACAACCACTGCGCCTGCATCTTATAGTGAACCAGGAAAATTTGGAATGGGCGGGGCAAAAGGAAAAATTGAAGTTGAACTGTTGCCCGCAGCACAGACCAGGGGATACAATGTAAAATTCATTCTGAATGGCGGAGACAGTTATTGGGAGATTTTTGCTAATGATAATGGTGCAACAGTTGCGATTGACACAACGGGGCATATGGGGTCAACTGGCCCCTGGGTGTTTGAAAACAGCCAGTTGAAAATTACCATTAAGCGAGGAACTGAAGCAGGTAATACTCCTTACATAACAGGAGATAGCTATGCTTTTAATGTCTTTAGAACGAATGATCCTGTAAACGGCAGGAAAAGCAGAATTGCTCCTGGACGACTTATTTTTACAATAGACCCTACACTTTCCAATTTTTAGTTAATTAAGACAATTCTGTGGTTTATGAAAACAATTTGCATTTTTTTTACCCTCGTGCTGCCTGTTTTATGCATGGCTCAGATGGATGAAAAGGTGAAAGCAGCCTACCAACAATACAGGCAACTTTTACCAGTGCTCGAAGACACGACCTTATCAGTAAAAAAAAGAGATAGTGTCATGCAGATCGCCACAGAAGCGTATGCCATTATTCTGAAAGATAGGGAAACGAGAGACTCCATATCTTCCATAGGTGTTGGAATGAGACAGGAATCGCGCAGCATATTGGCTATGCTGCAAAGTGACACAACGCTTTCCATGTCTCAAAGAGACAGCCTGACTCATTTGAGTGCTTATTTGGAAGCGAGGGGAGAAGAAATTGAGGGTAGTGGCTATATGTACATAGACAAATCAGAAGCACTGGGGAGGAATAGCGCACTGCTTGAGGAAGGGATAAACCTTGCTTCAAAATCAGTTAAAGAATTAATATCGATAGCTGAAAATCTTCAGGTCTCTTATATAGACCGGATTGCTGCTGTGAAAAAAATAGCCGCCTCCCGGCACTCTGAGGGGCTGGATTTTTTGATGAAAAATTTAGAAACCTTATTATATGGACCTACAGACCCAGGGATGTACGGATGGAGGTCTTATTATACTTACGGGCCTGACTATTTCTGTTTTACTGTTTTAATGGAAAGTAAGCCTGACTGGAGTTTTCTGCCATCTATTGAAGCAGTCTTGAAAGAACGGGTAATTGAAGAATACCGAGCCAATTTATACGGTCGGCTCCTCGATGAAATTACAAAAGGCTGTAAAAAATGCCGGGACGAGCTGCTCATCTGGTACAGGGATCACAGCGACCAAAACAGGGAAGACGGGAAACGCCTCCGTGAAAATGCTAAACGGATTATAGCCTATTTTGCCAATCCCCACAGACTGGACTAAAGCCGGGTAATAATTAACTGGAAATGACCAAAACGAATAACATGAAATATTTCAATACGCCTATAGTCTTTGTTGTTTTTTTTCTCCTGGCGTTCACCATCGCCAAAGCAGAAATCAACATATCCACCGTTCACTGCATCTGCGGCCCCACCTCCCCCGGCGGCGTCACGATAATCGCCACCGGTACCGCAGGCCCATTCACCTTCCAGTGGTCTGGCCCGGAGGGGTATGCCTCTACCGAACAAAGCCCTGAAGACCTCGCTATCCCTGGTCTGTACGAAGTCAAGATCACCAACGCCTACGGCTGCGCCGTCACCCTCAGCGCCGAAGTAGACGCCTGCCCTGTCATAGACCCACTCATCCTGACCCCTACATCATCCTGCATCGGCGCCAGCACCGGCGTCATCACCCTGGCGGAAATCACCACCGGAACAGCGCCCTACACCTACGCCTGGAGTACCGGCGACACGACCAATTTTGTCAACAACCTCGCCCCCGGGGAATACTGCCTCACCGTCACCGACGCCAGCGGCTGCACGACGCAAGCCTGCGCCACAATCACAAGCGAGCAGGTGCTGGACTTAAACGCGCAAATCGCCAATGCCTGCGGGGAGGCGCACAATGGCAGTATTATGCTGAATGTGGGCGGTGGCAGCGGGGAGTATAGTTACGTCTGGAACACCGGCCAGGAAACAGCAACCATCAGCAACCTTGCCCCCGGTATTTTTAACGTCACGGTCCGAGATCAGGACAATTGTACAGAGACCGGCAGTTTTGAAATCATCACCAATGCTCAACCCGTCATCGCCTCCGCGCAAATCACCGTTGCCACCTGCGCTACCGCTGGCGACGGGGCCATTGCGCTCACCGTAAGCGGCGGCACTGCACCCTATACCTACGCATGGAACCATGACAACAGCGCCACGACAGCCTCCATCCCAAATCTCAATGGCGCAGAATACTGTGTGACGGTCACGGATTCTAATGGCTGTGCGGCAGACGCTTGTTACTCCACCTTGCCGACCACATCACAAGCCGCTGCGCCTTATGTGAAGCACGTGCGCATGTTTGCCGTGCCGGACAGTGGCCCTGAAACCCTGATTTATGAGGCACAATGGGTAACAACGGCGGCAGGTTGTGTATTTTTTACGGGAGGCACATTGGAAATTTCGTCGCAATTGCTGAATGCCATGAATCTCGGGCAAGTGGAGTTACGTGTGGAGGCAGAAACAAGTGAAGAAATGGCAGAAATGTATGTAGGAGGGCATTTTTTCAATGTAGGCCAAATGCAGCCACAGGGTTCTAATCTCTGGATCAGAACTTTGCCGGAGACCGTTTTAGAAAATGCTGTTTCTCCAAACAATACGCTGCTTGAGGAATTTACATTTACAGGTTTTGATTTGCATGACAACCCCCTGTTGGACCTGCGCTTTGCCAGTGAAGAGATGACTAAATGCACGGATGTGCCACAATTACAGCCCAACTGTTCCTGGTCTCCTGACTATTCGGGAGAAGACTTAGACGATGTCCACACGTTGGTGCGCAAGTGCCTTCAGGTGGATTTTAACTTCAACTTTGAGGAAGGGAATATACGGGCCATCGTCAACGGAGGAACCGGGCCTTATACGTATAAATGGAGAGAAGAAGGCGACGATGACATTATTGAAACAGGGTTTACGATTTCAGACCTGGAACCGGGGCGTTACTGCGTCAGTATTACCGATGCAGCGGGCTGTTCGGTGGAGGAATGTGTGGCATTGTGCCCACCTTTGGCTGAGCTTATAGAAGAGCTGATTGAAGTTACGGCGCCGTGTCCGGGAGGGGTAGCGGATGGTAGGATCTGCATAGAAGCAGGCAATTCCTATCCGTTGGTTTATGCGTGGCAAAATGGCACTTCAGAAACTTGTATTGAAGACTTGCTGGAAGGCTATTCTTATTGCGTAACCGTAACCGATCTGGCCTGTCCCGAGCAAGAAGCTTTTACACATTGCACCGATCCTTTGCTGGCAGTGAGCGCAATCGCAGTGGAGCAAGGCTTCAGTACTCCTGCCTGCCCCGGCGAATCGAATGGCCGGCTGAGCGCCATTGCTTCCGGCGGACGGCCTCCCTATAACTTTTTATGGGGCAACGGTGTTTCAGGCCCCATCAACGACAATCTGTCAGCAGGTAGTTGCCATAGTGTGACGGTTACAGATGCTTGCGGACAAACGACGTCGCAGTGTTTTAGCTTGCCTGCTTACCAGCAACCTTCCATTATTAGTGGAAGTACCCATGCAGCCTGTGGAAGCAATCCAACAGGATCCATTAACCTAAATGTGACAGGAGGGTTGCAACCCTTATCATTTAGCTGGTCACGCCCTGATGGTTTTACCGCCTCCACCGATGAGCCTATGCTGAATGGGGTAGCAAGTGGCCACTATTCGGTAACCGTGACAGATGCGTGTGAAGGAACTGATTCCGGCGGTCCATTCCAAGTGGTAATGGTGTCCACCGGTAATTTTATTCAGGTTACTGAGGATATTACACATATTTGTAATGTAGGAGGGACGGGCGCTATTAATTTGACTGTCCAGGCGGCATCTCCATCCTATATGTGGAGCACAGGGCACACAACAGAGGACGTAACCGGACTTTCGGCAGGCCAGCATTCTGTAACCATCACGAGCGGAAGTTGTACGGTGGTGAATTTTTATTCTGTACTCATGGCCAATCTTCAAATTTTGGCGGCTGAAGTAGAAGAAAGTTGCCACGGCAACCCACCAGGTTCAATAGACATCAAGCCTTCCGGTTCTTTCCCGCCTTTTCAGTATATGTGGAGCAATGGAGCAACCACTGAAGATATTTCCGCTGTTGTAGCAGGCACCTATACCGTCACGGTGCAGGACGCAGAGGGATGTACGCAATTCCTTAGCATTGTGATAGAAAATGTACCTGACCCTCAGATTATAGTTTCAAATATTATCAACCCGCTCCTTCAGGGATCAAGCGGTTCAATTGAACTGGAAGTTTCCGGAAACGGGCCATTTGATTATGCGTGGAGCAATGGCGCCCAGACAGAAGATATTGAATCCCTGTCTCCTGGAACCTATATAGTTACCGTAACCGACAGCAACAACTGTTCTTCGACAGAAGTGGTAGACATTGTTTCCTGTGTTCAGCCGCCTCCCAATATGCTATTTCCTTTTGAGGTCTCTGATATCCAGGTCACGCCGCTCACAACCCCAAACTCTGGCGACGGCGCTATACAATTAGTGATTGCCTATGGCTCTTTGCCTTTGTTTTATGAGTGGACGATGGACAACAATTCCAATTTTAAGCGCTATACTGAAGACATATCAGGGCTGGCTGAAGGGCGCTATTGTGTTACGGTTACAGATGGGTGTACCGTATGGACACATTGCCAACGGGTAGCGTATTGTGGGGATTTTGCATTGACTGCAACATTTGATGAAGATCATTGCTTGTATCGAAATGGCCCTGGAATTGATCTTGAAGTAGAAGTTCACAATCCTAATGGAGGAATACAGGCAATGTGGGAAGATGAAACTTCTTTTCATGGTGTTGGTGGGGTGTTTGATAGAAATATTTCTACTGATTTAATTATAATTCCGAACAATACCCTCTGGACAGTACAAGTAAGAGATGAAGCAACTTGTACTGCAGAAGCTGAGTTTTCCTTGTTCTCGCAACTTTCAGAAATTCAAAATTTTCCTTCTATAAGGTTTTTTGACTTGATTAATCCAAGAGAATTAGAGGTGTTTCAAGGGTTAACAGCATTGTTAAATGAGACTGAATTTCAAGGACTCCCAATTTCGCCCTATATTGACAAATGCTATGGTTCTGTTGTCTGCAATGGAGAAGAGCATATCATTTATTCGAATAAACCATTGTCTTGCAGAAACGCAGAGTGCTTAGCTGAAAACAATCAATTCGGGGTTTGTAATTGCCATGCTGGTCCAAAATGTATCGCATGCTCCGAAAATCCCGGGATTCCTTTAGGGACAAACACAATTACAGGTGTTGCAGCAACTTTTGTTGGTGTTTATGTAGTTAATGAACCCATTAATAGTTCCCAATGCGTAAAAATGGAATATTGCCTGTATATTGATGAAAGTACTAATAATCCTTACATATTTAAACGTGAGATTCCTGGAGCGTTTAATTGCGATACTACTTTCCCCGATCCGGCAGTGGATATTGACGGAGATGGCTTGCTTAATGACAATTGCCCTTTTGACTACAATCCTGATCAACTTGATTGTGATGGAGACAATATAGGCAATGCATGCGACACTACACCTGGAATGGTTGAGTATGGAGCTGTAAATGATGATTGCCAAAGAGAGGTTTTATGCAATGGCATTTTGGTTGGCATTATTGATGATTATGAAGATGTAATAGAGTTTGAATACTGCTGGCTTGTCCTGAAATGTAAATCTACTGGGGAAGGAATAGATACGATTGACCTTTGGCAGTATTGCAAAGAAATTGAAACCTTCAATGAAGACAGCATAAATTTGTGTCAGATATGGCGTATATGCCTCGTTACAAATACTAGTGAGCTTTTTGATGAAGACTTGCAGATTTGCTCTGAAATTGATTTAGATCTTTGTAACTTCAACCCGTTTTCTCCCGGCGATACCACTCAAAACAACTTAATTTTCAGAACCGCTTTCATAAACGAAGCCAACCCTTTTATTGAAAACCAAACTACTTTTGGCATTACCGGCCTGTTCCCCAACCCTTTCACCTCGGAACTGACCATCGCTTACGAATCGGAACGAGATTTAACGCCGCTTATTTCCATAAAAAACGTGCAGGGTGTAGTTTTGCGCAGCAGTGCGCCGGTTTTTCATAGAGGTGAGGGAACTGTTGTTCTGAATGACCTGGCTGGCTTGCCGCCAGGCGCTTATTTCATCACCATCAGCAATCCCGATTCGGGGTACTTTTTTACCCGGATGATGGTTCGGCAGTAATTGTTTTGGAAAATAAAATGAGGAAGTATGTTTTGGGAGCAAAAAGACGCTGGATTAAAGGTTTGGAGCATTGCATTTTTGGTGTTTATCAGTTGGGTAGCCACTGGCAATCAGGCTTCTGCTCAAATCTTTCGGGTGATTTCTAATCATCCTTCACCAGAAACCAATGACGCACGGAATAGTAGAATAAATCTGGATAATTGTCAATATCTCATTCCGGTAGATTATGGGAGAAAATTTTGTCATAGCTCGACTTATGCAGCTGGACAAGAGCGCGTTTATGGCTATTTTGATATTTTTGATGCTTCAGGATTGCTGACTTCCAGGTCTTTGATTCCCATTTCTCTTATGTATCTTCCTTTTGTTCAGGATACAATTTGGTTCCCCGGCCCCAACCCAATTAACGGCTTCCCCTCTCCCTCCGATACCATCCTCAACGCCATGACCTGCGATTTCTCTGGCAACATCTTCGCTGCTGGCCGTGGCATCAGCACCTACCTGCCTTCCACCGGGGTGCTCACTTATCTCGGCGACCTGCCGCCGGGATTAGAATCTGCCGGCGGCATCACCCACCGCAACGGGGAAGTGTTCATCAGTACCGTGAACAACTCATTAGCGCGGGTGGACATGCAAAATCCCGCCAACACAGTAGAAGTCATGCAGTTCCCGCCCGGCACGCCCATCGTTGATGGACTAATTACCTATCCCTACCGCTGTGACAGCTTGGTCACTTTTGCCGTGGCGCGCACGGACACCAACAGCATCCTTTACCGCTTAGACTTTGCACCATATAGTCTTACAGAAATCTGCCAGGTAGATGTGCCCATTTATGCCGTAGCGGCCCGCGAAGAGTGCATCCAGCCGCCCTGCGCGTTTTCGCTCGACCTCGACCGCCTCGATGTGTCCGGCGCGCCGGAGCAGGATTTTTTTGCCGATACCACCTGCGTGACGCCTATGCCGATCGCGGCAGCTTTTACGGAGGTGCGCGCCGCCATTCCCATTGATTCCATCCGGCTGGAACTGACCGACATTTTAGACGCGGGGCAGGAGTACTTAGCTTTGGCTTCCGCAAATAACCTGACCGTGCTGGGGGCTGGTACGCCT
>JALHRK010000074.1 GCA_022841505.1 Saprospiraceae bacterium | reverse complement strand
GAACCCGGATTTGTTTTGACCGTTGAACCTGGCATTTATTTCATTCCGGAGCTCATCAATTTGTGGCGAAAAGAAAACAAACACACCGAATTCATCAATTACGACAAATTGGAAGCCTACTTCAACTTCGGAGGCATCCGCATCGAGGACAACGTGCTGATTACGCCGGAAAGCCACCGCGTTTTGGGGAACCCCATTCCCAAAACCATTGCGGAAGTAGAAGCATTGAGGATTGGATAAGATGTTTGGGTATGCCGTTCGGCGACTTTCCGATGTCATCCTGCAATTGCCCGTCCGGATTCGGAGATTGGGGCTCCATCTCGTTCATCCCAAAAGTTGGTTTGATGCGGCTTACGCTGATTTCCCGAATTGGGTTGCAGGCGCATTCTGGCTGTTGGAATTGCTGTTGCTGCTGCTGGAAATTGCCGGCCTCGCCGAATGGTACGAGTTGCTTGCTTTAGTTTTCAAATTCCGCACCCGAAAACTCAACGAACAGGAGCTTCGCATCGCAAAAAGTATTTTTGGCAATGCCCTGTCTTACGAACGCATCCGGGTAGATGAGTCCGCCCATCTCGGTCCACGCCAGGGCCGCTTCTGCTACGTTAGTTTTTTCACCCTGAACAGTTGGGGGCAATTCTCTGCTTCTTTGCTGATTCACGAGTTGACGCATGTGTGGCAATACCAAAACTTAGGCATCCGGTACATTCCGCGCGCCCTTGCTGCCCAACAAACCGCATCTGGGTACAACTACGGCGGCGAAGCAGCCCTCGAACAGGCGATTGCATCCGGCAAGGGGCTTGCTTTTTTCAATTTGGAACAACAAGCTGATTTGGTTGAAGATTATTACCGGCTTCAACATGGGCTGCCGGCCAAGTGGAACCGGAATGCCGCTCCTCGGCTTGAGCTTTATGAATTGCTGCTTTCGGGCGTGATAAACCGTTGATTTGCGCCAATCCGAAGTTGATTGAAAATTGCTTGCCGTTGGTTGAAAAGAAAAAACCGATGCCTTTTTCTACCCTACTTTTGATAAAATCAACCAAAATCAACTTTGAACTCATGAAACGATTTTTCCTTTTTACGCTTTTGCTGTGTTCATTGCGCAGTCAAGCCCAGAGCCTGACAAGTCCGCCTTTTTTAATGGAACTCCAGGAGGTTACCTTTCCGGAATGGCCGGCACTCCATTCTTTCGCTTTCGCTCAATGGGATGGCTACTGGATTATGGTTGCGGGCCGAAGTAATGGGCTTCACGGATTCTTCCCCTTCACCGGTTTCCCGGAAAATTCAGCCAACAAATACATTTGGGTGCTTGACCCGGAAAGTGGCGAAAAATGGTCCTACGATGTCACTCAACTGCCTGTGCATTTGTCGGATGCCCTACTCGTCACCAACCCACAATTTGTTCAACTTGAGCACAAACTTTATGTCATCGGCGGCTACGGCAAAGAAACGACAAGCGGCGACTTCATTACCTTTTCCAAAATGACCGCACTCGATCTGCCGGTATTGGTCAACGCTGTCCAAACCGGCGGAAACGTGCAAAGTGCCCTGCGCCAAACCACCGATGACCGGCTTAAAATCTGTGGTGGCGAAATGCACCCCCTTGAAGAGGACTTATACCTTGTTGGCGGGCATAATTTTGAAGGTTTGTACAGTCAGACAGGCGCGCCGGTTTTTACCCAAACCTATACCAACAAAATCATGCGTTTTCGCATTCAGGACGACTCGGCCCAGTTGGGCATTACCAATTATACCGCTTTTCAGGATCCGGAATACCACCGCCGCGACCTCAACCTTGCGCCGCTGATGTTGCCCGAAATGACGCCTGCCCTTGGGGTTTATGGTGGCGTTTTCCGTCCCGACGCAGATGTTCCTTATTTCAACCCGATATACATCAGCGAAGAAAGCATTGAACTCGATGCAGCATACGAACAAAAAATGAGCCAGTATACCTGCCCAATCGTTCCGATGTACGATGAAGTTTCCGAAAACATGTATTCTATTTTTTTTGCCGGGTTGAGTTACCACACCTTTAACGAAACCGCCCAAACCTTTGAAGAAGATGAGTTGGTCCCATTCATAGATCAAATCACAACGTTCATCCGTTATGCAGATGGCAGTTCCGAAGAAATTGTATTGCCTCTGGTATTTGACGAACTGCTGGGAACCAATGCCAAATTTATACACAATGAAAACACACCCCGCTACGCTAACGAAGTCATCAACCTGCGCGCTTTACAAGGTCGTGCTGAGGTCGGATGTATCTTTGGCGGTATAAAAGCGATCATACCCAATATTACCCCAAGCAGTGCCACCAACCGTTTGTTTAAAGTATTCATTACCCCATTATTTCCCAATTCAACGGTAGAAAACAACAACCCATCAACCAAAATCACACTGACGCCCAACCCGTTTAGCTACGAAACAAAGATTCAGCTTTCTACCCGCGAACACTTCACCCGGGCTGTACTAACCGATTTTTCCGGGAGGTTTATTTCCGTTTTGGAAGGGGTAGATACGCAGGCCCTATTGCGGAGGGCTGAGGCTGCCTTAAAGACGCTAAACCCGGGCATCTACAGCCTCTCCTTTGAAGGAGGGCTTCAAAAAGCAGTCACGAAGGTTGTTAAAATCCATTAACTCACTAAAAGGCAAATTGCTTGCCTTGAAACATACCTTTTCAAAATCCCAAAACGTTATCACCCAAAACACGATCCATGTTAACGAGAACAGTCATTTCCACACTTTTTTTGGCCATTTGTTGCCTCACCACTGCTGAAGCGCAACTCAAAATCGGCCTCCGCGTAGGAGCAAGCACTACAGATATTGACCCAAGCGATTTGAACATTATAGATAATGGCGCCTCTCAATTGTCCGTAGCGCTGAAAGAAGCCAGATACGGCATCCACGGCGGCCTGGTCGTTCAGGCCAAAATTGGAAAATTTTTGATCCAACCAGAATTTCTGTTCAACTCCAGCCGGGTGGATTATGAAGTCACGGATACCCAGGATCCTGACCTGCCCGTACAAATCAAGGAAGAAAAATATCAACATTTGGATATTCCACTGTTGTTTGGCGCCAAGTTTGGCCCCCTGCGCCTGCATGCCGGCCCCGTTGGCCACGTCTACATCAACAGCTCTTCCGAACTGACCGATGTGGAAGGCTACGAACAAAAATTTGATGAATTCACCTTTGGCTGGCAGGGCGGATTGGGCTTAGACCTTTGGAAATTGATGATTGACCTGCGCTACGAAGGCAACTTTTCCAAATTCGGCGATCACATCACTTTTTTTGGCGACGAGTACAAATTTGACCAGTCTGCAGCTCGTTTTTTGTTTTCCGTAGGATTCATGTTCGGTAAGTAGTGTATGTCTTTAGAGTCCGATAGCTGCGTTCATTTCGACTACGCTCAATGACCGGTTGTTGAGCGAAGTCGAAACAAAACCGGTCATTTACGTTAGTAAACTCCCGTTTTTGGGGCAAAATATGCCTTGCTCTCGAACTCTAAAGAACAAGCACCGACTAAAAAGACGGACACTAATTAATGCCATTTTGCCAAACTTTGCCGATCTTCGGCTCGACCAAATTAGGGCAACAATGCGTATCCTGCATACTTCAGACTGGCATCTGGGGCAAAAATTTCTGCATAACGACCGGGAAACCGAGCACCGCTTAGCATTAGACTGGCTTCGGCATTGTATTGAAACCCACCGAGTGGACGCGCTGATTGTCTCCGGCGACATTTTTGACGTAGGCAATCCGCCAAACTACGCGTTGCAATTGTATTATCGCTTTCTGACTGGATTGCTCGGCACTTCCTGTAGGAACATCGTCATTACCGGTGGCAACCACGACTCCCCTTCCACGTTGGATGCGCCCCGCGAATTGTTGCAAGCCCTGAATATCCAGGTGCTGGGTGCAGCGCCGGAAAACCCGGAAGATGCCTTGTTCGAACTAAAAGATGAGCAAGGCCGCTTATTGGCCGTTGTCGCAGCGGTTCCTTTTTTGCGCGACCGGGATTTGAGGCAGGGCGGCAACACCACAAGCGGGTTCGATCGGGTGGCCCGGGTGCGGGAGGGCATTGTGCAACACTTTCAGCAATTGGCGGCCTGCGCTGAGCCTTACCGGCAATACAAGATCCCAATCCTTGCCACCGGGCACCTGTATGCTTTCGGAGCGGCGAGCTCCGACAAACAAGACAATATCTACCTCGGCGACGTTGCCAACATCGAAGCCGGGCAGTTTCCGGACATCTTCGATTATGTTGCGCTGGGGCATATCCATCGCGCACAAGCGATCGGCGATGCTGCGCATATCCGCTATTCCGGGTCGTTGCTGCCGCTGAGTTTCAGCGAAGTGAAAGACGACAAGAGCGTTTGTTTGCTCGATTTTGAAGGACAAAAGCTCAAAAGCATTGAACAAATTCCAGTGCCTGTTTTTCGGCGGTTAAAAACCATTCAGGGCGACCTGGAAGGGGTAAAGGAAAGCTTGCAGCGTTTTGCCGAAAGGCCACATGGTTCTTTGACTCCCTGGGTTGAAGTGATGATTGAAACGGATCAATACGTGCCGCAAATGGACGTGCAGTTGCGCGATTTTGCCGCCGGCATGGATCTGGAATTGCTCAAAATCAGGGTCACCCGGATCGGTGTACACCCCGACAGCGATGCAGAAACATCAGGGGTTGCATTGGAAGACTTAGACGTGGCCGATGTGTTCAAAAAGCGCTGCGAACAATTCCAAATCCCTGACGCAGAAAGCAGTGCATTGATGCAAACCTTTCTGGAATTGCGCCAGTGGATGCAGGAAAACCAGGACGCTACCCTCAACCAGCCCGCCGCATGAAAATCCGGAAAGTCGTCATACAAAACCTCAACTCACTTCGTGGCCAGTCGGAAGTTGATTTCATCAACGGGCCATTGGCGCAAAGCGACCTTTTTGCCATTACGGGTGATACGGGCGCCGGCAAAACGACCATCCTTGACGCCATTACGCTGGCCCTCTACGGCAAAATACACCGCAACAAAGAAGTTAAAGAAGCCCTGTCCTACGGCGCTATCGAAGCTTCGGCGGGTGTAGAATTTGAGACAGCGCAAGCCGTTTTTTTTGCCTCCTGGAGCATCCGGCGCACCCGCAAACATATAGACGGCAATATTGTGGGCCCGGATCGGGAACTCTCTAAGTGGAACGAGGAAAAACAAGCGTTTGAAATCATTGCTGAAAAAGTAAAGGAAGTTGACGCCAAAGTAGAAGAAGTCACCGGCTTGGACTTCGACCGTTTTTGCCGTTCGGTTTTGTTGTCACAAGGCGATTTTGCCGCATTTTTAAAAGCCAATGAAAAAGAGCGCAGCGAGCTCCTGGAACGCATCACCGGCGCCGAAATTTACAGCCAGCTTTCCATCGCCGCTTTTGAAAAACACAAGCAGGAAGTCGCGAAATTGGCGGATTTGAAAAAAGAAATGGACGCCCTGAAGCTTGCCGATGAAACGACTTTGGAGACCTGGCGCCAGGAACGCGAAGCAAAAACAAGCGAAAGCGCGTTGATGAAAGCGGCTATTGAAAACCTGCGGGCCCGGATCCAGCGCATCGAAAAGCAAAATGAGTTAATCGAAAGACAAAAAACGCTCGATGAAGCCATCCAGTTGCTGACTTCAGAAACGCTCGACAGACAAGCCGATTTAGAAAAATTAGCCCGATACGACCTTGCACAACCCTTTTCAAGTGACCTCGCACGCTTAGACGACTGGACACAGCGCCTGGAAGCAATGACAATGGAATTGGGGCAATTGGCGGGCGCCATTGCAGAAAAGGAAGTTGAAAAAGCAAGCACAGCTGTGCAATTGAGCGAAAGCGAAAGTGGGTTGAAAGCACTGGAACAGGAGCAAATACAGCTCCAGCCACTTTGGGATGAAGCTGCCCGCCTCGATGTGCAATTGGAAGAAAAAAGCGCTGCGTTTGCCCGGCAACAGCAAGCCCTGCAACAAGCTGCCGCTGAATTGGAGGAAAGCCGCCGCCAGGACGCAGCCATACAGGAAAGGATTGCTGCACTCGATCAGCAAATTCAAACCGCTGAAGCCTGGATTGCAGCGCGGCAAATTTGGGAAGAGCTGAACGCCGATTTGCCTGAAATCGAGTTGCGGCGCGACCAATTGCGCGATTTCACAACCAGCAAAACCGAACTTGACCGTAAAGTCACATCTCACCAAAAAAAATTCGCTGCGGTACAAGCGGAAGTTGCTGCAATGGAGGGTGCAGCTTCCAATCTGAGTTCGGAAATTGCAGCTTTGCAACAGCAGTTTAAAGCCGGCAGTCCGGAAAAATACGCGCAAAACCGCAATGAATTGCTGCAATTCCTCTCGATTGAAATCCAGGAACTGAACGATGAAACGCGGTTACTCCGGGAATTATCGGAGCTTACAGAAAGCTACAACAACCTGCTTGTAGAGCTTTCTTCGCTTGAAGAACAGGTGTTGCACCTCGAAAACGAAGAAGAAGAAATCAATAAACGGATCATGTCTTCTTTGGAGGTTGTAGAAGATATGGAACTTCGATTGGCATTTAAAAAACAGGTTTACACAGACCAGTTGCTGATAGCCAATTATGAAAAAGACCGCGATTCCCTGAAAGAAGGCGAACCTTGCCCGCTTTGTTTTTCCACGCACCATCCCTTTCATCAGAACCACCATAAGCGGCCATTTGTAGATCAGGCGAAACAGGAATTGGACGCCGCATCCCGTCAATACGATTTGCTGCACAAAGAACAACGCCAGTTGTTGCTCCGCCAAAATGAAATCGCGACCCAGGTTCGCCAACTGCGCGGCGACGAATTAAAACCCTTGAGCGGCGCCATTGAAAAACAACTCCAACAAATTTTGGGATACGAAGATAAAATTGCCCGCATTGCTCCGGAGTGGTCCGATTCCAGTTTTGCGCTGTCGCGGTCGCACCTGTTGCAAAGCAAAGTGGCAGCGGTGCAGGAAACAGTTGTTTTAAAACGGGTTCAGAAAGAAAAATTGGAAAAAGTCAACGCGGAACTGGATGAAAAGGAGCGCCTTTTGCAGGAAAAAAGCAAACGCCTGAGCGAAATCATTACAGAACTGCGGGTGTTAGAGAATGAATTGCAGCATGCCACCGCACAACAGCAAGAGGTTGCAGCTAAATTGGCCGAAGTTCAGGCAGCTTCAGTGTTGCTTTTGCAAAAATATGGCCTGGAATTTAGTCCCGAAACAGCCCGGGAGAGCTTTGATGCGCTCCGGAAATGGACTGATTTATGGCGATTGGGTAAAGAAAAACTTGCCATCGCCCAAAACGACCGCGAAGCGACCAGCCGCGAATGGCAGCAGGTGCAAAAACAAACCCAGCAATTTGCCGGAAGGCACGAACAGTTGCAACGCGCTGTCCAGGCAGAACAAGCCATTTTCGAGGCATTGCAAAATCAGCGTAGATCCGTGCTCGGCGATAAAAACCCGAGGGAGGAACGCGCTGCGTATTCAGAAAAAACGGGGGTACAAAAACTGCAAGCTCAGGCGTTGCGCGAGGCCTTGAATGCCGTCGCGGGCAATTTGGAAAGCGATTTGCGCTTGCAGCAATCCCGTTCATCCGAAAGCCTGGCCTTGCAGGAAAAGGCCTCGGCGTTGACAACCACCTTGTCCGATGCCGCCCAAAATGCCGGTTTTGAATCCCTGGAATCGCTCAGACAGGCCCTGCTTCCCCAAGGAGAACGCGCGGCCCTGGAAGTTTTGAAAAAAGGACTGGAACAAAAAGCCCTCGAAATCCAGGAATCGAAAAAAGGATTAGCCGAAGCCTGGGCGCAAGTTAAAGCAGCTGGGGAAGAACCCGCTGATTACGTGGCTTTGCAGGCAGAGCAGGTCGAAAAAACGGCGCTTTACGATACGCTGCAACAACTCATCGGCGGGCTGAATGAAAAACTGGCGTTCAACGAAAAGCAGAAAAAAGTGGCCCAATCGTTGATCCAATCCATCCAAAATCAGGAAAAAGAACTTACCCGCTGGGCCAAATTGAACGAACTCATCGGACAAGCCGACGGCAAAAAATTCCGGGTGTTTGCGCAATCGCTGACGCTGCAAAAATTGACCGCTTTGGCCAATCAGCACCTCGCCCGCCTGAACGGCCGTTACCTGATTCGCAAGCGCAGCAGTGAAGACCTTGAGTTAGAAATTTTGGATACCTTCCAAGCCGACAACCGCCGTTCGATGAACACGTTATCGGGTGGAGAAAGCTTTGTGGTCAGCCTCGCGCTGGCGCTGGGTTTGTCCGACCTGGCAGGTCGCAACACCACCATCCGCTCCCTGTTTATTGATGAAGGCTTCGGCGCTTTAGACGACAACAGCCTTGACCTTGTGGTCACCACCCTCGAAAACCTCCAGGCTTCGGGCAAAACCATCGGCGTGATTTCGCACGTGAAGGCGATGAAAGAGCGGATTGCGACGCAAATTCAGGTAAAAAAGAGTGGGAATGGGTTTAGCGAATTGGTGATTGTGGGGTAAGAAAGTGGCTAAATTAGCAGCTTTCCCTTATCTTTGTATAAACGAGCAATATGAAAATTACCTTAGATATCGAAGAAAGCAAGGTGGATTTTTTTCTGGAACTCCTCCGTAACTTCGACTTTGTACAAGTTGAAATTAGCGACAATTCGCAGCTTTCAACAGAACATCTTGATATTTTGGAAGAAAGACTGGCTGCCTATGAGGCAAATCCCAGCCATTTACTGGCTTGGGAAGATGTCAAGGCTTCTATAGAAAATGGCAAATGAAATTCCCTGTATTACTTGTCCCTGAGGTAAATGACGATTTGCTTGAAGGCATTGTCTGGTATAACGACCAAAAAGATGACTTGGGAAACCAGTTCTATAATGCGGTAGTAGCAACTGTCAATATCATCAGTTCCAATCCTTTACTCTTTGCTCTGAAAGTAAAATCCATCAGGTCTGCATCAGTAAAGCGATTTCCTTTCATCATCTATTACAAGTTTGAAAAGTCGCAACAGAAAGTCGTAGTATTGGCCATACTACACCAATCCAGGAATCCTAAAATATGGAAAGACCGGGGCTAACCTCCTTGGCACAAGAGCGTGCTATTCTTCACAGCCCCGATTTGCTTCCTGACATCTTTATTCTTAAAAATAAAATAGATTTAATCACCCACCCGAAAAAAACCGGGGGATACACGAATTTCTTTATGCAAAAAAAATGGCAATCCTGGTTTGTTCGACTGCCGCACCTGGTGCGGTACCTGCTCGTTTTTGGGATCATAATTTTCATTAGTTTTCTTGCGCCCAAAAATGCGCAATTCAAGTACCACTTTGAAAAAGGACAAATCTGGCGTTACGACGACTTGGTTGCGCCGTTTGACTTTGCCATCCAAAAATCACAGGAAGAACTGGCTACCGATATTCAGGCATTGGAAACTTCTTTTTCCCCTTATTACCTGATGTCGCCAAGCGTAGGAAAAGACAGAAAGCGCCGTTTTACGGAAGAATTTGCCGCTCAATTGAACATGACCCGCAACGACCGCACCTTCCGGGATGTCTTGCAAAATCCGGGCATTTACACCGATTACGGCGCCCGAATGCTCGACCGGATTTATCAGCGCGGCATTATTCAATTGGCGCCTGAACACCAGGGCAAAGGCAAAGAGTTTGTAATCAATATTGTAGATGGAAATACGACCTACCAACAGACCGTCGAAAATATCCTGACCCTTCAGACAGCCAAAGAATTACTAAGCGATACCCTGCCTTACAGCAATTTAAGAGAACCGGAGTTCCTGTATCCGTTGCTCGAAAGCGTTCTGGCGCCAAATCTGCTGTACAGCGACACCCTCACCGCTAAATTCAAGAATGCCCTCATCGCACAATTGCCAACCCATCGGGGTATGGTTCGGGAAGGCGAATTGATTGTCGGAGAAAGCAACGCCGTTTCAGAAGAAACCTACCAAAAGTTGGTTTCTTACCAGGCCCAATACGAGGCAACCGTTTCGGGAGCATCTGCTTACTGGTGGATTCTGGCCGGGTATTTCCTCATGGCGGCGTTGGTCATCGGCTTGTTTTACGCCTATTTACGGCTTTATGCACCGGAAGTGCACGCCCAGACCAATAAATTAGTCTTTGTCATGATTTGGCCGGCGGTGTTCAGTTACCTCGTGTTTGCAACGGAACAAACCGCATTCCTAAATGCTTACCTTTTGCCGTTTTGTGTGGTACCCATCGTCGTCAAGACCTTTTTCACGGCGCGATTGGCATTGTTTACCCATTTGATTGTTGTGGTCATCACAGGATTTTTATCCTCCATCGGTCTGGAATTTGTGCTCTTGCAATTGCTGGCTGGTATGGTCGTTCTCGTGAGCAAAGTTGATACGCGCGACTGGTCGAGGTTCTTTTATTCCATGTTGTACATTTACCTGACCTATATCATTTCCTATATGGCCATTTCATTGGTGCAGGAAGGCAATTTTGAAACCCTGAACTGGCCAGTTTTCGGCTGGCTGGGCGTGAATGTCTTTTTAACCCTGTTGGCATACCCGCTTATTCCTTTGCTGGAGCGGATTTTTGGCTTCACCTCCCCCATCACCTTAGTTGAACTATCTGATATGAACCGGCCTTTGTTGCGGGAATTGGCCCTGAAGGCGCCGGGCACGTTGCAGCACTCGCTCCAGGTTGGCAATTTGTCGGAAACGGCGGCCCGAAAAATCGGCGCAGACCACCTGCTCATTCGGGTAGCAGCGCTCTATCACGATATTGGCAAAACGCTTCACCCTGAATACTTTATTGAAAACCAAACGGTTAAAAACCCACACGCAGATATTTCCCATCGGGAAAGCGCACAGATCATCATTGGCCACGTTTCTGAAGGGGTGAAAATGGCCAAAAAATACAGGCTGCCAACTGTACTTGTAGACTTCATCAAATCCCACCACGGCACCACGCGCGCCGAATATTTCTACCGAAATTACATCAAGGAGAACCCGGATTTTGATGAAGGAGAAGACCAGTCATTCCGGTACCCGGGCCCAAAGCCGCGCACCAAAGAGGAAGCGATTATGATGCTGGCCGATTCGATCGAAGCCGCCGGGAAAAGTCTGAAAAATCCGAAAGAAAAAGACCTCGATGAATTAGTAGACAAAATTATCACGGGTAAAGTAACACAACACCAACTTAGTGATGCTGAATTGACTTTCAGTGAGTTAGAAACTTGTCGGCAAGTGTTTAAAGAAGTGATGAAATCCATTTACCACGGGCGTATTGAATATCCGGAAGCGGAAGCAGAGCAAGCAGAGGAAACGACCTAATCTGTTGCCTGGATGCTTCAAGCGGCCTCTTCATCTTCGGTTTTTGGAAGCTGGCGCTTAAACCCATAAGGACAATGGCGGCAGCCGTTTTTACAGCAGTAGCCCCTTGCCAGCAAGTAGCGCTCTGTGAAGACATAAAGCCCGTTTTCTATGTAGTAATCAATCCCTTCTACCAGCATGTTCTGCCCATTGGGTATATTGTCTGAGCTTTAAAGTTCGAGAGCAAGGCTGCTATCGGACCATCAAGAGAGACATTTCAGGAAGCGCTGCGGGACAAGGCCGGAATCCGGCGTTGGGCCCACTCAAACCCGCCAAATAGCACGGCACAATAAAAAAGATCGCCTGCAAGCGTATTTCCGAAGAATGGAATACCGGCTTCGTAACAAAGCATCAGTCCGGTGATGTTTTGCGGATACACCGTTGAACCCAGCCAAACGCTGAAATTGGTGATGAGGAAAAACAGGATCGAAGCCAGCACGCTTGTTCCCAAAACAGCACCAACGCGCACTTTTTGCAGCAGTGCCAGGCCCATTATGGAGATGAGAAAAAAACTTCCGTACACCCAGGGGCTCCCCATCCATTGAAAACCTCCGGTGTTTTCATAGATCATGTTGTTCAGCCAGAGATCGCTTAACCACATGGCGGCGAATGGCAAAACAAAAGCCAGTCGCTTGTCGGAAAAATGCGCCGCACCAAAAAGGGCCATTGCCCCAATGGGGGTAAAGTTGAATGGATGGGGCAGCAACCGGCTCAACGCCGCCCCTGCAATAATGAGAATCAGGATTCCGGATCGCAGGTTTATTTTTTCAGCCATGGAGGATATTAGACTTGAGATGTTAGACGATAGATTTAAGAGAACAAACACAAGTTTGCCGCTCAAAGTTAGGAAAACTCCTGCGTTTTATACACTTTTCCCTTTAATTGCCTCGGCAATTGTAATGTCCATGGCCCGATGAGCCAATGGCGCCGAGTATTGATTCAGCGTTTCCATGGCGGCGTTAATTTTGTCTTTATCCTCACCGGCCACAGCGATTTTGAGTTCAGCGGCTAAGGTTTGTATGGCCAAAACTTCTGTTTCGTTCAGGATGCTTTCGTTTTGGCGCAAAAACTTATCCGCCGACAGCAAAATAACCTGCGCCTCATTGCGCGCTTCCAGCAGGGCGCGAATCGCCATATCGGATTGCGCATGCTGGATCGAATCGAGCAGCATTTTCCCCATCTCCTCTTCACTGATCCCGTATTGGGACCGAACTTCAATTTCCTGCTCTACTCCGGAGCGCAACTCCTGAGCCTTCACTTTTAAAATGCCATCCGCATTCAGAATAAAGTGAATTTCAATTTTGGGCAATCCCGCTGGCATAGGCGGTATCCCCCGCATAATGAACTCTCCCAACTTCCGGTTGTGCTCTACGAGATCGCGCTCCCCCTGGAATACGGCAATTTTGAGGTTCGTTTGCCCGTCCACAGAAGTCGTATAGCGGCGTCCGGCTTTGGAGGGCACTTTTGTGTTTCGGGGAATAATGGTATCCATCAGCCCGCCCATCGTTTCAATACCAAGGCTGAGGGGGGTAATATCGAGCAACAGGATGTCTTTTTGATTTCCGGCCAGAATATCCGCCTGAATAGCAGCCCCCAGCGCAACGACCTCATCGGGGTCCAATTTATCAAATACCTCTTTGCCAAAAAAACCGGCCACAGCCGATTTTACCAAAGGCACACGGGTAGACCCACCCACCATAATCACGTGGTCTATCCTGGATACATCGAGTTTAGCGTCGTGCAAAGCTTGCCTGCACCCCTCAATCGTGCGCTGCACGAGGGGTTCTATGAGGGTTTCAAACGTTGCGCGGTCAATTCGGCAAACCATGCCGTTTGCGGCAACTGATTCATAAACAGGGTGTTGGCTGAGGTGTTTTTTAGCGGCTTCTGCTTGCAAACGCAATGCCTGGCTCAGGGATTTATCTCCGGTCAGGCTGTCTTTTTCATGGCCATTTTGTTTGGTCCAGTAATCTACAATAGCCCGGTCAAAATCGTCGCCCCCTAAAAATGTATCCCCGTGGGTAGAAAGTACTTCAAAAATGCCCTGGTGGATGTGCAAAATGGAAATGTCAAAAGTGCCGCCTCCGAGGTCATAAACCGCAACGGTTTGCTCATCGTCCTGGTTCAGGCCAATACCATAAGCCAAACTGGCTGCTGTAGGTTCGTTTACGATGCGCAACACATCCAACCCAGCCAATTTACCGGCATCGCGGGTAGCCTGCCGCTGAGCGTCGTTGAAATAAGCGGGAACCGTAATCACCGCTTTGAAAACCGGTTGATTCAGTACGGATTCTATCCGCAATTTCAGGGCTTTTAGGATTTCGGCAGATAACTCAATGGGGGTAAAAAACTTGTCTTTCACCCTGATTTTCACCAAACTGTCGGTGTCTTCATCAATAATCTGGTAACCAAAGTATTGCTCGAAATCGCGAACATCTTTATAAGATTTACCCATCAGGCGTTTCACCGAATAAATGGTGTGTTGCGGGTCGCTGACCAGCTTTTCTTTTGCGGTAACGCCAACCAATACCGATTGGTCGGGCGCAAAGTGAACAACTGAGGGCATGAGCGCACTTTTGCCCGAATCGTCCCGCACCGCAAGTGCAAGTCCGTCTTTCATGTAGGCGACCAGGCTGTTGGTTGTGCCGAGGTCTATTCCAACGATCAGGTCGCGCGGCGCGTCAGTCTCTAATTTGCCGTCTTTTAAATTAATTGCTATTGTAGCCATCTTTCATATTGTATACTTAGCGGAAACACCAGCCTTTGCGGCAAGGTTCAGCAAAAGGAAACACAAAAGTCAGAATCTTCTTGCATAAGCCAATACGGGAAGCGCAAAAGCATCGGATCCAGAAACGGCAGAAAACAAGCCCACTTCAAAACGGTTCAACCTTTTTGCCCATCCTATACAAAAAGAAGGTATTACTTCATCGAGGCCATCCCCTTTCAGGTAAATCACGTCTATGAGTAACCGAAATCGTTCAGCAATCGTAATCGATCCGCCGAAAGTAGCCACTAAAGGCACAGTTTCCCTGTTCCCGGGGAAATCAAAGGAAGAACCACCCCAGGTAAATCCATATCCTAGTGTGGTATTCAGGTAAGCTTTCGGCTTACCAACCGTTAAAACACCATAAAAATGGGTAAAAGGACTCCCGGCTAATTCTTCGGAAATTGGTATAAAGTTGTTGACTCCGGCTCCTAAATGAATGATTTCGTTGTAGTCAATTGTAGCCTTTGCCCGGACGATAAAGATAAAAGGGATCATCATTCCACCACCTACGGAAATATGGTCGGACAACCCAACATCAACGATATTAACAAGGATTTCCAGATTTCGGTATTCTCCCGTTCCTTTTTGGAAATTAAATGCGGTGGGGCTTGCGAGGACGTTTTCACAACCATTTCGCTCCGGGGCAGCCCTTAGTCTTGGCAATTCATCCTGGTAGCCTTTTGAGGACTTTGAGCCCGCGTTCTTTTCTTCCCGCAAACCCACCCACTCGATTTCATCAAAAGCGTAGGTAATGGTGTTTCCGGTTTTCATGATAAAAACAACCGTCGTGCCTTCAATTTTATGAATCCTGCCGATGATTCTGTCGCCACGTTTGGTAATAATCAGGTGCTGCTGCGTGGTGTCTTCAAGGTTGATTTTGGAACTAAAAACCTGGCATACCGAATCGTTAGGGGCCAAAAAAAGCAGACAGAGCAAACTAAAAAATACTCGGATCATGGTTCCGTTTTTAGTACTTATTATTCTAAACACAAAAGTCAGAATCTTCTGGCATAAGCCAATACCGGAAGTGCAAAAGAATCAACTCCCGCAACGGAAGAGAACAAGCCCAGTTCAAAACGGCTCATTCTGCCAATCCATCCCATGCTAAAAGAAGGCATGACTTCATCGAGGCCATCGCCTCTCAGGTAAATTACGTCTATGATGAACCGAAATCGCTCAGCAACGGTAATCGAGCCGCCAAAAGTTGCCACTAAAGGCACCGTTTCCCGGTCGCCTGGAAAATCTATGGAAGAATCCCCCCATGGAAATCCGTATCCCAGCGTGGTATTCAGGTACGCTTTGGGCTTGCCCACCGTCACCACGCCATAAAAATGGGTAAAAGGACTTCCTGCTAAATCTTCGGAAATTGGAATAAAGTTATTCACTCCGGCACCCAGATGTACGATTTCGTTGTAATCAACCGTGGCTTTTGCCCGGACGATGAAGACAAAAGGGATGACCATTCCTCCGCCCACGGAAATATGGTCGGACAACCCAACATCAGCGATGTTAACAACGACTTCCAGATTTCGGTATTCTCCTGTTCCTTTTTGGAAATTGAACGCGGAAGGGCTAACAAGGAGGTTTTCGCACCCGTTTCGCTCCGGAGCAATCCTCAGTCTCGGCGATTCGGCTTCGTAGCCTTTCGAGGGCTTTGATGCCGCGTTCTTTTCCTCCCGCAAGCCTACCCACTCAATTTCATGAAAGGCGTAGGTGATGGCGTTTCCGGTTTTCATGATAAAAGTAACCGTTGTGCCTTCAATTTTTTGAATTCTGCCGATGATTCTGTCGCCACGTTTGGTAATAATCAGGTGTTGCTGCGTGGTGTCTTCAAGGTTGATGCTGGAACTAAAAACCTGGGCTGCTGCATCTTTAGGAGCGAAAAAAAGCAGGCAGAGCAAACTGAAAAATACTCGAATCATGGTTCCGTTTTTAGTACTTTATTCAATAATTCAAAACAAACAGGCGCTGGATCGCCTTCCTGTCCGTGTCGTTTTTTGAAACTTCTCATACAGGCTTGTTGCTTAAACGCAACTTTGCAGTATTTTGCGAGCAAAAGAATCGGCAAATATGAAAAAAAATAGCGCTACTTCCGAAGAGACGCCAGGATCGGACGATCCGTTGGGCCCAGCATCACCAAAAATGCCGCTAAACGTCCTCTCTTTCCGCCCTTCCCGGCTATTCGTCGTTCTCGGCGGATTTTTTGTTGCCAATGCGTTAGTCGCTGAGTTCATCGGGGTGAAAATATTTGCGCTCGAACCGACTTTAGGTTTGGAACCCTTCAATTTCAATTTGTTCGGACGGGAAGGCGCCCTCCAGTTTTCTGCGGGTGTATTGTTGTGGCCCATTGTTTTTCTGATGACGGACCTCATCAACGAATACTACGGCAAACGCGGCATCCGGCTCTTGTCTTTTCTGGCGGTCGGATTGATCACGTATGCGTTCTTTATGATTTATGCTGCGATACAATTAGTACCCGCCGATTGGTGGCAGGGGCAAAACGCAACCAAAGGCGTTCCCGATATGCAAGCAGCATTCAGCGTCATTTTGGGACAAGGGCTGCTCATCATTGTGGGTTCCATTACGGCGTTTCTCGTTGCCCAGCTTGTGGATGTGATCATTTTTCATCAGATCAAAAAAAGAACAGGCGAAAAGCGAATCTGGCTGCGCGCGACCGGCTCCACGGTTGTTTCCCAGTTTTTCGACAGTTTTGTGGTCTTGTTCATCGCCTTCAAACTTGGACCTCAATTGGTGGGCAACGTAGAACCCTGGGCCTGGAACCAGTTGATGGCCGTGGCGGTCGTACAGTATGCTTACAAATTTCTAATGGCTGTCTTGTTGACGCCTTTGCTTTATATTGTCCACAATTGGATTGACCAGTACCTGGGGCATGAGATGGCAACCGCTATGAAAGAAAAGGCAATGGCAGAAAGCTGAATAGGTGGATGATTTTTACCACATAGTTCACATAAGAGGTTTTCACATAGATCACATAGTTTTGAAGTGGTCTATGCTATGTGCTCTATGTGAAAACAACTAGGTGCCCTATGTGGTAAAAAAAATTACAAAACAATTCTCTATGTGGTAGTAAAACACCCGAAATTAATAACTTTTATGGCAAAGATATTTCAAACCGCAGATACCCTTATGATGGTGAGGCCGGCCAACTTTGGCTTCAATGAGCAAACGGCCGCCAACAATGCTTTCCAAACCAACGACACCAGTCGCCCGGCGTCGGAAATCCAGGAAATGGCCATTGAGGAATTTGACGGATTTGTAGAAAAACTCCGGGAAGCCGGCGTCAACGTGATTGTTGTGGAGGACACCCCCGAGCCAATAAAAGCTGACGCTGTTTTTCCAAACAATTGGGTCACTTTTCATCAGGACGGGCGCCTCATTACTTACCCGATGTATGCGCCAGTCAGGCGGTTAGAGCGGCGGGAAGACATCCTGGAAAAATTGAGCGCGCAATTCGGCTATTCAGAACGGATTCACCTCGAAGACTACGAACAGGAAAGCCGCTTTCTGGAAGGCACGGGCAGCATGATCCTGGATCGCCCCAACAAAATTGTTTATGCCTGCCTCAGTCCCCGAACGGATAAAGAATTGTTGCAGGAATACTGTTCGATCATTGGCTACGAAATGATGGCGTTTACTGCATTGGATGGCCACGGTCAGGAAATCTACCACACCAACGTGATGATGGCACTGGGAGAGGCTTTTGTGGTAATTTGTTTAGACACCCTGCGCGATACTTCCGAGCGGCGCATGCTGATGAACAAATTCGCAGCAACGGGAAAAGAAGTCATTGAAATTACGCTCGATCAAATGTTGCATTTTGCCGGCAATATGCTGCAGGTACGCAACCCTTCCGGCGATACGTTTTTAGTGATGTCTGAACAGGCATTAAAATCGTTGACCCCAGCACAAATTGTGCTCATCGAAAAACATACGAATATTCTCTACAGCCCGATCCCGACCATCGAAACTTACGGCGGAGGCAGTGCACGCTGTATGATGGCGGAAGTTTTTTTGCCGGAAAGCTGAAGATAAATCCAGGTATTATCCGATTGAAAAGCGAGAGGCGCTGCGATGAATTTCGCAGCGCCTCTTTGCCTTGGTCGCCTTTTCAGGCGTAAAACAGATTTATACGAGATCCATTAGAAAATGTAACGGACACCGAACTGCATCTGCCATACGTCTATCAGGTTGTTGCTAACGTCCAGTGCTTTAGTCGGGAATGCGCCGGCCACCTGCGTAAACTGGTATACCGGACGGCCTTCAGCATTGCGCGAATCAAACCGCAGCGGAGAACCGTTAACAATTGTGGTGCCTACGCCCCAGCTATCGTTAATCATATTGCCGATGTTGGAAATATCCAACCGAGCCTGGAGGGTATGACGGCGAGCGCCTACTTTCAGGAAGAATTCCTGTTGTACTGACAAGTCAAGGGTGCTTACCCAAGGACGAATTGCGCCGTTGCGCTCTGTGTATTGGCCACGAATGCTGCTCAGGTATTCGTCATTTTGAATGAAGGTTTCAAAGGCTTCCGCTTGCTGTGCAGCAGTCGGGCCATTGGTGATGTCCTTGAAAAGAATTTCGTTGGCATCTGTTGCATTGGTTGGAACGTACATTAAGTCGTTCGCAAATGCGCCATCGCTGTTCATGTCTCCATTGTAAAAGAAAGAGAAACGGTCCAGGTTGTTCGACTGGAAGAAGAGCGATACGGTTGTCGCCAATGCTTTCAGGTACTCAATACGGTAGCTAACTGCCCCAATCACGCGGTGGCGCTGGTCCTGATCGGAAAAAGCCAGGCCAGGGAAGTTGTTGCCCAATACAGAACGGTTATCCCTCCAGGAAGAGAATGCAATAGAACCTGCTGTGATCAGGTCTTTCGCCTCGCCGAAGTTGTAAGCGGCCATTGCGTACCAGCCGTTTTTGAACTGACGCTCCAATTTTGCCGTAAGGCTGTAAGAATAACCTTCATCGGTATTGAACAGCAGAATAGCATCTGTAATCTTAGCATTCAAACGGCGTGCGTTTGTACTCGCTGCGTAGTATGGCCGGTCGTCTGCACCGGTAAAGTTAGCAGCAGCTGGGCGCTGGTTTACGTCGTTGTACATGACGTTGTTGAGCGTTTTACTGTAAATACCTTCAAATGTTCCCACCAGACCAAATGGCAGTTTAAAATCAATACCCACATTGGAGCGCCATACTTGCGGCCACTTAAAGTCAGGGTCCGTAATAGCAATACCAAAGCTTGCAGGTGTCGTTGCATTATCCGGTATGTGAGTAGTTACGTCTGTTGAGAACGGATAAGCCGTTGTATTGTCCTGGAAGATAGACCCCGTCAGGATACCATTGTTACCCACCTGGTTGGAAATCCATACGAATGCAGGACGGCCGGAGAAAATCCCCGTTCCACCGCGGACTTGCAATGAACGATTGCCTTTCACATCCCAGTTAAAACCAATACGTGGTGAAAACAGGATTTGTGCTTCTGGCAGCTGGTCGGTGCCGTAGTTGGCATTTGCGCCTGTTGGGCTACGGAAGACCATCGTATCCACTACCGGGTTGTTCAATGCAGACTGATCGAAGAACGGCATGTCCAAACGGATACCGGCAGTCACTTTCAGACGGTTGTCCAACAAATCCACTTCATCCTGGAGGTAAACGCCAGGCTGGTAGGCTTTTGTCGTTGCTGTTGGCAGTGCACCGCCAGGCAAAGCAGAATAAGTCTGCTGGAACCGGCGCAATTGAACCGTCTGGTCGCCGGCAGCAGCTTTGTAGAAATCTTCGAGCGAATTGAACACGTATTGGCCGTAGTAAGTCGGCGTAAACGTATTTTCGAATTTGAAAGCTTCTAAATTCACTCCTGCTGTAATGGTATGGGCGCCAGCATAAAACGTCAGGTTGTCCTGAATTTGCCAGGTGTCCGTATTCAGGATATTGTTCGGCGTGAACGGCTCGAAGCCGAAAGTAGTCAGGTTACGACCACCTTCCAAAATATCCACCAACGGGAAAATGCCCCCACCGCTCGAGCGGTAGTCGCGGTTAGCCGTGAATCCAACCTGTAAAGAGTTGGAGACCTTCGATCCAAAGATGCTGTTCAACTCGGCAATTACTGAGTGAATGTCGTTGTTGATGATGTAGTTTGAGTTCGAGAAGTTAAGGGCAAATTTATTGCCACTGCGGTTCTGGAACGAGCCGGAGTTACTGGCCGGTACATCGCGGAACGAGCGAAGGTAGTTATAACGCAGGCTCACCCGGTGGTTGTTGTTGATGTTGTAGTCAAACTTTATCAGGGCTTTATCGCTGGAAGTTTCCAGGTCATAGCCTTCGTAGCTACCCGGATCGTAACCGTAGGTATTGATCAGGAATTGCTTCAGCGCATCCATATCTGAAGCGCGAACCCGAGTCACGTTAGCGTCTGCCGGCGGGGTGCTTACAGAGTCGCGGAAAGCAACAAAAGTCGTCGCAGGGTCGGTACGGCGTTCGATTTCTGCATTCACAAAAAAGAACAGTTTGTTCTTGATGATCGGACCACCCAGTCGGAAACCGGTTTGCTGGATGTTGAATTTCAGCGAACCGTTGTCAATGCGCTCACTGAACACATCTTTG
>JALHRK010000073.1 GCA_022841505.1 Saprospiraceae bacterium | reverse complement strand
ATTTTGATCGAGGTACTGCTGCGCGGTTTCGAGGTTCAGGATGGAGTTGCGCTCCTCCCCTGCCTCCACGTCGCCCATGTTGTAGAACATCAGCATGCCGCAGTCAACAGGCGGCACACCGGTTTTTTCCGGGTATTTCACCTGGTGCAGACGGATGGTGGCGGATAAACGGACTGCCGGGCCAAGGTTTTGCCGCATGGCTTCGAGCAGTTGAAAATAAGGCGTGCGCGTTTTTTCCGACCAGTCACAATCCAATTGCACTTCTTCAAAAGGCGCTTTGGCCAGGGCCTTTATTTTATCACAGATGTTGGTCGCCAATTGTGGGATTTCCGACGCCGGCAGGTTTAAAAAAGTGCGGTTGGTGATGAAAATTGTAGGGATAATGGACAAACTGTCGGGCAGGGTTTCCGGGGCGAGTTCGATGAGTGCCTGGGGCAGGGCTTGTTGCGAATTTTCAGACCAGTCTACATCAAAAAATTTGGCGTACAGTTTTTTTACCTGCAATTCCTGAAGGTAAGAACGCTCGGTTTCAATGAGGGCCAAGCGGGTGCGCCAGTGGTAGAACGCGGGCGATATTTTTGTTTCTGGTTGCGTGCAGCGAGATAGCAGGAAGAGCAGCATAGTTGCAATCAACGGCGCCTTCATGCGTCCAAATTTTCCTTCGTCACTTCTTCCTCGGTGGCTTGCTTCAGGTCTATTAATTTTTGTAAAACGGCCAGATCTTCGAGGTTGATCAACCATCCGATGATTTCGAGTTTCACGCTTACTACGTTCATATCGAGACAATTAATATTTTTTATATTTTCCGTTGTGATCGTTGTGCCGTTGTGTGAAATAAAAACCGTAGTGTGCGTGCTTTGAAAAGGTTTCACACAACGGCACAACGATCACAACGCTGCGGCTCCGTCATTGTGTGCCCCATTACTCCAGTCTTTCCAACAATTCCTTCGCCTTCCCGGCAAAAACCGGTTCCGCTCGCTGCGCCAAATTTTCAAGAATCGCTTTGGCGTCCGGTAATTTTTTTTGTTTCAAAAACGCTAAAGCGAGGTACCAATTGGCCTCATCGAACAATTTCGGGTCGTTGATGCTGACTGCGGTGAGTTGTTCTGCTGCCTTTTCGGGATAGCCGCCGTTGAGGGAAGCGATGCCTGCGTACAAACCCGCCTGAAAATCCCCTGGCTGGCGTTGCAGGTATCGGTCGAAAGACTGGCTGGCTGCGGCAAAATCCCCTGCTTCATACCAATCCAGGGCTTGAAGCAGATCGGGGTCGGCTTCCTGAACGCCATTTTCACCGCGCATGGCGATGACCTCACTGGCTTTTGGCGCAGAAAAAACCGATGCATACAGGCGGTCGTAGCGCGTATGTTGCCAATAAGCTGCGGCGGCCGCTGTGAGGACGAGCAGCACCGCTGCGGCGGCGACATAATTGATTCTTTTTTTGGGCATAGCGGCCAGCTTCGGGTGTTTGTATTGTCCAATTTGCTGCTGCAACAACGCCAAATCCGCACCAAGGGTTTCATCGCGGTTGGCCAGGTAGCTATCCAACGCGGCGCGGCAAAGCGCGCAGTCGAGCAGGTGGTTTTCCACCCGAAACCGGGTTGCCTCGTCTAAGCGGTCTTTCGCGTAGTTTTGAATCTCTTCCAGACTCAGACAGGCGGTATGTGCGGTGAGTTCTTTCATTTTGCTGCAATCAGGTTCAGGAGTTGTTTTTTGAGTTGGCGTTTGCCGTTTTGCAGGTAAGATTTCACTTCGTTCAATGGAAAACCCGTTTGGCCGCTCACCTGCTGGTAGCTCATTTTTTTAAAAAAGAACAAATTCAAACAGACGCGCTGGGCTTCATCCAATTGCGAAAGCGCCAAAATAATTTCCGCTTCGCCAATGGGCATTTCCGTAGCCGGGTATTCTTCGACTTCCTCCAGCCACAACAGCGCTTCCTGTTCCGGCAACGACACAAAGCGCCCCTGCTTGCGAAGGTGGTTGAGGCATTCGCGCTGTACAACCACCGGCAACCAGTTCCGAAAATTCCGGATTTCTGTGCCGGGCAGGATTTCCAGCAGTTTAGAAAAGATGCGCATCACCATCTCGCGGCTGTCTTCCCGGTCGGACAGGTATTGTTTGCAAATCAGAAAAACCTGCATCGTATAACGCCCGAATAATTCGGTAAAATACTGCTGGTCGCCCGTATCACAAAACGCCTCCACCAGCCGCTCGTCGGTCCAGTCTTTCAACGCCTGCTGCCTGATTCCGCGAATGAACATGGAATGATGTTTGTGATTTGTTGGGCAAGATAGGAATTGATTTGGTGATTTCGTAGGGGTTGAAAATTTTCAACCCTTACAAAAATTCGTGCGGGTTGAAAATTTTCAACCCGTACAAAAATTCGCGCGGGTTGAAAATTTTCAACCCCTACCGCATCACCTCGCTCCCTACCGCGCACCGCATACACTGCCGCTTATCGCAATATTCATTTTTCAATTGCAACAACGCCTGGGTTTGGCCAGCCGAAACCGGTTCCATGCCCAGACGTTGCCAGTTTTCGATGATGCTGTTCGATTCCGGGGGCACAGATTCGAGCAGGCGGAGGGCGCGGTCGCAAAGCGCGGGTTCGGCTTTTAGTTTGCCATAGACGAACAGGAAAGGTGCGATGGTGTTGATCACGAGCAGGTGGATGGCCGTTTGGCCCAGCGTTTTGGCGCGTTTGGCGGAAGCCTTTCCAAAAACGTAGTGGGTTTGCCAGTAGTTGGACAGGCGCACTTCGAACATGTTTTCGATTTCTTCGACGTTTTGGGCGACCAAAATTTTGCTGAACAGGTGCGCCGACTGGTGAATCAAGGTAGCGAATTGGGCGATGCGCAGGCTGGGGAAATTGGCGGGGCGCATGCGCAGGAACTTCCAGGTGCTGCCGGCAATGGGTTGCAGGCTGTATTTGTGTTGCAAAAACGCGTATTCTTTTTGCAGGCGCTGGGGGTAGTCGTCTTCAAAAACGCTTTCCAGCAGGCCGGCTTGCCCAAACAGCAGCGCTTCGAGCTGGAGCAGGTTGTTTTTGTGTTTCGAGAGCAGGTTCAGCGGCAACGAACGGGCCAGCGCTTCGAAGGGTTCTGCGTTGACTTTCAATCCAAAATTCCGGGCCAAAACCTGATAAAACGTTTCTTCCCAATGCTGGCAGTTGCGCTCCAGGATTTCCGTAATGAAAGCGGTTTTGGTTTCGAGGCGTTCCACCATCAGGCGGTCGAGCCAAAGCTGGCGGGTGATGTCGGGTACGCGGTGAAAATGGTGCTGGCACGGGATCCAATGCTCGTTGTGGAGCAACTCGCGGTAGGTTTTGATCGTGGCCACAGGGATGCGCTTTTTGAGTTCGATGCAGGGAATGCGTTCGCCGTTGCTTCTCAACACCGGCAAGTCTTCCTCCCACACCACATGCAGGACCACATTGTCGTAGGCCCGGTCTTCGCCGTGGCGGTGGGTTTCCCATTCGGATGCAACCAAGTGCATTTCCACATTGCCCGCCCAAAGCGTGTCGCCAATGCGGATGCGCGCGTCAAAAAAATCGGGACCGGCGTGGGTATTGTGGAGACCTGGGAAAATGATTTCTACCGCTTCGCCTTCAGTGGTGATCAGATTTTGAAACTCGAACCGGCGGGTGCGCCAGACGTAGTGGAGGAGGTCTTCTTGCATAATTCAGTGCTAATTAACCGTTGTGAGTTAATGGTTTGTTTAGCACGTGACCCCGCGTTGTTTTTCAATGTTAGCTGGAGATAGCTTACAAATATAATATAATTTCAATTTAGATCAATAGAAGACCAGGAGATGGTACCGACTTCCATACCTTAGTTACCCATTATTAGTCAAAACAGTGGACGGGTTCCCGTTAACCGTCTCCCGTCCACCGTCCACCGTTTTACAGCATCCCAATGCTCTTCTTTACAAAATCCGTCAGCTCGGCGCCTTTCAGCATATTTTGGTTCAACAGCGCGATGTCATACAGGTAGCGCGCCATGTCCTTTTTCTTTTCGGCGTCGGTTTCTGCCAGGAGTTTGGTGGCAATGACGGGGTGGTTGGTGTTGACCACCACGTTGTAGGAGTCCGGGAAAGCGCCGAAGTTCATGCCCTGAAATTGCTGCATTTCTTTCATACGGCGCATAAATTCGGGTTTGGTGATGACGACCGGGTAGGCATCCGGCGAAAGGGCCTGCGTGGTGACGGATGCGCCGGCTTCGGAAGCCAGCGATTCGAACACTTCTTTCACGGCTTTTTCTTCGCTTTCGCTCAAAACCGACTCGCGCTTTTCGTCTTTTTGCACCAGGTTGTCCACCGTGTCGGAATCTACGCGCACAAAAAGCACGTTGCCGAGTTTGTATTCCAATTGCTGAATGAAGTGGTTGTCAATGATGGTGTCCATCACCAACACGTCGTATTCTTTTTCGCGGCAAGCGCGGATGAAACTGTCGTGGGCATCGGGGTTGTTGGTGTACAGCAATACCACTTTATCGTGCTTATCCGTTTGCAGCGGCGCAACTTTTTCCCGGTATTCTTCAATCGTAAAATACTTTTCTTCAGTGTTTTTGAACAGCACAAATTTCTGCGCTTTTTCATAAAACTTCTCGTCCGAAATCATGCCGTATTTTACAAAAACGCCCAGGTCGGTCCACTTGCTTTCGTACCCTTCGCGGTCTTTGTTGAACAGTTCCTGCAATTTTTCCGCCACCTTCCGGGTGATGTAACCGGTGATTTTTTTCACGTTCTGGTCGCTTTGCAGCGCACTGCGCGAGACGTTGAGCGGGATGTCCGGCGAGTCAATGATGCCGTGCAGCAACATCAGGAACTCGGGTACGATTTCTTTCACGTCATCGGTGACGTATACCTGGTTGGAGTAGAGCTGGATTTTATTGCGCTGCGCCTCAATGGCGTTGTTCAGCTTGGGAAAATAGAGGATACCCGTCAGGTTGAAGGGGTGGTCAATGTTCAGGTGAATCCAGAACATCGGTGGCTGGCTATAGGGGTGCAATTCGTTGTAGAAACTGCGGTAATCTTCGTCTGTCAGTTCCGCAGGCTGCTTTTTCCAGATGGGCGAAGGGTTGTTCACGATGTTGTCCACCTCCACTTCTACCTGTTTTTTTTCTTCGCCTTCGGGGGTTTCGCCTGCTTCGTCCACGTATTCTTTGCGCGTCCCGAATTTGATGGGCACTGGCAGGAACTTGCAGTATTTTTCCAGCAACCCTTCGATGCGGCTGTCTTCTAAATATTCCACCGCGTCGTCGCTGATGTGCAGCACGATGTCGGTGCCGCGATCTGCCTTTTTATGCGCGCCAATGCTGTATTCCGGGTTGCCTTCGCAAGTCCAGAGCACGCCTTTTGCGCCTTTTTGCCACGACTTGGTGAGGACGTCCACTTGTTTGGCCACCATAAAGGCCGAGTAGAATCCCAAGCCAAAATGTCCGATCAGGTTGGCGTCGTTTTTATATTTTTCTAAAAACTCCTGCGCGCTGGAAAAAGCCACCTGGTTCAGGTATTTGTTGACTTCTTCCTCCGTCATACCCACGCCTTTGTCGCGAATGGTGAGGGTTTTGGCTTCTTTGTCTAAAATAATTTCGATGGTGGTGTCCCCGATTTCGCCTTTCACTTCTCCGCGCAAAGCCAGTGTTTTCAGCTTATTGGTAGCATCTACGGCGTTGGAGACCAACTCGCGCAGGAAGATTTCCTGGTCGGAGTACAAAAACTGCTTGATGATGGGGAAAATGTTTTCGGTTTGTACCGATATCGTACCTTTTTGCATAGTTAAGCTTATTTTTTGGTTGAGATCAAAGTTGGTAAGCTATGGTGGTCAAAGGTTGTGCCAAGGATGGGAGGACTGACATTTTGGCAAGGTGGAAAAAATTATAAAAAAAAGTATGTTACACGGAAACATTCTGTGGATACCTCCGTAAACCGGTTTGTTGTACTTGCTAAACGAAGGTATTTGCATGGTATAAACCACAACAGAAACAAATTTGCAGCTGCATATAAAGAGTTTGGGGATTTTATCCCCAAAGAGTGAGTCGGATCGGTTCGAATTTTTTGGGGGGTAGAACCGGTTACAGACTCATTCGAATTCACGAAGGAGCTGGAGGGGTCAACTTTCCGGCTCTTTTATTTTTTATTAGACATTAGATATAAGATGTTAGATATAAGACAACTACGTGAAATCGCCGCTATCTAATGCCTAACATCTAATATCTATAATCTAACGCTACTTCTTGTCCACCACAATCCGCTTATCCCGGTTTGCCAGTTCCCACGAGGTGTGAAAAACCAAGCGGGCAATTTTTTCCATTTTCCCGAACATCAGTTTATCCGCAGTGTCACCCGTGCCGTGGTAATCTTCGTGCGTACCGCTGAAGTAAAAAATGGCAGGAACCCCTTTTTCCGCAAAGTTGTAGTGATCGGAGCGGTAGTAGTAGCGGTTCGGATCCTCTTCGGCGTTGTAGGTGTAGTCCAGTTCCAGTTTGCTGTAAGTTGTGTTGGCAGCTTCGTTGATGGCGTGCAGTTCCGAACTCAAGCGGTCGGCGCCGATCACATAGATATAATCCGGGTTATCCTTGTGCTTTTCATCCACCCGGCCAATCATGTCCACATTTACGTTGGCAATTGTATTTGCTAACGGGAAAACCGGATTTTCGGCATAATACTGCGATCCAAGCAACCCTTTTTCTTCGCCGGAAACCAGCATGAACAATACGCTGCGGCGCGGCCCGGTTCCCTGTTTTTTCGCCTCCGCAAAAGCTTCAGCAACTTCAAGCACCGCAGAGGTCCCGGACGCATTGTCGTCAGCGCCAAAATAGATGTCGTCGCCGCGTTTCCCAAGGTGGTCGTAGTGCGCCGTGACGACCAGCACCTCGCCTTTCAATTTCGGGTCGGTTCCTTCCACAAATCCGAGCACATTTTCCCCGGTAAGCTGTCGTACACGCTTTTTCTGGGAGATCTGAAAATCACAGGCAACAACCACAGGAGGTTGGGGTTTGCCTTTTTTATTCATTTTTTTCCGCGCTTTCGCAATGTTCTTCAGCTGACCGCCTACCATTTTGCGCGCGGTTTCCGAGTTGATAAAATAGCTGTTGACGTGCCATTTTTCGGGCTCTTCGCCCCATCCGAGGAGCATGCGGGTGCTGAGCACGGATTTGCGAACTTCCATTACGTTGGCTTTAAAATCCGGGTCAATGATGAAGACGGCGGTTGCGCCGCGTTTTTTGGCAGCCCGCACTTTCAGTCTCCAGTTGGTTGACCACGCAGAAGGCCCGCGTTGACCGGTTACGGCGGAGATGCTGTCTTTGAGAAAGGGTTCGCCTGAATAGATGAGAATCGCTTTGCCCGCCACATCGGCGTTGGCGTAATCGCTGTATTTTTCATCGTCAATGCCATAGCCGAGAAAAAGGATTTCTTTGGCCGCATTCATTTCCACATCGGTATTGGCAGAAGGCCAGGCATAAAAATCCTGAAAATGCTTGAGGTCCGTGCCGTTGATTTTCAGGTTGATTTTTTCCCAGTTTTCGGCAAGGAAAGATATTTTTTGAGTATAGGTTCCCTCCACGATTTTGGGTAAGCCATAGGACTCGAAGACGCCGGCTAAGTAGGCAGCTGCTTTTCGCTGGCCTTCCGTTCCGGTTTCCCGGCCTTCAAACTCGGTAGAAGCAAGCGTTCTGGCGTGTTGCTCCAGTTCTGAAGCGGTAATGGTTTTCGCCAGATTTTCCTCGACTGCGCCCTGGTATTGGGCCAAAATGGGGGTATAGCTTAGCGCAAACGATAAAAAAACAATACTAATTCGTTTCATGATGGCTCTGTTTAATTCCTGATTTAAAACGCTATTCCGCACAAAAGTAATGTAAGGCAGCAATCAGGCAAAAAAAAAGTGGGCCAGAGCACTTGACTCCGACCCCCTTCACATGAAACAAATTTACGCGTTAAAATTTCTTATCTAATCCAGCAACACCATTTTGCGTGTTGCCCTGAATTGATCAGCCTTCAGCGTATAGTAGAGGACTCCCCGAGGCAATCCGGCTGCGTCCAGAACGACCTGGTTGTAGCCACTTTCGTAATCGCCTTGAATTGTTCTCAGCACTTTACCGCTGATGTCGTGAATAACCAGGGTTACACCGGCAGCTTGGGGTAAATCGAATCCGATTACCGTTCGCTCGCCGAATGGGTTGGGTTTATTTTGGTACAGTTCATAGCCAGCAGCTAATGCCCGGCTATCATTGAAGCGAATCATTACCTCGAGTGGCTCAAAATTGAGATTGTAAGCTTCTGCGTTTGTTCGTGTTGAACCGATGTGGAGCCACTCGCTTAACCTGCCATCGGCCTTAGCGCGCAAAGTTATAGAAAATAACTTTACTTTTCCAACTTCATTTGGCCTACCGGAATTCCAGTGCCAACTTGTTGTCAAAGCGCCTTCGCTTACTGCGTGTAATCCCACATTTTCCGCTTTGGCCAGTCCCTCGTCAAAGCCGACCCACTCTAATTTATCCGCGTCAAAATTCAGTGTAAACTGGTATCCGAATACCATCGCCAATTGCGCAGTCGTCAGCGTTACATCAACGGTTTCGCCTTTTTTCAGCAGGCGGTCTTCCGTTTCGATGAGGAACGAGCGGCCATTCGTACGCTCCTGCACATTCAGCAGGTTTCCGATGGTTTCCGCTGTATTGTTCACGTCACCAATCTTGATGCCGATGAAGTCGAGACCCTCCTGACAACCGCTCAGGTCTTCGAGTTGGATGACCTCCGGCCATGCCTCAAACCACGGATTAGTTGGTACAGGGAACTCATAATCGCTGTCCACAAAACGCCAGCTGCTGTTGTTCACAAATTCAGTGTCCGTGCCCAGAACCAGCTTGCGCAAATGGATCATGTCAATCGTCGTGATTGTACCGGAGTTGTTCACGTCGGCAGCAATCAGCTTGTACGGAGAGTTCAACGGCTGTATTCCCAGAATGTGTCGCTGAATCAGCACGGCATCCAAAGTGGTCACGCCGTTGAGATAATCTCCGTCTTTACTCGGTATGATCGTATAGTCCCGATGCAGTTGTGCAGAAGTGAATCCATACAATCCGTCCTCATCCGTGTTGGTGAGTTCGTATGGATCGCCACTTTGTTCCACTACTACCTCTTCGATCGGTTTACCAGTTTCGGTCACGACGGTTCCGCCCAACATCACAACTTCATCGCAGTCGCGGCACAGGTCAGCAAAATCCTGTACCAGTACCAATGCCTCGCAATGTTTGTAGTTCGGTCCGCCAACCGTTCCGTCCGGCTGGACGCTGTATGGGTTGAACGCGCTGTCCCAGACATAAACTTCTACGGTAACACTGTAGCGATCGTCGCAAGTCAGCACTAAGCTCGTCTGGTTGATGTTCGGCGTCTCGCCTACCCGGTTGAGTGAGAACCGGATCGGAGCGGAACATTCCTCCACCTCGCAGGAAGCCAGGTCAACTGCATAGATCGTTACGGCTGCGTCGTCAATGTCGCCATCGCCATCTGCGTCCGTATTCGGCGCCACCGGTTGCAGGTTCACAATCATACCGCTGAAGCAAACCGGATCCGGAATGTAGCAATCTACAACCTCGAACGGCAGTGTAGCAGTCACGCTGTTGTTGCAACCATCCATTACCCGTACGATGAACTGGTGAACGCCGATCGGGAAGTAGCCCTCAATGCGGTAGTTCGGATAGGCGCCGCGCAGGACAACGTCGTTGTCTAAGGTAGCGTTAATCGTGCCGTCTGCATCCGCATCGAGCTGGATCCTGATGACCAGGCTATCGAGCGTACAGTTGTCGTTCAGCGTAATCGGATAGCTTACCCAGCCTTCGCAAGGCACGCTGTCGGTGCAGAACGGAGCAGGCGCAGTGAAAGTAATCTCCGGCAGCATGGTATCAATCACGGAAATGTATTGCGTGTAGATCCAGTAGCCCGTCGAAGTCGTTTGCTTCCACAAACCATTCGGGTTGGTCGTGCCATCACAACCTGTACCTTTCGTGCCGGCCAGCGGGATGAGGTTCAACTCAGCGCTGTCGCGGTCGAGGTAAGCATTGTTCGGTCTTCTCAGTACCCAAATATTTTCGTCGCCTTCATTGCCATCGCAATCTTCATCGCGGCTGACCACTACCGGCGCCGAAATGCCGTTCCACTCGCAATGGTTGATCACATGGTACGTGCGTTTAATCCGGTAACATTCGTCTTCTTTGGCGCCAAGGCGCTCATCCACATGGGTCACCGTAATCGAATCGCAGGCCGTTTTGCGCAACCAAACCGTATCCATATCCTCACAGTATGTCACCGTCGTATCTTTCGGGAACCTGATTTCGTAGTTCAGGCTGTTCACAATCGTCACGACTTGCTGGAAGGTGGTCAGCGACAGGTTGCCAACTGCGTCAATCGCAACAAAGCGTCGGGTAATCGTGCCGTATCCGCAATCGCTCAGGTTCACAATTGGCGCCAGTTCGACAGCTTCAGCCGAGCAGTTGTCCACCACCGTTGGCACACCGAATACCTGTTGCAGGTGCAGCGTGTCGTAGGCGTTGAAGTTATCCGGCAGGTCGTCGCAGCTCACCGTTTCGTTCTCCAGACCTGTGCAGTAAGGCAGTGTTTTGTCTTCTACCAGGACGTTCAGCCAGCAGGTATTGGTATTGCCGTGGATGTCTGTCACCAGCATTTCCACCATCACATACTGTCCGGCATCGCAGCAACCAAACTGTACATACGGACCCCATGCAGAAGCATAAGTCGAATCTAATGGTTCGCAGGTTCCAGGATCGCGGGTAAACCAGCGGCGTACCTGAATCGAAGCGACGCCACAGTTGTCGTAGCTGTTGTTGTTGATGTGCTGTGTGTACAGCCTTGCCAGACCGTAGCCCCCCAGCGACACATTGATGCTGCCCAGACAGATTGCAACCGGTTCTTCCAGATCTGCCACGCGGAAGCGGCAATCGAGGGTCGTTGCATTTCCGCAGTCGTCCGTGACGAAGTAGCGGAAGTAGTAATCACCGATCGCGATTCCGGATATGATGCGCGGTTGACCCGGCAGAAGCGTATGCAGTACGTTGCCATTCAGGTCCACAATCTGCGTCAGTACCGTGAAGGTATTCGAGCAGTAATCGCTTACTATCGGCATCGGAACGTCCACCGTGCCCACACAATCGAACGGATCGGTGTGGAAGAGCAGGATGTTTTGTTCGATGATCGGGCAGAAGTGGTTCGTAATGGCACATTCGACAACTGGTCCGGTCGTATCTGCAACCAGAATAATCTGGGTGAAGAATTCGTCCGACGCAGGGTTGCAGGCATCTTCGATCGTCCAGGTGCGGCGCACTTCGTAAGTACCGTCGCAGATCGTATTTACTTCATCGCTGTAGCTTGCGCTCAGGTTGCAGTAGCTGTCATTGAGCAGGTGTACTCCAAAGGCAGTTTGTACCGTTGGGAGCCCTGTCAAATCAGTATGCGGATTTCCGAGCGCATCGGTCAGCAGCGTATCGTTGCAGTAGAAGCGAACCGTGTCTGCCGGGAAGATCACATCGTCAAAGTTTGCTTTACGGATGCGGATCTGCTGCGTACAGCCAATCGTATCGCCAGTAATCGTGGAAGCAAAGAAATGCCGTTCGATCACCGTTGTGTCGCAAGCGCCATCCGACACGATTTCGTCTATGAACCAAACATTCACCACACCGCAGCCATCCAATTCCGGTTCACCGGTGTAAGGCAGACTGGCCGGGTTGTTCAGGATGGAATCAACATCGGTGCAAATCAGGTCGTGCAGTTCGCCATCAATTGTAATGGCAGCCACATCAGCCGGACAGTTAATCGTCGGAGCCGGTGAAGACACCGTGACCGAAGTGAAACAATCCAGATTATCTGTACAATCTGTTATGTTCAGCGTAACCTGACCCAGCGGGAATGGCCCAACCGTCACTGGTACGCCGTAAGCGCCCGTAATGCTGCTTCCAGAAGTCCAGCAGCTTGAAACGTTTTGGCCATTTACCGTCACATCGAAGGTAAAGGTATCGTCGTTCGGATTGTTCGGCGTGCCGTTATCCTGGCAAACGATATTCGATGCTTCCGCAGTGATTTCGCACTCCGGCGTGCCGGTGCAATCTGGCGCGGGTATGGTTACTACCGTGAAACATTCCTCGTTCATGAAGTCGTAGATGGTGATCGTCACATCGTCTCCACCTGCATTTACTGCCGGGAACGGTCCTTCTAATATGACATCGCCATAGAAGCCTGAAGCAATCATGTCGCCATTCAGCATCGCATACCATCCCACGCTGCCATTTTGAGCCGTTATGGTCAGTTCAGCAGAGAAGGTATCATCGCTCGTATCACCCGGTGTGCCATTGTTATTGCAAGGCGTTCCAACCACCTCCACATTTATTTCACAGGCTGGTACAGAACATGGCTCCGGTGCGTTGACATAGATCACAGCAATACAGTTCGGGTTCATGTCTCCGATGACCGTGAAGGTGACATCGTCTGTATCCGTATTTTCTACGATCGGATAAGGTCCGAAGTTCCGCACTACGCCAAACTGTCCGGTTGCACCGTTATCGGTATGCCATCCGTCCATTTGACCGGTCATCAGCAAGTCGAAGGTGAAGGTATCGTCCTGCGAATTGCCCGGCGTACCGTTATCGTCGCAGATGACATTGCTCACCTCGGCTGCAATTGTACACTGCGATTCGCACTGTTCACCGGTTGGTGATTCAATGAGCAGGGTCGTCGTGCAGTTCGGATTATTGTTGTCCGTAATGATCAGGGTAATGATGCTGCCGTTGGCCGGATAAACTCCGGAAGTCACTTCCTGCCCGTACGTTCCGGTCATTCCGTTATTTGCCGTCCAGTTCCCCGTACCGCCTGTTACGACGATCGTGAAATTGAAGGCATTATCGGTCGGATCTGCAGGCGTATTATCCGTGTAGCAGTTTCTCTCCACCAACTGTGCAACGATTTCACAGGGCGCACTGTCGCAAGGACCCGTCGCTTCCACTGGGATGGTCGTCGTACAGGACGGATTCACAAAGTCGGTGAACGTGAGCTCCTTATCGTCAGTTGCAGGGAATGGTCCGAAAGTCACCGGCACACCATAGAAACCTGAGCGCAGGATTCCATTTTCATCAACCGAGTACCAGCCGATACCGCCTGGGTTTACAGCGGTCACCGTCACCACAAATGTGTAGGTATCGTCGCTGCCGTCAAGCGGTGTGCCATTGTCGTCACAAACGATGTTCGTTATAGTCGGTGTGATGGTGCATTCCGGCACAGAGCAAGGCTCAGGCGCCACAACATACACCACAACTATACAATTGTCGTTCACATCGCCCACGACCTGGAACGTAACGTCGCCGTCTGCAATATCGAATGGTCCGAAACGCTCCCACTGGCCGAAGGTACCGTGAACGGTTACGCCATTGACCGTGGTTGTCCAGGTTGTACCCAGGTTATCGCCATCCACCAAGAGTTCGAAGGTGAAAGTATCGTCCGAATCATCGTTTGGCGTGCCGTTGTCATCGCAGAGTACATCCCTCAGGGTGGCCGTTATGTTGCAATCGTCGTCGCAATTGTTCGGCGCAATGATGCTCAACTGAGTCGAGCAACCCGGGGTATCGTCATCTGTAATGGTCAGCGTAATGGTAGCGCCGTTCGCCGGGTATGCCGGGAAAGTCACGGCCACGCCATAAGTTCCCGTAGTTCCGTCGCTGGCTGTCCAGGTACCGCTGCCGCCCGTTACAACCACCTCAAAGGTGAAGGTATCGTCGGTGGTATCCGTAGTACCGTTGTCGTTGCAATCGCCGTAAGCAAACGTCGCCGTCAGGTCGCAAACTTCCGAGCACGGTGCAGGCGAAGTGACCGCAATTACAGCGGTCGTACAGCCTTTCACGACATCCCGGATGCCTGTGATATTCACATTCGTTCCAATCGGGAACGGACCGAGGGTAACTGCATTGCCGTAGGTTCCTGTGATTGGTTGGCCGTTCACGACTGCCTGCCAGCCGTTGTTGCCCGAATTGACGCCCGTCACCGTCAGGGTGAAGGTGTAGGTGTCGTCGTTCGGGTTATCCGGCGTGCCGTTGTCGTTGCAAACCGGGGTACTTGCCGTCGCTGCAATCGTGCAATCGTCCGAGCAGGCCGCCGGTGAATTGACCACCAGCGCATTTGCTACGGCGCAGTCAGCGTCGTTCGCATCACGGATCGGATCAATGGTAACCGTAGTACCGATTGGGAATGGTCCCAAATCAACCGTTGTGCCATAAGCACCCGTTACAGTTGCACCGTTGACCGTCGCAATCCAGGAACTGCCTGCATTTACGCCCGTTACCGTCAGCGTAAAGCTAAAGGTATCGTCGTTCGGATTCGTCGGTGTTCCGTTGTCATCGCAAACCGGCGTTCCGGCCGTTGCCGCAATCTGGCAAGCATCAGAGCAGGTTTCTGTCGGCGGATTCACCATGAAGTCCACACGGCAGGCGTGATCACCCCGGTCACGCAGGCGGATATTCACTGGACCTCCGCTGATCGGATAAGGGCCAAATGTCGTAGTTGCGCCATACTGACCCGACAGACCAAACGTGCCGTTCGGGAATACCTGCTGCCAGCCAAGCGGGCTGAAGTTGTAGACACCCGTCATCGTCACGTCGAAGTAGAAGACGTCGTCGCTCGGATCTGTCGGCGTGCCATTGTCTTCACAGCGAATATTGGTCACCTCTTCTTCAATGAGGCACAGGTCCGAACAGGTTGCAGTTGGTTGTGCGTTCAGGCTTGCGCTGCAATCTTCATTGCCCACCGCCCAAACGTTGATGGTTCTGCTGCCTGCGCTGATCGGATAAGGGCCAAAAGCTACGATGCCACCATAAGGCGAACTGAAGCTCGTTCCACCCATCGTTGGGTCGTCCGTTGTCCAGAAGCCGTTGGCATTGAAGCCGGTCACCCGAACCCCTACGTAGAACATGTCGTCGCTTGGATCGTAAGGCGTCTCATTGTCGTAACAGGAAGAGTAGATGTACTCTATCTGAACGAGACACTGCTCCGAGCAGGTTGTCGGCGGCGTTATCGTAACCTGCGTGTTGCAAGCCGGGTTCGCCATATCCTGAATATTCAGGACATACGGTGCGCCGTTGCCAATCTGAAGTGGTCCGACCTGAACGCCCGTTGTACCATAGCTGCCCGAAGCAACCAACTGGCCATTAAGGCGTCTGGCTTCCCAGGTACTGCCTGTGTTGAACCCATTCACCACTAAGGTGAACGTGTACGTATCGTCGCTCGGATCAGCTGGCGTACCGTTATCGTGGCACACCGGCGTCTGAGGCAGCGTAGCTACGATTTCGCAAACATTGGAGCAAGTCGGCGGCGGAACAATCATCAGAATGTCCTGGCAAGCAGGATCGTTGCTGTCGGTAAAGGTGATCATGACCGGACCATTGGCGATGTTGAACGCCGGGAAAGTCGTGTTCACCCCGTAAGCGCCGGTCAGTGTGCTGTTGCCGTTCCAGGTGGCCGTCCAGGTGCTGCCCGTGTTGAAGCCGCTTACGTTCACCGAGAAGGTGTACGTATCGTCGTTCGGGTTGCTCGGTGTGCCGTTGTTGTTGCAAACCGGTCCGTTTACGAGCGTTGCTTCAATTTCGCAGTCGTCAGAACAAGGCGCCACTGCCGGAATGCTCAGGGTTGCCGAGCAAGCTGCATCTGCATTGTCCGTGAATACGAGGCCAATTGCGGTGTTGGTAGGGAAAGGTCCCAGCACAACCGCTGTATTGTAAGGCCGCACGCCACCCGGGATGGTTACCCCGTTTGCGGTAGCAGTCCAGCCTGTACCTGTATTGAATCCGGTCAGCGTTACCGAAATGGTGAACGTGTCGTCATTCGGGTTGCCACCGGTGCCATTGTTGTTGCAAACCGGAATTCCGGGCGCTACCTGAATGGAACACTCGTCAGAGCAGGATGGCGGTGATACCACGATTGCGCTGGTGTTGCAATTCGGGTTGTTACTGTCTTCAATAACGACTGTGATGTTGGTACCGATCGGGAACGGTCCGGCAACAACTGTTCTGCCGTAATCTTCCGTAGCAACCAGCACTCCGTTGACATAAGCTTCCCAGGTGCCAGTCTGGCCACCGTTGGTTGCCGTAATATCAACTGTATAGAAGTCGTCGCTTGGATCACCCGGTGTACCATTGTCGTCGCACGTTGCATTGGTCGCAGAACCTACTATTTCACAGGTGAAAGAGCAAGTCGGCGGAGCAATTACCGTTACTGCATCGCGGCAGGTTGCGCTGTTGACTGCATCACTGATGAAGAAGTCAAGGTTGCCAATCTGCTGGATATTGTAAGGTCCGAAAGGCACAGCTACTCCATAGGAGCCGGTCGTATTATTCGGATCATTCGCTACCCAGGAACCGCTTGTCGCAACGCCCGTCACCACTACCGTAAAGGAGTAGGTATCGTCAGATGGATCGCTGGTACCCTGATCATCGCACTCAACATTGCTCACTTGCGCTTCGATGTCGCAGATGACTCCAACTTCGGCGCCATCGCCATCGTCTTCATCACCATTGTCGTCTATCGTATTGCCGTCGTTGTCCGTATCCACACCGTTATCCGGGGTAGAATCCACATCGTCTTCGTTTGCATTCGTCACTTCTGCCAGGTTCAGGTGGTCGCCGTTCACCAAAACAGTTGCTGTAATATTCAGCGTTACAGTCTGATTCAGTGCCAGCGTACCGATCTGCCAGAGGCCGTTTGCAGGGTTGTAAGTACCGCCGGCATGGCTGACATACGTGTAGCCGGAAGGCAACTCGTCTGTCACTTCCACGCCGGTTGCGGTGCTTGGCCCTTTATTTGTTACGGTTACGGTGAAGATGACCTGATCGCCCGGGTTAACGAGCGTATTGTTGACGCTCTTCTCGAGTTCGAGATCAATCAGGGCTTCCGGCGTAATGGTTGCGCCATCGCCGTCGTCTTCATCTCCATTGTCGTCAATGCTGTTGCCGTCGCCATCCGTATCCACACCATTGTCTGGTGTAGAATCAATGTCGTCTTCGTTCGCATTGGTTACCTCTGCAAGGTTCAGGTAGTTGCCTGTTGCAAGCACTGTTGCAGTCAACGTCAGGGTTTCAACCTGATTTGGCGCCAGTGTGCCTACGAGCCATTCACCCGTACCTGCATCGTAGCCCGTACCTTGTGTAAAGCTGTGTGTGGCGTAAGTATAGCCGCTTGGCAGTTTGTCCGTTACAACCACACCGGTTGCCGTACTTGGGCCGCGGTTCGTTACTTCCACGGTAAAGATCACCTGACTGCCTACCGTAGCGGTGGTTACGTTCACGCTTTTCTCCAATTCAAGGTCAATGACCGAATTTGGAGTAATAATTGCGCCATCGCCGTCATCTTCATCGCCCGGGTCGTCAATGTACTGCGTGTCGCCATCGGTATCCACGCCATTGTCCGGCGTAGAATCAATGTCGTCTTCGTTGGCATTGGTCACTTCCGCGAGATTGAGGATAGCGCCGGTCGCATTTACGCTTACCGCAATGGTGAGCGTCACGGTCTGGTTCACCGCCAGCGTACCAATATTCCATTGACCGTTAGCCGGGTTGTAAGCACCGCCCGCATGGCTTACGTACGAGTATCCGGAAGGAAGCTGATCAGTGACGATCACACCCGTCGCCGTACTTGGTCCGCGGTTGAACACGCTAACTGTGAAATTGATGACTTCACCTACGTTTGGTGTGGAGTTGTCCACGCTCTTCTCAAGTTCTAGGTCAATGACCGGAATCGGGTTGATCGTAGCAGCGTCGCCATCGTCTTCATCGCCATCGTCGTCTATGGTGTTGCCATCGTTGTCGGTATCCACGCCATTGTCTGGTGTAGAATCCACATCGTCTTCGTTGGCATCGGTCACTTCCGCAAGGTTCAGGTAATTGCCTGTGGCCAATACGGTTGCGGTGATGGTCAGTGTGCGGCTTTCACCTGCTGCGAGGTTGCCAATCGTCCAAACGCCCGTGCCCGGTACATAAGTACCACCCGTGTGGCCTGCATACGTGTAGCCGGAAGGCAATTGGTCGGTTACTTCAACCCCGGTAGCATTGACGTTGCTTTCATTCGTCACGACAACCGTGAAAATCACATTCGTGCCTACCGGCGGCGTGCTGATGTTCACGCTCTTCTCAAGCGCAAGGTCAATCAGCGGTAAGTCGCCACAAGCATCGTCTTCGTCTTCTGGTGTACCGTCATTATTCGAATCCACTGCTGCGCGGTTGAACAAGCCTTCACCCGGTTGTGGGGTGCCGTTTGTTTCGCCGCAAGCCGTATAAGTATCATCGCCTGTGCCATCGGTGATGTTGTAATTCACCGTCAGCGTAAGCGTATAAGTATGTGTTGCATTGGCTGCAATCGCCTGGTCGTTGGCCAAAGTCCACGGACCTGCTCCTGCAAGCGCACCTCCGGCGTTGCCCGGTGCATTACTTGTATAAGAACCGCCTTGTGCCACCACGTCATCATCAAAATCAGGCGTATCGAGCAGATCGTACTGACCAACACCGCCGTCGTTCGTTACAGTGATGTTGTAAGTAACCGTGTAAACTCCCGGTGACTGAGGCGTTGCAGAAACGAAGGTCTTTTCAACCTCAATAGCAGGCAGGTCGCCACAAGCGTCTGCTTCATCTTCCGGTATGCCATCGTTGTTCGTATCCACACTCGCACGGTTGAACAAGCCTTCGCCTGGTTGCGGGGTACCGTTGCCGGCGCCACATGCCGTGTAAATGTCATCGCCTGTGCCACCGTTCAGGTTCATGCTTACGTTCACTACCAACGTGTAAGTATGCGTAGCGTTTGCCACAATCGCCTGATCGTTGGCCAACGTCCACGGGCCTGCACCTGCGAGGGCGCTGCCGCCGTTGCCTGGCGCGTTGCTCGTATAGCTGGCGCTGTTGATGGTAATATCGTTGTCAAAACCAGCCGCATCGCGAAGGTCGTACTGACCAGCTCCACCTTCGTTGTCAACCGTGATGGTATACGTCACGTTGTAGCTGCCGTCCGGCTGCAATGCTGCACTGACAAAAGTCTTGTCAAGTTCCAATGCAGGCAGGTCACCGCAGTCCTCTGCTTCGTCTTCCGGTATGCCATCGTTGTTGATATCAATGCTTGCACGGTTGAACAAGCCTTCGCCCGGTTGTGGCGTGCCGTTGCCTTCTCCGCAAGCCGTGTAGGTATCATCGCCGGCGCCGCCGTTCAGGTTCATGCCCACATTTACCACCAAAGTATAAGTATGGGTAGCAAATGCAACAATCGCCTGATCGTTCGCTAAAGTCCAGGGGCCGCTGCCTGCAAGGGCGCTGCCTGCATTGCCGGGCGCTGTACTGGTATACGATGCACTGTTGATCGTAATGTCGTTGTCGAATGCAGGGGTGTCGTTGAGGTCGTATTGACCCGGGCCGCCAAGGTTCGTTACTGTTACGGTATACGTTACATTGTAAGTACCATTGCCTTGCAGCGCTGCACTCACGAACGTCTTATCCAAAGTAACATCTGTCGGCGGGTACAAACCTGCATCTATTGTGTTGATGTTATCACCGTTGGCCAAAACGATCACATCTGAACGTCCGGTCGTCTGGTCGGCATCACTGTCAAGATCATCTGCCGCCTGATTAGCTGGTGTAAACAACATACCTACAGGCTCAACAAACTCAACCATGTAGCTGCCAGGAATCAAACCGGTAAATTGGTAGAAACCAGTTGCATCCGTCGTGGTGCTGGTAATGAAGTTGCCATTGCCGTCCAGCAGGTTCACTGTAACGTTGTCAATACCCGTCGGGCCGTCATCCTGGATGCCGTTGCCATTGGTATCGAGCCATACAAAGTCGCCCAGACTTGCACAACGGGAAGGATCTACGGTTACCGTCCACTGATCCATGCCCATAGGCTCAAGACCTGTGTTGTTGCCAAGGAACCAAACCTCAGCATGGTCCATAGCGAAGTTTGTAGTCGTCACGTTGTAAACCAACGAGTATTCCCAGAGGAATTCTTCCCCAAAGTCAAGGAAGCCATTGCCATTGGTATCGCCACCAACCCAGTATGTGCCATACGGCATCAACTGCATTGGCAGGTTGCTGTCGTCCACAGAGATATCGCGGAACTGCAAGCCAGGCGCGCCACCCAACATGCGCATTGTCAGGGTGAAATTCACCTCTTCGCCTGCGCAAACCTCCAGTTTGTCAGCTTCTTTGTCAATGTTGATGAACAAGCCAACGTAGTTCGACGGATCACTATCCGTTACCGTATTACCGACCGGGTTGTTGTTTACATCCACCGGTTGAGCCACCACGGTACCCAAATTGGAGTAGATACCCCGAATGGCTGGCGCCGTAGCTGTACAAGTCGTGGTAGCGCCTGCTGCCAGGAATGGAATCGTACAAACAGCACCTTCCTGGTCATCCGTCACGATCAGGTTGCTCAAATCCAGCGTACCCGTGTTCGTAATCGTATAAGTCCACGTAACAATCGGCGCCGTATTTGGAACCAGGATAATCACTGATTCTGCGAAGGTATCCGCATCCTGACCATTGGTCGCTTTTTCAAGATCTACCGATGCAGTTTGCTCTACCGGTACCGTTACCTCATCCTGATCGTCTTCTGTCGGCACGTCGTTGTCCGGCGTGGAGTCACCATCGTTGCCGTCATCCTCTGTGATTTCTGCTTCGTTTGTGATGGTAAAGCCCTGGAACGTTGCACCAATTGTATAAGTCACCTCGAAGCTGATGCTGGCGCCTTGTGCCAGGTTCGCGATCGTGAAGGTGCCGTCGTTGTTATTCGTTACGCCTGCCGGGACGTTGGCGCTGGTGAA
>JALHRK010000072.1 GCA_022841505.1 Saprospiraceae bacterium | reverse complement strand
GTCCCTGCCGAAGCCGTTAGAGCTGTACTCCGCAGTTGAGAGCTCGCCGATGGCCAACATACTTCCAAAGCGTGGCCGGGCAAGGATGTCCGGTCCATTCAGGAAGACCATGGCGCTGTAATCGAAAGCATCGCTGGCAGCCAGCCACAGGTCTGTGAGGGCGTCAGGGGCCGTATATTCCAGCATGACCAAATAGTGCGTATTGCTTTCCAACAAGATAAGGTCGTTCAAAGGCGCCGTAATGATGTCGTTGGCTGTTTCCGTACCGGTTACCACGTAGGAAGCGAAGGTAATGCCTGATCGCTCTGCATCCTGAACGTTGCCATCGTTGTTCGCATCCGTCCATTGGTAAAGGGTGATCTGTGGCACCTCCCCGGCAGCTGCTCCTGCATTCTGCGAATTGTCAATAGAAAAAGAAACGCTGGTGGCGTATACCTCAGCGGAACCCAAATCCGGCGTAGCAAAATGGTTGCCATAAGCCCAGGTATGTGGTTCACCGGCCTCCCAGTTGTTTCCTGCCGGAACAATGAGGCGGGTTTGGCCCAGCTCTTTCGCCCAGATGCTGTCCGTCACTGTAAACTGGAAAGACAATTCGTTGTTTGTCGTGTCGAAATCCACCTGATCGGAAGAGATGGCATACGTAGCAGCGTAGGCATCAATCGCATCCGGTGTATAGCTTGTCGCAAACGGAATGTTTTCGATGATGGAGTTGCCGTTTACGCTGCCGTAAGACAAATCTTCATCAAATGCAACGGAGTTGTCCGATTTCAAAATCGTCATGTTCAGGTCCACATTGGTTTGGGTGGAAGCGCCCACATTGGAAATATCCGCCAGAAAGTGGATCGGCTCTACCAAAGCCAGCGGCGTAGCAGCGTTTTGGGCAACCGCATAGAAGTTGTCATTCACCTGAAGGTTGTTGGCTTCCTGCTCGACTAAGCGAACATCGTCAATGGCCCAGTAGTAGTAATTTCCCAGATAACGAAACTTCACCCGCACCTGCGAAGAACCTACAGCGCCGGGAATCGGCACCCGGATGGTAGATGTAATGATGTCACTGTTGACTGGAAGTTCGGTGTTGATTTCTACCTCGGTCCAGTCATTGCCATTGTTGATGCTGTACCCGACAAAATACTGGCTTAGGTACTGGCGGGTCAACTGTGTAAACTGTAGGCTCACCCCGGCAACCGACGTGTTGGTTAAATCAATGGCCGGAGAAATCAATTCTCCTTCCTGAACAGCTGTACAGGGGCCCTGACCTTGTGTCGCTTCATCGCCATTGGTGTCGTAAAAATCGGAGTTGAAAACCATTGCGCCGTTGCATACCGTCCGGGACAACAAGGTGGCTTCGCCAAATGCGCCGCCTGCTGCCCGACCGTCAGCTGCCCAACGCCAAAGGTCAAACTCCTGGGCGCCGTTCGCGCAGGAAATGTTGTTGAGTTCCCAACCGTTTAACCCGCCGTTAAAATCGCCTTCTCCAAGTTGGTTGCCCCAAACTACAACTTCAGGCTCATCCGGGGCAATAACGACCTGCACCGGGGTCAACAGCCGAAGGACGTCGCAGTTGGCTTTTGACAGCATAAAGCAGGGAATGTTGACCTGCCCGCCAACCGTTGTGGGGGTCATCAGAATCACATTCGTAGCAATGGTGTTGTTGCAAATGACGACGGCCGTGGCGCCTCCGGTTTGTGCGTTGAGGCATTTTACGTCAAAACTGCAGCCGCCGCGGTCAATCAGGGCAATTTTGCCTGCAACGTTGCTGATTTCCTGGCAACCATCGGTAAGCGGAGCTGTGGCGTCTTCAGCAATGACCCATTCTCCGGTGAACGTATCCGGGGAGCAATCGCCGAAGGAAGCCCGGAGGAGTGGATAATCAACGCCATTTACGGTGAGGGTGTGGAATTGGGCGCTGGCGAATGGCATGCATGTTGTTACGAATGCCGCAATAGCCAAACAGCGCGCGAATGCACGTGAAGTTCGTGTCATAATTTTCATAGCTTTAAGTGAACAAAAAAATAAGGTAGGATGAAATAAGAGGCAAGTTGCATAGGGCAAGGAGCAACAGAATTGCCTTTTGCCACTTGCCTTTTGCCTTTTTATCAAATCCTACCTTACAAAGAAACAAAAAGCCTTTCCAGGTTGTATGGAAAGGCTCTTTGTTTTACAGATTATTTAAAAAACTGTCATCTACTTTGCAACTACGAAGCGGCGGCTGGTGGTGCCGTTTTCGGTGATCAGCTGCACATTGTAAGTGCCTGCTGCCAACGCCTTCACATTGAGTTCGATGTTGTCTTTTTTAACCTGGCTGTACTGGCGCTCCATGACCACTTTGCCTGTGATATCCATTACGCGGATGTTCAGGTTTGCAGCGGTTTGCTCCAGGTCGTAATTCAGGTTCAAAATATCCTGAACAGGGTTCGGATAAACATCTACCCGGTTGTTGGCGTTAAGCGGATCTTTTGTACCAACGATAACACCTGTATTCAGGCGCACCACGGGCACAAGTTCCCGTCCAAAGCCAACAGAGCTGTATTCTGCAGTTGAAAGTTCGCCGATTGCCAGCATACTTCCGAAACGTGGGCGGGCCAGGATGTCTGGACCATTCAGGAAGATCATGGCGCTGTAATCAAAAGCATCGCTTGCAGCTAACCACAGATCGGTTGTAGCGTCTGGAGCAGTGTACTCAAGCATTGCTAAGTAGTGCTTATTGCTTTCCAGCAAAGTAACGTCATTCCAGGGAACGGTAATGACGTCATTGGCTGTTTCCGTACCCGTCACTACATAAGCACCGAAGGTGATACCAAAGCGCTCTGCGTCCTGAACGTTACCGTCGTTGTTGGCGTCTACCCATTCGTAGAGGGTAAGCTGTGGTACCTGACCTGCAGCAGCGCCTGCGTTCTGCGAGTTGTCAATCGAGAAAGAAACGCTGGTGGTGTAGACCTCGGTGCTGCCCAAATCAGGCGTGGCATAATGGTTGCCATAGGTCCAGGTATGCGCTTCGCCAGCTTCCCAGTTGCTTCCTGCCGGAACAATAAGGCGGGTTTGGCCTAATTCTTTCGCCCAGATGGTGTCCGTTACCGCAAATTCGAAAGACAATTCGTTGTTTGTAGGATCGAAATCCACCTGATCAGAAGTGATCGAATACGTAGCGGCGTATGCGTCAATCGCATCCGGTGTATAGCTTGCCGTAAAAGGAACGTTCTCGATAACCGTATTGCCGTTTACGCTGCCGTAAGACAAATCTTCGTCGAAGGCAACAGAGTTGTCCGACTTCAGAATCGTCATATTCAGGTTTACATTGGTTTGCGTAGCAGCGCCAAGGTTGGAAATATCCGCTAAGAAGTGGATCGGTTCTACCAAAGCCAACGGCGTAGCCGCGTTCTGTGCAACTGCATAGAAGTTTTCGTTCACCGTAATGTTGTTGGCTTCCTGCTCAACTAAGCGAACATCGTCAATGATCCAGTAGTAGTAGTTGGCCAGATAGCGGAATTTGAACCGCACCTGCGAAGATCCTACAACGCCGGGCAAAGCTACCCGAACAATGTTCTGGGTGGCCGGGTCATTCGTCACCAATTCGGTATTGATTTCGACTTCTTCCCAGGTATTGCCGTTGTCCGTGCTGTAGCCGACAAAATACTGGCTCTGGAATTGGCGGGTTGCCTGGAAAAACTGAAGGCTGACACCCGCAGCAGACGTATTGCTTAAGTCAATCATCGGTGAAATGAGTTCCCCTTCTTGATCGGCCGTGCAAGGGCCAGTGCCTGGCATCGTAACGCCGCCGTTGTCATAAAAATCTGAAGCAAACCCCATTGCACCGTTACAGGCCGTTGGGGAAGCGATCAAACCATTGCCATAGGCTCCCAAAACTGTGCCATCAGCAGTCCAGCGCCAAAGATCGAATTCCTGAGTGCCGTTCGCGCAGGAAATGTTATTGATTTCCCAGCTGTTGAGCCCACCACCGAAGTCGCCTTCGCCAGGGTTTTCGCCCCAAACGACGACATCACCGGCCGGATATTCAGGAGTAATGCCTTCAACAGTTACTTCAATCGGCGTTAACAAGCGGATGATATCACAATCCTGCTTGGTAATCATAAAGCAAGGGATGGTAATCTGCGCAGCAATTGCCGGTGTAGCTACGCCCATTGCGATTGCAGGACCAACAGCGTTGTTGCAAACAATTACTGCAATAGCGCCAGCATTCTGTCCGGCAAGACATTTTACGTCGAAGCTACAGGAGCCCCGGTCAATCAAGGCAATCTTACCAACGAGGTCATTTACAATAGGCGTGCATGCGTCGGAAGTCGGCGCAGTGCCATCGTCAGCAATTACCCACTCCCCAGTGGTAGAGGTACAAGCTGTGACCCCAAAGCCTGCAGGTGTTGCGGGATAGTCATTTCCGTTTACAGTAAGTACAAATTGCGCATTCATGGTGGAGTAACCTCCAAGCATGAACAACACAAACGCCGTAAGGCGAATGATTGCATGTGAAAATCGCATCATAGTTTGGATAATTTAATTAAAAAAAGAGTGTCGGAATCGGAAAGTTACGCTTTCAAGGGCAAAGAAATACAAATCCGTTTAAAGTTTGTCAATCAAGTGACAGAAATGTTGGCCTACTTGCAATTCAATGTTTAGCTGACGATGAATTTGTCCCCCTAAACCACAGGAGTTTGATGGAGTACTGTACTTTGAACGCCGGGCGCATGAACCTGGTTGATGGCGCTCAGGAGATTCTGGTAGTGGGTCGGGTATCTGACAAAATCCAAATTTCCGGCGTCCACAATCAGAATGGGAATCGAAGGCTCCGTTTTAAAAAAATCAAAATAGGCATCCTGAATCTGAGCAAGGTATTCCGGACTGATGTTTTGTTCGTATTCCCGGCCCCTGGATTGAATATTGGCAATCAAGCTTTCCACCGGACGGTGCAGGTAGACAATTAGGTCAGGTTTTGGGGAATTGGCGTTCAGGATATGAAACAACCGCTGGAACAGGCGATACTCTTCCTCGTTCAGGTTGTTTCTGGCAAAAAGCAGCGTTTTCAAAAAGAAATAATCCGCAACCGCCCGCTGCTGGAACAAATCCTGCTGAGCCAGCTCGTCCTGAAGCTGCTTGTGGCGTTCGGTCATAAAAAACAGCTCCACGGTGAACGCATGGCGCTCCGGATTGTCATAAAAGTAAGGCAAAAACGGATTATCCGCAAATTGCTCCAGCACCAGCCGACAACCGTAATCCTCTGCAATCATGCGGGTCAACGTCGTTTTTCCTGCACCGATATTCCCTTCGATGGCAATAAATTGATAGGGAAACGGCCAGGGCTGCGTGTTCGTTTTATGTTTCATTAAAACCTGTTCAGCCTCCAACTTACAATCGGTTCTTGTTCACAATTTCCAGCAATTCATCGCGGTAGTTTTTGCCCACGGGCAAGTGTTTCGCGACATTTTTTTCGATGACTTCCACCATGTTGCCAACGATGGCGTTGATTTTACTGATGTTAACGATGTAGGAACGGTGGATGCGTTTGAACTGCGAAACGGGGAGTTTGTCCTCTAAGCTTTTCATCGTTTGCAGGGTAATGATGCGGCCTTTGTCCGTGCGGATGATGACATAGTCTTTTAACCCCTCGATATAGATGATCTCTTCAAAATTGACCTTTACCAACTTTTTATCGGCCTTCACGAAAATGAATTCCGTCCTGTCTCCAGCTTCTGCGGAAGGCGCGGGCGCCTTGTCCCGTTGTTGCAGGTCGAGCTGATCCATCGCTTTATGAACCGCTTTGAGGAACCGGTCCATCGAAATCGGTTTAAGCAGGTAGTCTAAGGCATTCAGATCAAACCCCTCAATCGCATAATTGGAATAAGCCGTAGTAAAAACGACCAATGGCGGCTTATTCAGGGTCTTAAGAAAGTCAATTCCGGTAATTTGAGGCATTTGAATGTCTAAAAACATCAGGTCAATGGCGTTGCTTTTGAGGGCTTCATTGGCCTCGAAGGCATTGTTGCATTTCTGAACTAAGTGCAGTTCCGGGATTTTTTCGATGTACGTTTCCAGGACATCCTGTGCCAGGGGTTCATCGTCCACAATGATTACATTGATCATGATTACTGTTTTTGAATGATGTCAATTCAAGTTAATCTTCAAATTTACGACATAACTATTAGGATTATCATCAATATCCAGTGCATAATTTTCCGGATAGAGCAAATTAAGCCGCCGGTGAACGTTAACCAACCCAATGCCGCCGCTTCTTCGCAGGTCCCGTGGGGGCAATACATCCGGTTTGCTGTTTTCAATAAAAAAATAAACGGTGTTGGGCTCTACCTGCATCCGGATCAGCACGAAGCCTTGCGTAATGAGGTTGTTCAGGCCGTGTTTAAAGCTGTTTTCAAGGAAAGGGATGAACATGAGCGGCGCAATTTTTTGTTCGCCGACCACGCCTTCCACTTCAAAGCGAATGTCTACTTTTTTGCCGTGACGCAACCGTTCCAGGTCTAAATAATTCTGGATGTAGTTGACTTCTTTGCTCAGGGGAACGCGCTTCTCATTGCATTCATACAGCATGTAACGCATCATCTCCGACAATTTCAGGACGATTTCCGGCGCCTGATCCGATTTTTTCAGGGTCAGGGCGTAGAGGTTGTTCAGGGTGTTGAACAAAAAGTGTGGGTTGATCTGGGATTTCAGGAAGCGCAACTCGGATTGCATGGTTTGGGTTTCCAGTTCCTGCTTTTCTTTCAGTTGTTTCGACCAATCCGACACAATCTTTACGATGGTGGAAATGCCCGCCACGAGAAAAGAAACCAGAAAGTAGAAATTCCGGCTCTCCACCAGCATTTGTTGCGCCACGGGGTGCCCGGTAAATTTCAGGTAAAACACAATGACGTTCAGCGGCGTGATGATGACGGTAGCAAGAATGAGTAAACCGCAGTAAGTCAGGAATTTATTTCGGGTCAGGTAATTGGGGATGAGGTAGTACAGGTTGAAATAAACGATCAGGCAATAGAAAAAAATGCGGATAATTTCATTGCTCAGCGTGAACCAAAAGCCTTGTTCAAAGCCTTCTATAAGAATGAGTACAATGAGGGCAAACAACCAGAAAAACGAGTGGTACACCACCCGACGCGTGATGAAGTTGTACAACCCGGCTCCAATGTCTTTGCGAAAGTCCATATTTCCTATAGGTAGTGTTGTGGGGGGCAAAATAGAGATAAATCAGATAAAACGCATTCAATTTTCTGACGATCCTTTTGCCGGGCGTTCTTTTGGACAAATGTATTGAATTGTGGCAGCATCCATATCGGCGATTCTTTGTAACTTTGCGGCCAATTTTTTTGGCCAACCGGTAGATGTGACAAATCTCAAAGATTTGTCACATCTGGCTGAAAACTTTGATTGACGAAAATTAAAACGCAAGATAAGAAATGGTTTATCTGACGAGGCGGGAACGATTTAATGCCGCCCACAAACTTTGGGTCTCCGTATGGGATGACGAAACAAACCGGCGGGTATTTGGCAAGTGCGCCAATCAAAACTGGCACGGCCACAACTACGACCTGTTCATAACGGTTAAAGGAATGCCTGATCCGTTGACCGGCTTCATCATGGACGTGAAGGAGTTGAGTAAGCTGATTAAGACGGTGATTGTGGACAAGGTTGACCACGCTAATCTCAACCTTGATGTAGATTTTATTCCGGAAGGAATGCAACCAACAACCGAAAATTTAGTTATCGTGTTTTGGAAAGCATTGGAACCGCACCTCCAGAACTGCAAACTCCACAGCATCCGCCTTCACGAAACGGAGAACATTTATGCCGAATATTTTGGCGAGTAGCAATGGTTGAGCAGGTAGTTTTTAAGGTTGCCGGCGAAAAGCATCGAAGAAAATTGATTGACATGGCACAGCAAAACAAAGATCACCAGGCGGAAGCCAGCCTCCAGGCAATGATTGACAGCTACAAAACCATCCTTGAACGGCTCGGCGAAGACCCGACCCGGGAAGGGTTGCTGAAAACGCCGGAACGAGCAGGAAAAGCAATGCGTTTCCTGACCAAAGGGTACGAAGAAGACGCGGAAGCAATTCTCCGCTCCGCCATGTTCCGGGAGGATTACAGCGAAATGGTGATCGTCAAGGACATTGAACTCTATTCGTTGTGCGAACACCACTTATTGCCGTTTTATGGCAAAGCGCACGTTGCCTATATCCCCAACGGCCACATTGTCGGATTGAGTAAAATTCCCCGGGTGATTGATGTGTTTGCCCGGCGTCTTCAGGTGCAGGAACGCCTCACCGATCAGATTTTGCATTGCATCCAGAATACCCTCAATCCGCTGGGCGTGGCCATCGTCATCGAAGCCAAACATATGTGCATGATGATGCGGGGTGTGCAAAAACAAAATTCACTTACCACTACTTCGGCCTTTACGGGCGAATTCCAAAAGGTGGAAACGAGGAGCGAGTTTTTATCGCTGATTGGATCAAGACTGCATTGAGTTGATTTGAAGATTAGTTGATTTGAAGATTTGAAGATTGGACGGATCACACATCTTCAAATCACCAAATTTTCAAATCGGGTCCATCATCAAATTTTCAAATTTTCAAATTTTCAAATTAATATGACGGCATACATCTTCCCCGGCCAGGGCGCCCAGTTTCCGGGCATGGGCAAAGATCTTTACGAAAGTTCGGAGCAGGCGCGTGCGCTGTTCGGGCAGGCCAACGAAATTTTAGGATTCCGGATCACCGATGTCATGTTTGAAGGCAGCGAAGAAGACCTGCGGCAGACGAAAATTACACAGCCGGCCATTTTTATCCATTCCTGCATCACGGCGCAGTTGGCCGGCGACGCGTTCCAGCCAGACATGGTGGCGGGCCATTCGTTGGGAGAATTTTCGGCGCTGGTTGCAGCAGGGGCGTTGTCGTTTGAAGACGGCCTTCGCTTGGTGCAACAAAGGGCGTTGGCCATGCAAAAAGCCTGTGAAGCGGTGGAAGGCACCATGGCCGCCATTCTCGGATTGGAAGACGAAGTTGTGGAGCAGGTCTGTGGAGGCATTACCGATGAGATCGTGGTGCCTGCCAATTACAATTGCCCCGGGCAGTTGGTCATTTCGGGTAGTGTGCCCGGCATTGACATTGCGATTGAAAAACTCACTGCTGCCGGAGCGCTTCGCGCCATGAAACTTGCAGTTGGGGGCGCTTTTCACTCGCCGCTGATGCAGCCGGCGCAGGATGAATTGCGGGCCGCTATTGAACGCACGACTTTTGCGACGCCGGTTTGCCCCATCTATCAAAACGTGCATGCGCAGGCAGAAACCGACCCCGCGAAGATCCGGGAAAACCTCGTGGCACAACTCACGGCGCCGGTGCGCTGGACGCAAACCATGCAAAACATGATCCGCGACGGGGTTACCGAATTCGTCGAAGTTGGCGGCAATGGCAAAGTGTTACAAGGTTTAGTGAAAAAAATAGACCGCAAGTTTCCGACTTCTGTACTCTAAGTTGCCGGACTTACCAAAACTGTTTGGAAAAGTTGACTTTTTGATTTTTTGAACGCATATTTACGCGCTTGCTTTGGACTAATTATTGAGAGCCTAAACAGCAAGCAGGAGAAACAGGATGGTCAGATCAGAAATAAAAAGTGGAAAAGTATTGCTCGCAGAGCCATTTATGATGGATCCGAACTTCCGGCGCTCCGCAATTTTGCTGTGCGAGCACACGAACGAAAGCAGCATTGGGTTCATTATGAACAAACCTTTGGATGTCCGCATTGACGAACTGATCGAAGGTTTTCCGGAATTTGAATCTACTGTTCTGTTTGGCGGGCCCGTGCAAACCGATACCATCCATTACATCCATAATACTGGCGCACTCCTGGAAGGCAGCCGCCGGATAGTAGACGGCGTTTATTGGGGCGGTGATTTTGAAAAACTCAAATTTCTGATCCACACCCAACTCATCCTGCCCGAAAACATCCGCTTTTTTGTCGGCTACTCCGGTTGGTCGGAAGGCCAGCTGACCGACGAGATGTCTTACGGCTCCTGGCTCGTCGCCGACATGGATGCCAATTATTTGTTCAAAACCCAGCCTGACAAACTCTGGGGCCAGGCGATGGTCCATAAGGGGGATACGTTTGCCATCATCGCGGGCATGCCCGAGCAGTTGATCTGGAATTAACTTGTGGCTGTTTTTAACGTCCGATAGCTGCGTTATGCTCGGCCAAAAAATGATCACTTACGCGAGTAGGTTCACATTTTTGGGCCTTCGCATGTCTTGCTCTCGAACGCTAAAAACAGCCACAGGCTAAAACGGACGGGCACTTCTAATCGTATTTTCCCAAAATTTCCTTAAATTTGTACAAAACAACCAAACCATGACTACCATTGAAATTAAGCCGGGGACAAGGGTAGGAATTGATGATATTCTAACTGGAGTTGCTGGTTTAGATATTGAAGAACTGGATAAATTTGTAGACAAGTTGCTCGTTTTGAGAGCGAAAAGAGTTGCTCCAAATCTTTCAAAGGAAGAAACAACCCTATTGAAAAAGATAAATAGAGGTTTGCCATCAGACAAAAAGAAACAACTTGTATTGCTGGAAGCCAAACGCAGCGAAGGTATACTGAACGAGAAAGATCAACAAGAACTGTTGAGGATTATAGATGAGTTGGAACAACTAAATGTCGAACGAGTCCAGCACCTGGGAGAATTAGCGGTAATGCGAGGTATACCTGTACGGGTGTTGATGGAGCAATTAGGAATTCGTCCGCAGCCCTATGCCTAAGAAAATTTCAACCCGCCTTAAACGACTCGTCCGTTCCAGAGCAAGAGGCTATTGTGAATATTGCATTAGCCCTGAAGGTTTTTCTACCTACAACTTTTCTATTGACCATATCATCCCATCAGGTAAAGGAGGAACGGATGATTTGGGGAATTTGGCATTGGCTTGCCAGGGATGCAATGGTTGCAAATATGACAAAATTGAGGCAGAAGATCCTGTGACAGGTAATACAGTACCCTATTTTAACCCTCGCAAAGATTTATGGAATGTTCATTTTCACTGGAGTGAAGATTATACCGAAATCATTGGGAAAACGCCATCTGGCAGAGCAACAGTAGATTCCTTGAAACTAAACAGGGAAAAATTAATCAATCTCAGAAAAGGGTTATTTCGATTGGGTGAACATCCGCCATTACACTTAAACGAATAGTCTTTACTCGGACAAAGCTAAATCCTATCCCCAGCTCAACTTCCCCTCCTCCTCCTCCAAATACCCCTCATCCACCAAATAGCCAATAGCTGTCAGCACCTTTTCTTCCTGTGCAGGTGGAAAAGCTTTCACCACTTGCTCAAGCGATAACGGGCCAGCTTGCAGCAATTCCTGAATCCACTGTTTGTAGTTTTCAAACTGATCCGTGCTGATGTCGGTTCGGGTGCGGCCGGTGCAGACATCGCAGATGCCACAGTTTTTATCCACTTCCTGCCCAAAATAGTGCAACAATTGGCGGTTGCGGCATACCGGTGTTTCCGCGTAAGCGACCGCTTTCCGGATGCGTTCCAAATGGCGGTTTTTGCGAAAAGCGTACAGTTGCCGGTCTATGTCCAGCACATTTGCATCCACCCGTTCTTTGGTGAAAACGAGCTGCGGTTTTTCTTTTTGTGGGGAATAGTCAACAATCCCGTCTTTGTGCAACAACTTCAGGGATTTGTCCAGGTCTGCTCTGGTCATGTTTAAAAAGTTGGCCAGTTGGCCTTCCCGTACATTAATATGGTGCAAAAAAGCCCCCTGGTAGGTGCGCAAAATTGCTTTGATGATGCGGTCTAACTTGGGATGCCGGAGGAGATAATCGTACAATTCTTCCTTGGTTACCAGAATGCGCAGGGTGGAAGGGATCAATACTGCTTCGTTCAGCACAATCCAGCCGGCCTGTTCCAGTACTTTGAGGCAACTCAATACTTTAATCGGTTTAAAGGCGTAGTTTTTGCAGAATTCGGTCATGTCAAAATCGTAGCCTTCGCCTTCGCCGCTGCCAATGGCCAATTGCAGGTAACTGCCTAAGGCTTTGTATACCTGCCGGAGTTCTTCTATTTCCGGGAACGCGATTTCGTACTGTTCTTCTAAGGAGCGGCGGTCATTTTCGTTGTACAACAAAACGGCGTACGCTTTTTTTTCATCGCGACCGGCGCGACCGGCTTCCTGAAAATAAGCTTCTATGCTGTCGGGCAGGTCCATGTGGACCACAATCCGCACGTCGGGTTTATCAATGCCCATTCCAAAGGCATTGGTGCTGACCATCACGCGTACTTTGTTGGCTACCCAGGCGTCCTGTTTGGCAGAACGCATTTCGGAGTTGAGTCCGGCGTGGTAAAAATCCGCACTGATGCCCCGCAATTTGAGCATATCTGCAATGTCTTTTGTTTTTTTGCGGCTGCGCACGTACACCACACCGCTGCCGCGCACTTTGGTCAGGATATCGGCAAGCTTCTCTAATTTATGGTCTTCCTGCAAAACAGAATAGGAGAGGTTGTCGCGGGTAAAGCTTTTTTGAAAAACGTGGCGTTTGCGAAAAGCCAATTTTTCCTGGATGTCTTCCACGACCTGCTGTGTGGCGGTGGCGGTCAGGGCCAGCACCGGAACCTGGGGCAGCCATTCCCGGATTTTGGCAATTTCCAAATATGGCGGCCTGAAATCGTAACCCCATTGCGAAACGCAGTGTGCTTCGTCTATGGCCAGCAGGTTCACCTTCATGCGACGGATGCGTTCTTTGGCTAAGTCGGTTGTCAGCCTTTCCGGCGAAAGGTAAAGCAGTTTGGTGTTTCCGTACACGCAATTGTCGAAGATGCGGTCAATGTCACGGTAAGCCATGCCGGAATAAATGGCAACCGCCGGAATATCCCTTTTTTGCAGGTTGTACACCTGGTCTTTCATCAGTGCAATCAGTGGCGACACCACGATGCAAATCCCTTCCTGGCAAAGCGCCGGCACCTGAAAACAGATGGATTTACCCCCGCCGGTTGGCATTAGGGCAAGGGTGTCGGCGCCATTCAGCACCGACTGTATGATGTCTTCCTGAAGTGGCCGGAATTGATCGTATCCCCAATATTGCTTAAGAATGGCTTGCGGCGAAACGGACATAAAATAAGCTCTGAAAACGATGATTTTCAAAGATACGCAAGTAGAATGAGAAGAACAAAAAAGAAGCGGAACAGGATGTTCCGCCCCCAAAAACAACTCAAATCGTTAATTTTTGCCTTGTACCGCCGAACTCCAGTTCGGCGGAAACAAGTCGTTTAATTCTTGCAACATCGTACCGCCGAACTAAAGGCCTCACCGAACTGGAGTTCGGCGGTACGGCGAAAACTAAAGGCCTCACCGAACTGGAGTTCGGCGGTACGGCGAAAACTACAAGGCTTCGCCGAACTGGAGTTCGGCGGTACGGCGAAAACAAAAGGCTTCACCGTACTGGAGTTCGGCGGTACGGGTACGGTTCGCTAAATTATCGTTGAGACCTGCGCGATCATTTTTTCTGCCCTTGACTTAAAATATTCCGGTTCGGCAATCAGGCAATAAACCAAATCGCCGAATTGAGAGCAGCTGCAGGGAATAGCCGGTTTGAGGTCGGGCGTGCCGATGCCCCTTTCCAGCAAATATTGAACGGCTCTGCGAATGGCATTTGCCTCTTCAGTCAGGTTGAAATAATCGAGGAGCATAGCTGCCGACAGAATCGCAGCAGCGGGGTTGGCAATATCCAGCCCGGCAGCCTGCGGGTAAGAACCGTGGATGGGTTCGAACAAGGCAGTTTTTGCGCCGTAGGAAGCGGAAGGCAACAAACCCATGGAACCGGCAATCACGCTGGCTTCATCCGAAAGAATATCGCCGAACATATTGGACGTCAGCATGACGTCGAATTGGGCAGGGTATTGGATTAACTGCATGGCCGCGTTGTCCACAAACAGGTAATCGAGTTCAATATCGGGATGGCTTTTGGCCATTTCACCGACCACTTCCCGCCATAAACGGGAGGTTTCCAGTACATTGGCTTTGTCTACCAGGGTCACTTTTTGGCGGCGTTTCCGGGCGTAATCAAACGCCATTTCCGCAATGCGCTCGATTTCATAGCGTTCGTACACGGCTATGTCATACGCCCTGTTGCGGTCTTCGCTGCGGCCTTTTTCACCGAAATAAAGGTCGCCGGTTAATTCGCGCAGGATCACCATGTCTACCCCTTCAATCCGGTCGTCTTTCAGCGGGGAAAGGTGAGCCAGACTGCTGTAAGTCGTAACCGGACGCACATTGGCGTAAAGCCCAAGCGACTTGCGCAACCTCAGCAAGCCTTGCTCTGGTCTGATCTTTGCGGTGGGGTCATTGTCGTATTTTGGGTGGCCGATGGCGCCGAAAAGGACCGCATCAGCGTCCATGCAGACGCCAAGCGTGGCTTCCGGCAATGGATCGTTGTTGAGGTCAATCGCAATGGCGCCTACGTGGGCGTAGACATAATCGAAATGGTGTTTGAAATGGTCAGACACCGCTTCAAGGGCTTTCACAGCTTGGGTTGTCACCTCCGGCCCAATGCCATCGCCTGGCAGTACGGCTATTTGCTTTTTCATACCGATTCCCGTTGTTTTTCAAAAGCTGCAATTTCAGTTTTAAGGCTGAGCAGGTAGTCAATATCATCGTACCCGTTCAGCAGGCACATTTTTTTGTAAGGATCTATTTCAAACCGGGCAGACAAACCTTTGGCAGGAATGCCAAAGGTTTGTTGTGCCAGGTCTACTTCAAATTGCGTGTTTGGATCCGCTTCGATGGTTTCAAAAATCTGGTTCAGAAATGCATCAGAAACCTCCACGGGCAGCAAACCATTGTTGATGGCGTTGCCCCGGAAAATATCTGCATAAAAACTGGAGACCACTACCCGGAAACCGTAATCATACAAAGCCCATGCTGCGTGTTCCCTGCTGGAACCACACCCGAAATTTTTACCGGCCACTAAAATTGCGCCGCCGTAGATCGGGTTGTTCAGTACAAAATCAGGTTGTGGCGCGCCATTCGCCTGGTAACGCCAGTCGCGGAACAGGTTTTCACCGAAGCCTTCCCGCGTGGTCGCTTTCAGAAAGCGCGCAGGAATGATCTGGTCGGTGTCCACGTCCTCGGCAGGCAAGGGAACGGCCGTTGAGCGAAGTATTTGAAACTTTTCCATAAAACTGTTCTTTGAGCAGGTTGGGGAAAACCCCACAAGCGCTTATGAAATTTTCTGTCTGTTGAACCGGATGACGCCAACCGAGGCTAAGAGCACCAGGATCGGGTACGTGAAATCAAATTCAAACCAGCGTTTTGCAAAGTTGATTGAGTCTGGAAATTTGTGGTGGTTGTTCTGAAACAACTCGCCCATCAGCAGAATCCCAAGGGGGGAACTGTTGTGCGAATGGTCGCCGTTGTCAAAATTCTGATAGCCGTACTTATGGCCGCACCAGTTGACCAAAGCGCCTTGTACCGGCCCGATCAGGTAGTGAACCGGCAACAACAGGAGCCACCAGGCGGATACGTCCTGAAAAACAATGAAGTAGAGATAAAACAAAGAATAGGAAACGCCCCAGCCAATGCGAACGACTAAGTTGTCGCCAAATTTATCCATTGCATTCCAAACCGGCAGGTTTTTGATGAACTGGGTATCCGGCAAACGGATGCCGCGCACAAAATCGTTGTAGATGTCGCGCGTTTTCATCATCATTTGAAAAACGTCCTTAAAAAAGTGTGGAGAATGGGGGTCTTTCTCCGTGTCGCTGTAAGCGTGGTGCATCCGGTGCATCACCGCGTAGGCCCGTGGAATCAGGAAAGAGGATCCCTGAAACAACCAGGTCAGAAAATAAAAGACTTTTTCCGTGATTTTGCCCATACTGAACATCTGATGTGAAGCATAGCGGTGCAAAAACGCGGTGTGAAAAAATAAAGAGAGAAACCAGTGTGCAAAAAAGAAAATGATAATTGCCCAAAACATAAATTTCTGTTGATTTGAGTTGTGAAAATGATTACAAAACACATTTGGGCCAAACAAGTTATACCGGGATATAAATCAATTTGTCTTTGGCCCGGATCGTAACGTTCGGGCTAATTAACCTTTTGAAAGTCAAGAAGGACGAAGTTTACTTTCTTTTGGGACGTTCTTTGAGCAAAGCGTAACAAACGAACGGGCGCTATAACAGATGCCCTAATTCAGTTCCTCCCGTACATCTACAATTCGTCCGGCAATAGCCGTCGCGGCAGCCATCAGCGGGCTGGCTAAAATAGTGCGCGCACCTTGTCCCTGCCGGCCTTCAAAATTCCTGTTCGAGGTAGAAACGCAATATTCTCCCCTCGGAATTTTATCTTCATTCATGCCCAGACAAGCAGAACAACCCGGCTCCCGAAAATCAAAACCGGCGTCACGGAAAATGACATCCAATTGTTCTGCCTTAGCCTGGGCTTCCACGAGTTTCGACCCGGGCACGATCATGGCGTGAACATTTGGCGCTTTTTGTTTGCCTTTGATGAATGCCGCCACCAAACGAAGGTCTTCGATGCGGGAATTGGTACAACTGCCGATGAAAACGTGATTGACCGTTTTGCCAATCAGTTGTTCGCCCGGCTGCAAACCCATATATTCTAATGCTTTAACGAAATTTTTTCCGTCTTCGTTGGGGATATGGCCGCTGACTTCGATGCCCATTCCCGGGTTGGTGCCATAAGTCAGCATCGGACCAATGTCTTCCGCCCGGAAATGATATTCCTGGTCGAATACGGCCTCCGCATCCGAATACAAGGTTTGCCAGTAGGCTGCTGCCCGATCCCAGGCTTCGCCTTCCGGCGCAAATTTCCGCCCCTGAACATAGCGAATAGTCGTTTCATCCGGCGCGATCAATCCACCGCGGGCGCCCATTTCAATACTCATGTTGCAGATCGTCATCCGGGCTTCCATAGACAAAGCGCGGATTGCACTGCCTGCGTATTCCACAAAATAACCAGTGCCGCCGGCTGCGGTGAGCTGGGCGATGATGTACAAAATGATGTCTTTGGCAGATACGCCTTTCGGCAAAACGCCATCTACATTGATGCGCATCTGCTTTGGTTTTTCCTGCAAAAGGCACTGGGTTGCCAGTACCTGCTCGACCTGGCTGGTGCCGATACCAAACGCAATGCAGCCAAATGCGCCGTGCGTGGACGTGTGACTGTCCCCACAAACAATGGTCATGCCAGGCTGGGTAATCCCCAATTCCGGTCCAATGACGTGTACAATACCCTGATAAGCATGGCCTAATCCGTACAATTCAACGCCGAATTTGGCGCAATTTTCAGTCAACCGGTCTACCTGGAAGCGCGAAAGCTCCTCCTGAATAGGCAAATGTTGATTTTGGGTTGGCACGTTGTGGTCGGCGGTTGCAATAGTCTGCTTCGGACGAAAAACCGGAATTCCGCGTTGCTCCAAACCCGTAAACGCTTGTGGGCTGGTCACTTCATGGATGAAGTGCCGGTCAATGTACAATACGTCTATTCCGCCCTGAACGTTCGCAACTAAATGCGCTTCCCAGATTTTATCAAACAGTGTTTTTGGCATTCCAAACATGGTTAAGGATTCGTTCATCAATATCAGACGACAGCAGCAAATTCATTCATGATGATGCCGGCAAGGTCTTCGTCGCCCACTTCTTTTTTCCCATCCGCAACTACGAGAAAGCGCTCGTACACCACATCCAACTCCGCTTTACTCAGCTCAAAACCAATCGTTTTTGCCCGGTAAGCGATGGCTGCCCGGCCGCTGCGCGCGGTGAGCACGATTTTGGAGTGGTCAACCCCCACATCGAGTGGATTGATGATTTCGTAGGTTTCGCGCATTTTGATCACGCCGTCCTGGTGGATGCCGGAAGAATGCGCAAAGGCATTGGCGCCGACGATGGCTTTGTTGGGTTGCACCGGCATGCCCATGAGTTCCGATACCATCTGGCTCGTCTCGTTCAGCAAACGGGTCTGAATATTGGTGATACAATTTAAATCGGGATGCTGGCGCAAAATCATGACCACTTCTTCCAGCGAAGTATTGCCGGCGCGCTCGCCAATGCCGTTGATGGTGCATTCGACCTGGCGGGCGCCATTTTGTACCCCGGCAATGGAATTGGCAGTGGCTAAGCCCAGGTCGTTGTGACAATGGGTGGAAAGGATGGCTTTGTGAATTCCCCGCACGTTTTCCCGCAGGTACCTGATTTTTGCACCGTATTCCTCCGGAAGGCAATATCCCGTAGTATCCGGAATGTTCAGCACAGTAGCGCCGGCGGCTAATACAGCTTCCAGGACCCGGGCTAAATATTCATTTTCGGTACGGCCTGCGTCTTCTGCATAAAATTCTACGTCTTCCGTAAAGCTTTTGGCGTATTTTACAGCGGCAACCGCCCGTTCGATGATGGCTTCCTGCGTGCTGTGCAGTTTATGGCGGATGTGCATGTCCGAGGTGCCGATGCCGGTATGGATGCGGGGGCGACGTGCATGTTTTAGTGCAGCTGCCGCGACTTCGATATCGCGCTCAACGGCCCTGGATAGCCCGCAAACAATGGGTTCGGTGACCGCCTGGCAAATATCCGATACAGACTTGAAGTCGCCCGGACTCGACACAGGGAAACCAGCTTCAATGACGTCAACGCCCAATTTTTCAAGTTGCTGCGCAATTTCAATTTTTTGATCTGAGTTCAGTTTACAGCCCGGAACCTGCTCTCCATCGCGGAGTGTGGTGTCAAAGATAAAAATTTGGGTATCAGCCATAGCTTGATGTTTGGAATACGTTACTAAGTTTGCATGCTGCGTTGAACAACGATCAAAATTAAGTTGGTGTTCTTCGCTCCAGAAATCAAAAAAGCCTGTTAGTACAAGCCTGCATCGGAGCTTTTTCTTTGTAAATTATTGCTTGTTAATTATTTGCACAATACTCAACTACAATGCCTAAACAGAAAACGGATGATTTGATTCAGTTGATCCGCTCGTTGAGCCGGGCGGAGAAAAGGCATTTCCGGCTTTTTGTCGGGCGCAACCAGTCGTCCGATGACATCCTCTTTTTGCAGTTGTTCGATTTCCTGGAACGGCACAAAGACTACGATGAAGAGTTGATCATCAAGCGGATTCCGGCCATTAAAAAAAGCCAGCTTTCTAATCTTAAAGCGCACTTATACAAGCAGTTACTGACCAGTTTGCGCCTGCTGAATAAAAACTACAACGAGGATATCCAGATTCGCGAGATGATTGATTGCTCCCGGGTTTTATACAACAAAGGCCTTTACCGGCAGGCATTGGATATGCTCGATAAAGTGAAAACCCGCGCCATGAAAGGGAAATTTCACGTTCAGGCCATGGAAATTGTGGAATTTGAAAAGCTGATTGAATCGCAATACATCACCCGGAGCATAGAGGGTAGGGCAGAGGAGCTGACCACGCAAACCAACCGGCTCACGGGCATTTTAGTACAAACCAACCGCTTTTCCAACCTGGCTTTGCAACTCTACGGCCTTTACCTGAAAGTTGGATACGTCCGCAGCGAGAAGGATTACCGCTTAGTCCGCGAATTTTTTTATTCCAACCTGCCCCAAACAAATTACCAGGAACTGGATTTCTGGGGGAAAATTTACTACTGCCAGGCGTTTACCTGGTACCATCATACCACCCAGGAGTTCACCTACGGCTACCGCTACTCCCAGAAGTGGATTGATCTTTTTGACGCCAACCCCGAAATGAAACTGATCAACCCGTCTCTCTACTTAAAGGGGATGCACAACCTGTTGACCAATTTGTTCAACATGCTGCACTACAACCGCTTTGTGGAAGTGCTGGAAGAATTGCATGCTTTCCCGGAAACGCAGGATATTTCGGAGCAAAAAAACATTGAAGGCACCTACCACCTGTTTCGCTACATTCACCTCATCCAGAAACACTTCATGGAGGGCACGTTCAGCGACGGGCTGGACTTTGTACCGGGACTCATGCAGATCATTGACGAAGACGAATACAACTGGGACCACCACCGCATCCTCGTTTTTTACTACCGCATAGCTTGCCTGTACTTTGGAAGCGGGGATTTTAAAAATGCCATTCACTACCTGAACCTGATCATCAATCAAAAAAATCCGGACTATCGCGAAGACATTCAATGCTTTGCAAGAATTCTGAACCTCATCGCGCATTTTGAACTCGGCAATGCCCAGTTGGTCGAGTACCAGATCAAATCGGTGTACCGCTTCTTGCTTAAAATGGAAGACCTGCACGAGGTGCAAAAAGAAATCTTCCGCTTTTTGCGCCGCACGCCCCGGATGCGGGCAAGCGAAATGAAACAGGAGTTTGTCTCGCTGAAAGAAAAATTGGTGCGCATCGAACGTGAACCTTACGAACGCAGGCCATTCCTCTATTTAGACATCATTTCCTGGTTGGAAAGCAAAATAGAAAACCGGTCGGTGCAGGCTGTGGTTCATGAGAAGTTTTTGAAACGGCAAATGGCGGGTTAAGTTTTCCCGCAAAGAACGCAAAGGGCTCGCAAAGGACGCTAAGTATGGCGCCTCGCTTTGCGGACTTAGCATATCCTTCGCGTTCTTTGCGGGAAACAATATCTTACCTTTAAAAGAACAAAGTAAAAGACGCACGTCCAAAAAACGGCGTTCCCGGCGTAAAGTGAATCTCTTCAACCGGCTCTACTTCGTCAAACAACCGGCTTTCCGTTGCAAACTGTGTTTCTTTCCAGCGCGTATTCAACAGGTTTTGCAGATTCAGGCCAATTTCCCATCTTTTTTTGGTGTAATTGAGTTGAAGATCGGTGACAAAATAGCCTTCCGCAGCAATCGAATTGTCTTCGTTGGCCGGGCGCGTGGCGAGGTAGCGGTAACGCAGCGACCCATTGAACCCTTCCGGACCAACCAAGGTCAGGCCACCCACCATCGTAAACCTTGGCGCTAAAGGAATGTAATTTTCGCCATCCGGATCATCCACAGCGCGCGGATTGGCCCAGTTGAGGTCAACGTCAGCAAAAATTCGGTTGGTAACCTGGTACCTGGCAGAAAAATCTACG
>JALHRK010000071.1 GCA_022841505.1 Saprospiraceae bacterium | reverse complement strand
GATAAGCTTGTTGGGAACCGGTGGGCGTGTATCCAATGAAGTCAATATACCAGCGTTGACTTGCGGGTACATCTTTCACAAATAAGAAAGGTTGCCCGTCTCCGTTGGCGCGATAAATCCGGTAAAAACTGACGTTGCTTTCCGCGTTGGGCTGCCACCTCAACTCAACGTGACTATCGTATCCCGTGGCCATTACGCCGCTGGGGGCAGCAGGCTGAGCCATCAAAAATGAGGCCATAAACAACCCCAGAAAGGTATGTGTCAACTTTGTTCTCATTGCTCGTTTACAACTTTAATTGCAATCTCGGTTAGCCCGGATTGCTTTAATTCTTTCATCCTCTATATTTCCAGAACGAAATTATTTTTTCCAGAGGGGAAAAACAAAAAAAGCACCTCACCATGACTACACCAAGAAGAAAATAGTGATGAATGTTGACGTTTAGGGCCTTTTTTCCCAACCCTCCTTACATTCAACATAGTCTACCTTCTTATAGTTGTCGCTTTTGTCTGGTTCGAAGTGGCAACTAACAATCGTTTTACCTTTACTTTTAAAAATGAAGTTTATGAAAAAAGTGTTCCCCGCGTTACTCCTGACAGTTTGTTTATCGGTGACGAAGCAAGCTGCATTAGCGTGTTCCTGCATTTATCTGTCCGACTACTTTTGCATCACGCTGGGCGAAAGCAACCTGTTTGGTTCCAACCATCAGATTACTTTTGGGAAGGTCATCAGCAAGTATATTGCCGGTCAGAATCAAGGCCCTGTGATGGATGTTGAAGTGATTGAGTGGCTGAAAACTGAAGACCCGACATTAGACACCATCAGTGTTCCGGGACAGGATGGCCTCAATTGTAACGAATCCTTGTTCTATTTTGAAGTTGGAGATACCGTTGTGCTGGCCTTGTACGATGGTGGCGGGCCAGGGCAGGGCATTCCCTATCCGATTTTTAACCTGTTGGGTTGTGGCCGGTATTTTTTGGAATACTCAGGTGGAAACGTCGTAGGGCCGATCCGTCCGGGCTTAAGTGCTGAATCCTACACGGATTTTAAAAACGGGCTTGGTACATGCAGCCTACTGACCGATACGGAAGAAATTCCGACGGAAGATGTTTTGATCGCGCTGTACCCCAACCCGGCAAGCGATCAGCTCCACCTTAAAATGGACAGCCGCTTTGGCGCCCCAGACCGGTTGTATGTCGTGAATGCTTTTGGGCAGGTGCTGTCATTGCACACAACCCGATCGGATGACGGCGTAATCACCGCAGTAGATGTTTCGGCTTTAAGCCCCGGACTTTATTTTGTGGTCCTGGAGTTTGGCAATAGCCGGCGCACGAAAAAGTGGGTGAAAGTTTAGCGATAATGCTGTGGCGCATTTTTTATTGATGATTGATGATTACATCAAAATTCAACAATTCTCATCATCAATTATTTCCACTTCGTTCCTGCAAATACATTAGATGCAGCCAGACATTATCTTCCGGTACGTTGCACCCAAAAATGCCAGGAGACATCCCAAAAATTCGGGATGTCTCCTGTATGAAAAGACATAAGGTCTTTTTAATGATCAATAACCGTCCTTCCCCGTTGGCTTGGCCGGAGGATCCATCTCCACATCGCCTTGCGTTGCAACGCGGAATTCTACCCTGCGGTTCATATAGCTGCTGGTGACGGGCACCAGGGCATTCTTTTTACCTTCCCATTGCAGCACCAAACGTCCGCGACCGATCCCGTGGTTGGTCACCAAGTGTTCGATGATGGAATTGGCGCGCTGGTAAGACAACCAATCGTTGAGTGCTTCCGGACCAGTTTGGTCGGTATGGCCAGACACCACCAGACGGATATTGGGATTGCCTTTCAACACCCGGGCTACGCCGGCTAAGGTACCGTAATCAGAATATTTGACCTGGTTGCTTTCGCTACCAAAGTGAATCATCGGCAGGAACATTTCTGTTACACCGCCACCACCGCCTGTACTTCCAGGGCCACCAGTGCCTACGCCTCTTCGGTCGAGGGCTTCATCAATGAGTTCTTTCACGCGGGCTTCAGTCACACCGGGACCACTGATGGGGTTCGTTACCACGCCATCTGAGTTCACCGTTTCGCCGGCCCGGGGTGGGTAGTAAGGTTCTTTGTCTTTGTAATCGGCGATGCCGTCCTTGTCACTGTCGAGTACACGGCCTTTGGTATCCACCGGCACATCCGGCGGCGTATTGGGGTCTTCATCCACGGCGTCAATAACGCCGTCTGCATCAGAATCCGCCAATAATTCATCCTGGCGTTTTTTGATTGCATCCACGTCTTTGAAGACATTGTCAAGCGGATTCACCCAATAAAGTGGTTCCGACGAGCTGGATGCATTCCCAATATTGAAGTTAAGGCGCAGGTTGGTATAATTGACAAGATCTCGGAAAGGCGTGCGAATGCCGCCTTCCTTTTCAAAACCGTCAAGCAAATCGGAGCGGCGACCAAAAAGCGCCATTGCCTGATGCTCGATGCCAACGTTAAACCGCTTGCCGAGGCGGAAAGAAATGCCGCCACCCACTGCTATATGGGGTGCCAGTTCCCAGTCAATGGTATCAAAACGCGGTTGGTCTTCCTGTTCAAATGCAGTTTCGAACGAATTTCCACCACCGCCTACCAAAGCATAGTAGTTTACTTTCCTTACCGTCCGGTCGAACCGGAAGCTGTTCAGGCTGATAACGCCAAACGCCGTACCCGACAACCAGGTCGCTTCGTAGTTGCGGTTCGGGTCGAAAGACTCCCCGGACAGCATGCCGCCCAGCATGTCCACACGAATAGAAAACAAGTGGTCAATCGCTTTCCGTACGTGAAGGCCACCGGCAACCCCAAATTTGGATTTGATGTCGCCACCAGCGAACATGGTTCCTGCGTGCAAACCAACTTCCCACATACTTTTGGGTTTCGGTGTGTTGCTACTGGATCCGGATGCAACGGCAGGTTTGTCTTGTGCAAACGCCGGGGTGGAAAATAAGACAGCCATCAAAAAGGCCATCCCTGCAAAATTCAAAGTCATTCCTCTTTTCATAGGGTAGGATTTAAATCAGTTCATGGAATATAATTACGAGATTATCTTCGATTCCGTTGCAGGAAAATGAAGATGTTGTTGAAAAAATCAAGTGCATCGTTTGTAAAATGTATGTGTACAAAAAAAATTCCCGAAAGGATATGGGCTTGGCAGTAGACAGCGGTTTCACTCAAAGCGAGCACATCATTGCTCTATTACGCTGATAGTCAACGGATTTTAGCTATTTCGGCGCTCCCAAAAGGTGTAAAGAAAGCATGACAGGTAAAGCCCTGTTTAATAATTCGTTACAAAAATATCCCTAATTTTTAACGAAGCAAACAAAATTCCGGCTTTTATAAAAATATTCTGTCGTTTTAGGCGGCTTTACGTGTCGGACACCTCGGAGGTGTCCGACACGTAAAGCCGCCTAAAGCCATATAAAACCTATCGCAGCACCAGTTCCTGCCGCTCCGGCCCGGTTGAAATGATCGAAATGCGGACTCCGAGCGCTGTTTCCAGAAGGCCGATGTAATGCCGGGCTTCCGCAGGCATTTTTTCGTAATCCGTAATCCCGTCAAGTGATTGCTGCCAGCCAGGCGCTGTTTCGTAAGCAGGCGCCACGTCGGTATCGCAAAGATCGTAAGGTACCTGGCCGGTTTCCACGCCATCAACGCGGTAATTCACCGCATAAGGCACTTCGGCCAGGCTGTTCAGTACGTCAATTTTAGTCAGGGCAATTTGGGTGACCCCGTTCAGCATAATGGTGTAGCGCAGTTGTGGCACATCCAGCCAGCCACAGCGGCGCGGCCTGCCGGTTGTGGCGCCAAATTCGCCGCCTTCTTTGCGCAGGAATTCGCCCGTTTCGTTGTCCTGCTCTGTCGGAAAAGGCCCCGCTCCTACCCTGGTGCAGTAAGCTTTGGCGATACCAATGACCTCCCCTATCCGTTGCGGCGCCACGCCCAATCCGCTGCAAACTCCTGCGGTGACGGTATTGGAAGAAGTGACGTAAGGGTAGGTTCCAAAGTCAATGTCCAGCATGGCGCCCTGTGCGCCTTCGGCCAGTACGCGTTTGCCCGAATCCAGCGCCTGGTTGAGGTAGTATTCTCCATCCACCTGCTGCAATTCGCGGAGGCTTTCGACGCAGGCCATCCAGCGCGCTTCTTCCTGCTCCAGGTCAAAAGCGACTTCCGGATACAAGTTCAACAGCGTCAGGTGTTTGGCTTTTAGCGCTTCGTATTTTTGAAGAAAATTCGGACTTTGGATGTCGCCGAAGCGCAGGCCGTTTCTGCCGGTTTTGTCCATATAGGTCGGCCCGATGCCCTTGAGCGTGGACCCGATCTTTTCTTTGCCTTTGGCGCTTTCCGACGCCAGATCGAGGTAGCGGTGGGTGGGCAGAATCAGGTGTGCTTTGCGCGAAATGAGCAATCGGTGACGGTACTCTACCCCGGCGTCCTCCACGCTTTTCAACTCTTTCACTAAGGTGATCGGGTCAATGACCACGCCGTTGCCGATGAGGTTGATGAGCGATTCGCGGAAAATCCCGGAAGGGATCGTGTGCAACACGTATTTTTTTCCGTCAAACTTGAGGGTGTGCCCTGCGTTTGGGCCTCCTTGAAACCGGGCAACGATGTCGTACCGGGTCGCTAAAAAGTCAACAATTTTGCCTTTGCCTTCGTCGCCCCATTGAAGGCCGAGGATAACATCTATTTTCATTCCAGTTGATTTCAAATATTTAATGTCTGTCTTTAGAGTCCGATAGCTGCGTTATGTTCTGCCCCAAAATCGGTCATTTACTCGGGTAAACTCCCGTTTTTGGGGCAGAACATGCCTTGCTCCCGAACTCTAAAGAACAGACACAGCCTGAGCAGACAGACACTCTTAGTGAGCAGCTTCTTCCACCTCTTCTTTTGAAACACCCTTCGAATTCGGGCAGGCGCCATTGCACTGTCCGTAAAGATTGAGCGAGTGGTGGGTGATGTTGAAATGCATCAAGTCGCCCATCATGTTTTTGATTTGCTGGATGCGCGGATCGCAAAACTCCAGCACTTTGCCACAATCCACACAAATCAGGTGGTCGTGTTGCTTATACCCATAGGATTTTTCGTATTGGGCTAAGTTTTTTCCAAACTGGTGCTTTTTGATCAGGTCGCAGTTCACCAGGAGTTCCAGGGTGTTGTAAACCGTGGCGCGGCTCACCCGGTAATTCTGGGTCTTCATGTGAATATACAGCGCTTCCGCATCGAAGTGATCCGTGCGTTTGTAAATTTCTTCGAGGATGGCGTATCGTTCCGGCGTTTTGCGGAAACCGCTTTTTTCAAGGTGCGCCGAAAAAATGTTTTTAACCTCTTTAATGGTGTCTTCCTGTTTGCGTAACATAACGATGGTCTTAGCCGGGGCAACCCCGGAATGAAATACCCTGCGAAAATAACACCATTTATGATAGGTAAGGTTGTGCCGGGGCCGGTGTTTTTAAAGTTCTTCCAATTGTTGCAGCAGCCAATCCTTTTCCGCCACGTTTACTTTGGCCACTTCTTCCTTCAGTTTTTGAAGCGGCTCCTTATTATAAGGATTCAGGTTGATCATTTTTTTGGTAAACCGCACCAAGTTGCCGTACAGGATTTTTTGCTGCCCACTTATCATATCTTTCCGGTTGAGGTAAGTGCGCATACTTTCCAGCAAAGATTCTAGTGCATCGTATTCGCTTTGTTCGTAGTACATTCGAACCAGCATAACCTTGGATTGGAGCCGGAGTAAGGCGTCGTCAAAATCGGCGTGAACAAGAATCTTCATGGCTAAATCATAGTCGCCTTTTTCAAAGTGAAGGCGGGCACGGCAGAAGCGCACAATTCCGTCGCGAGATGACTCTTCCACGAAATGTTGGTGCGAATCAATAAAATTGCTTACCCAGGAAAACTCTTTTAATTTAAGCGCAATGAGGATTACGTTCAAAAATGTAAATTTAGAAATCAGGCTATTCTCAATCAACAATTCCCGCTGAAAGCCCTCCCTGTATAAATCGAATGCTTCGCGGATAAAGCCTTCTGTTCCTGCATTCATGCGTCCGATGCAATAATTGATGGCCATCAGGTACATATCGCGCATTTCTTCCTTTGGAAATAAAGCCCAGTGCTTACTGATATTTTCTTTTAACTTGTAAAAATAACCTTCACTTTCTTTTGAAGTAAGTGACTGATAACCATAATAATAAATGGAGATTGCAGGAACTTCGAGCAGATTTTGCTGCACGACATACTCAAGAACCTCCTGCAACAACCCAGCATTGTACTGAGCTTTATAGACTTTCTGGTGAGCCAGCATTAAACATCCCTGCCTTAATTTATCCGCGCAATAGGTTAGATCCAGCTTATCTGAGATTTCCTGAAGATTCATCGGCACGAGCCGTTTTTTTCCTTCCAGATATCCATATTGCTCCAACAGCATCAAGTAATCATTGCGCAGATAGCCTTCATCCCGATATGGGTGCGACTGTTGCAGCGTTTCGATGTTTTTGATCGTTTTTAGAAAAACTTTATCTAATTTGCGCTTCCGGTATACCCCCGCCAGCGCCAGCCTCAGTCTTATCGGATCTTCAGACCAATCCTGAAACGCCAGGTATTCTTCGACAACCTTCAATAAAAAATGCATGGCTTGTCGCAACAACGCATCATCGTATCTTTGCTTTGGAAAAATTTTGGTAAATGCCTTCTCTTTGGAGAGTGATTTTTCATTGTCAAGGTGCTCCGAATGAGTCAAATAATCGAATAAGCGCACGACATCCTCACGCTGATTGTGCGCCGGCGATAGTAACCATTTGCGCAAACTCCGAATCTCTTTGGGGGAAAGCGCCCTGAAAATTGCGATTAACTGACTATTTTGCATAAGCTGAAAAAAGAATGTTCAACAAAAAAAACACAAAAAACCAGCGACAAATCATTTTATATCAGTAACTTAAATTAAAAATCTCAAAAGATGGCCTTCAAAAATACGACCTTTTTTCTCAACAAACGTCTTTTTTTGTCTTTGCCTTTTCTTAGATCCTGTTGCACCTTTGTAAGGTCAATAGAGACAAACAACACATACGACCTAAACAACGCGCTAATGAGCAATCCTGTCGCAGACAGACCGATCAAAAGATCGAACGTTTCCCTCCGTGGAGCGCTGCTGCTGCTTATGGGTTTGTTCATCACAACAACTGTAAACGCGCAGGGTTGGGAATTGACATTCGGAGATGATAACGAAGATCAGGGACAGGCGATTATCCAAACATCGGATCATGGCTACCTGATTGTAGGGTTCAGCGAATCCTTCGGCCCAGACAACGACCTTGATGTTTATGTCATCCGCACAGATGTGGATGGCACGGAACTCTGGTCGAATGTTTACGATGAAGGTTTGATTGAACACGCATACGAGGTAATCGAAACAGAAGACAACGGTTTTCTGATCATTGGTGACATAAATTATGGCTTTGGACAACCTACTGATGTTTATTTGCTGAAAATCAGCAGGACAGGAGCGTTTGAATGGAGCAAAACTTATGGCAATCCCAATGTTCGCGAACAAGGAAACGATATCGTAAAAGCAGCTGGCGATGGTTATGCCATCATCGGATTAACCCGGGAAACTCCCGGCAACGATAACGACATTCAACTGATTCGCATTGACAATGCGGGCAATGTTCTTTGGAAAAAGAATTACGGTTCTGAATACGATAACCGTGGCAACGCGCTGGTCGCGCTTCCGGATGGAGGTTTTGCTTTCGTGGGAACAACAAAAGACGAAGACGGTTTCGACAACGACATGGTCATCTACCGCGTAGATGCAGCTGGCGAAATGGTTTGGACCAGCACTTTTGGATTACCTAATTTTGACGAAAGCGCAAATGACATTCTGCTTACCAATAATGGCAATACGCTGGTTTTGGTGGGAAGTGTGCAAAGCGAAAGCTTAGCTTACCTGCGTCGGTATGACCTCGACGGCAACGTACTTGGTTTAGCATCGGTCAACTTGGGGGCGGTTAGCAACGCTTTCAATTCGGCAGTTGAACTCGAAGACGGAAGCATCGTAGCTACTGGTTATACGCTTCCCAATAATGCAGACGTCAATGTTTTGATTGCAAAAATCAATACGGCTGACGAGGTAGTCTGGGCCACACAAATTGGCGCGGTTGACAAAACAGATACCGGCGAAAGTATCGCAGCTACTGTAGACGGTGGTTTTGTAATCTCCGGACACAATTCTCAAACGCTTCTTTTTATCAATGATGTTACACTGATAAAAGTTGACGGATTAGGTAACCTGCTCACCAATACCATTCAGGGTCGGGTTTACCGCTCAAATGATGGTTGCGATGAGTTTGAAGCTGGCGATACGCCACTTCCACGTTGGACGGTCACGGCTACAAGCAGCGATAATTCATACATCACCATTACGGACGAAGAAGGTTTTTACAGTATCCTGGCCGATACCGGCATCTATACAGTTAATGTTTTGCCTTACAATCCTTCCTGGATGGTTTGTGATGAAGCTGGCGTTGAAGTTAATTTAACGCAAAGCTACAGCGATACCACGATCAACTTTCCGGTACTTGCAGAAATTGGTTGCGTCGCAATGGCGACTGAAATTGCCGCTGATTTTCTGGCAGTTTGTGAGGAAGTCGGCTATACGGTAACGTATTCCAATGATGGCACAATCCTTGCTTCCGAAGTTTATGTAGAAGTTGAGTTGGATCAGGAATTAACTTATGTTTCTTCTACGATCCCGCCTTCCAACATCAACGGCAATGTTTACACCTTCCAATTGGGCGATGTAAATTCAACGGAATCAGGTAGCTTTCATATCAATACAATGATGGCGTGCGATGGCATCGCTCAAGGTCAGGCAGCTTTGGTTAGTGCTCACATTTACCCCGACACACTTTGCCTCGAACCCGACCCCAATTGGGATATGGCGAGCATCATTGTCGGAGGGGTTTGTGAAAACGACTCTATCAAGTTCTTTATCCGGAACATCGGCAACGGCAACATGATCGAGCAGAAACGCTACTTTATTGTAGAAGATAACGTAGTGATGCTCACCGAACCGTTCCAATTGCCCGCGACACAAGAGACGCTGATTTCTTTGGAGGTAAACGACGAAGGATCAACATACCGCCTCATCGCACAGCAGTCAGATGGCCACCCGGGAATGAGTTTCCCAACGGTTGCTTTCGAAGGCTGCGCAGAAGGCGATTACACAACAGGATACGTAAGTGATTTCCCCGAAGATGATGGGGACCCGTTCATTGCCATTGATGTTCAAGAAGTATCTGGTTCCGAGTTGCCCATTGCACTTAGAGGCCATCCCACGGGCTATCAGGATTCAATTTTAGCCCGCAATACCGATATTACGTACACAATTAGTTTCCGTAACGACGGAACCGATACAATTTCGAGAGTGGTTATCAGAGATACCTTGCCGACTAATCTGGACTTTACAAGTTTAACCTTCGGGCCCAGCAGTCATCCCTACAACGCACAACTTTACGGCAACGGTATCCTGAAAATCACCTTCGAAGAAATCCAACTTCAACCGAACGGCAGCGCACAAGAGGCACAAACCCGCGGATTCGTAAACTTCCGAATTGCCCAAAAACTGGATCTTCCGCTGGGAACTATTATTGACAATCGCGCTGCCGTCTACTTTGATTACGTTGAGCCTGTAGTGACCAATACGGTGCATCATGTAGTCGGTTGTACTGACCTTTTCCAAGAAGGTTGTATCACCGTCACCACTGACCCGATACCGGAACCTGCAGCTCTGAAAATAACGGTACATCCAAACCCGTTCGCCACCGTCGCCACTATAAAGATAGAGGGACCAGCCACGGGAAAGACTTTGAACTTTGAAGTCTACGACATCACCGGAAAGCTTGTCAGAAGCGACCGGTTTACTGAAAACCATTTTGACTTTCACCGAGGAGGCTTAGCCCCCGGTATGTATCTCTACCGCATTCAGTCTGAAGGATTCGTCCTCGGCAGCGGGAAAATACTGGTGCAATAGTCATAATCCCATAAATTTCGAGGTTCCCTCGCCCTCACGGGCAGGGAACCCCTCCAAAAATGTGGGAACACACAACAAGCAACAGATTCATCTGTAAGATAAAGAATTAGGTCGTCTTATTTTTCATGAGATTATGATTTGTTATTAGCGAGGCCGCGCCAACAAGCGCGGCTTTTTTTTTGCCCCGAGTTGATTGGTTACTGGTTATTGGTCAGAAGTCGTTGTTCGTTGTCTGTTGTTCGTTGTTCGTTCTGTTCTCGCTTCCTTCCTCAAGCTGGTTAATTGTTATTGGGTTATTGGGCTGCCCACTGCCAACTCATTTCTGCCAACTTTTTCATTGAGCGTCCACATTTCATCCCAAGTCCACCCTCCCCTGCCAACTGCCAACTCATTCCTACCAACTCTGTCCACAATTCCGTCTCATTTCCCCCCACTTTCGTCCTCAAAAAGTAGTTGTTTATCCAGAATACCCGGTATCAATTAGTATTAGGTATTGCATAGTACCTCACAACACCCTATATTTGTCTTATGAAAACGGAGAATTTGGAAACGACAAGAACGCAAATGCGAAGAGGGGTGCTGGAGCTATGTACGCTCTCCATTCTCTCGGAAGGCGAAGCGTATCCATCCGACATCATCCAAAGGCTCAGGGGAGCGGAACTGATCGTTGTTGAAGGCACGCTATACCCTTTGCTCACCCGGCTGAAAAACTCGGAACTACTGGACTATGAATGGCGGGAATCCCGTTCCGGGCCACCCCGCAAATACTACTACATTACGGACAAAGGAAGAGTCTTTTTGCAAGAACTGGTAGAAACCTGGAACCAATTAGTTCAGGCGGTGAATCACTCCATTAAAAACAATAACAATACCGGCAATGAATAAAGTATCCAGCATCAACCTGGGGGGGTACCCCTTTACCATTGACGAAGATGCGTATGAATACCTTCGTCAATACCTCGACGCCATACACCGGCATTTTCGGGGGGTTGAAGGAAACGAAGAAATCACCTCTGACATAGAAACCCGATTGGCGGAATTATTCCAGGCAAGCCTGGGAAATCGCCCGATTGTTATCATGAAAGACGTCAAAGATGCGGTGGCTGTGATGGGCGCCCCGGAAGACTTTGGCGCAGAGCCGTTGAGCGAAAATCCGAAAGGAAAATTCAACATCAAAACAGGCAAACGGCTCTTTCGCAACCCCGAAGAAGAGGTCATTGGCGGTGTATGCTCCGGCATTGCTGCATACTTCGGTATTCAGGACCCCTTGTGGGTACGCCTCTTCTTCGTGGTGGTTGCTCTTTCCGGCGGATTCGGGGTGCCGCTGTACATCATCCTCTGGGCCATCATGCCGAAGCCGAAAACGGCGAGCGACTGGTTGGCCATGCGCGGTGAACCCATCAATTTTTCCAATATCGGGCGCATCATCCAGGAAGAAGTAGAACGCTTGTCGGGGAAAATCTCCGAGTTTGGCGAAGAAATGGGCGGTGCAAACAAAAAAACCGGAACGGATGGGAAAGACACGGTTAAAGAAACCATGGATTCGATAACGAAATCTTTGCAAGGCGTCGGCGAATCGCTTCAGTATATCTGGAAACCCGTGCTTTACATTTTTGGGTTTGTTCTTGTCCTGTTTTTTGCGCTGGCGTGGATCGGATCGGCTACTGGGTTGTTTTTTGTGTATCCTTTTCTGGATTTCATATTTCCTGGCAAATCCGGCTTTGCGATGGTTGCGATCGTCAACCTGTTCCTGATCATAGGAATCCCGTTAATTTCTTTGGTCTTATTGGTTTCAAGATTGCTGTTTGGCACACGGGTATCGAGTGGATGGCGGACCGGATTGGGCATCATGTGGGGCATCAGCATCACCAGTTTTTTCCTGCTGGGCAGCCTTTTCGGACGGCAATTCAGCGCCGGCGGGCAAATCAGCGCCAATGCCGGTTCTTACAAAGGCGATACGCTGTATGTAACAGCGCCAATGGAAACTGCTCCGATTGATACCTGGTACAATATTGACAACGAAGTGATGCTTGCAGACGACAAGCTGATCGTTCGCAACGTACACCTTACCATCGCCAAAGCGGAAGGGACAACCTTTGAATTGGTCAAAGAGGTGAGCTCCAGGGGAGAAAACAATGCTGAGGCCAATGCATTAGCGAATACCACAATTACGGATGCCCGCTTTGAGGGGAATCAGTTGAACATCTCACCTTATTATTCCTTAACAAAAGGGCAGAAATGGCGGGTGCAGGACGTGAAGTATATCCTGAAAGTGCCGGAAGGCAAGTTTGTGAAGTTTACGACAGACAATCCCTGGTCAATGATGCGGGACATCGAGCTGGCAGACGACACCGATTTTTGGGAGCACCCCAACAAACTCTGGAAAATGAGCGCTGACGGCCTGGCTTGTACGGATTGCCCGAAAGAAGTTGAATCTGATTTGTCCTTTAATGATTTTCACTCGGTGGACATCAGCGGCAAACTCAAAGTCATCATTGAACAGGGCGACGAATACCAGGTAGAATTGCGGGGGGAAGCAAGCAACCGCGAAAAAGTGACGATAGCCGAAGCGGACGGCCACCTGACCGTCAATGCCGGTTCAGAAGTTTCCGGTTCGCCGGTGCGGCTTTACGTTACGATACCTGAATTAAAAACGATCACAACCAACGCCACAGACGACGTGCAAATCAAGGGTTTTAACAGTCCATTGCAGGTCAATGCCAATGGCGGCGGCTACGAAGTGAAAATATATGGCGATGCCAGTAATTTGAAATTGACGCAGGAAGGCGAAAACAAAATTGACTTGATTGGCAGTTTTGACCTCCTGGAAGCAACCCTTCTGGCAGGCGCCCGCTTAGAGGCAGAAAAACCCGGGGTTCGGGAAGCCATCATCAACGCCTCCACAAACAGCCGCGCCGACCTGATGGTGCGCGAAAAGCTGACGCAGAAAAAAGACGACAGCAGCCGCATCCGGGTGAAGGGGAATCCGCAGGTGGTGGAGCAGTAAATTTTAAGTTGGCAAGTTGGCAAATTGGCAAGGGGCAAATTGGCAAGAGGCAAGAGGCAAAATAAATATTTGAAATTCAACAACATCTTGAGTTTGTTTATTTTGCTTTTTGCCAATTTGCGTGCTTGCCAATTTGCGTATTTGCCTACTTGCCAACTCACCTTTCCACGCCATACACCAAAACATACCCTTCCACTACCACATAGCGCAAATCATACTGCGCAAAAAATCCTTCCTTTTCCACTTTCCCTTTAACTGCGCCGCCTTCCGGATCGAACTGAAAAGGGGCGATGAAGATGTGCGCCCGAAAATCCAATTCCCGGCGGCCATACGCTTTGTAAAGGGCTTCTTTGGCGCCCCAATAGACGTGCAGGTGCAGCAGGCGGTGCGTTGTGCTCAGGCTGGCATCCTCTTCAGGGCGCAAAAACTTATGCGCAATCCGCTCGATTTTTTCAACAGGCCGCTGAATATCTATACCTGCCGGCAATGGGGCCAGCATCGCGGCGGCCAGTTCCCCCGAATGGCTGATGGAAAGGTGAAGCCCTTCGTGCGCCAGATAAGGTTTACCACTGTCATCTTTCAAAATCGGACTGCGTGCCGCCATGCCCGACAATTCGTGCGTAAGATAACGCACCGCCAGCCATTCCAACCGCTTCCGGCCTTTGATGCCGGTCAATTGCTCCGTTTCCCGGACAGTTAACTCCAAACCAGCCAAAAACCACGCTTCCGGTTCGGTGATTTGCCATAAGGCAATGGTGGCACCCAGGTCATTCTTTTTTAAGAAAAGCGGCATAACGATAGTTTCTACGTAGTTTTGTACATTAGCGTTGGTTATTCTGCGTCATGGCAAATGGCGCCCATGGTATCCGGGAACGGCAATTTATGGTAAACATTTTCATTCATTACAATAACAGCTCTTTAAAAGACGCCGAATATTTCAAAGAAATTGAAAAACGGCTGATTATCCTGTGCAACAAACAGGTCATTGCCACTTATTGGCATACCGGACTGATTGAAGCCGGCGACGATATTGATGCAGTGATCCAGCAACAATTGGGCCTTGCGCAAGTCGTGTTGCTGTTGATTAGCCCTGATTATTTTTCAGACGGCGATTGTAGAAACCGGCACGCCTTCATCCTAAAACGCAAAGCGCAGGATGCCTTATGCATCGTTCCGATTCTGCTGCGACCGATTAACCTTGATGGAACGGACATCGTCGGTTTTTCCGCATTGCCCAAAGCAAGTGAAGGCGAAGTTTTCCTTTCCAGATGGGCTGATTTAGACGAAGCCTATCTGCACATCGAACTGGAAATGAAACGGTTGGCTACGGAGGTACTTTCTCAAAAAAGCAATTCCCACCGCGAAATCCTCTTGCGAAACGCCCTGCTTCGGTTCAATTTTTCCAAAGAAATCCCATCCTATATTACCTATTCCAGCAGTGAGCGGAAGGTGTACGCCGTTTTGTTGCAAGGGGAACCGCAAAGCAGCCAAAGCTTGCTGCTCCAGCGCCTTTTTGGGGAGAGCAAATCGAAAAACCCCAAGGTCATTTCCATCAAATTGGACAGCGCAGGGCATAGCCCATCGTTGGATGACCTTTGGACAATGGTTGGCGAAAACTTCAACATGGCAATTCCTAACGCCACCCTGGTTTGTTCGGCATTGACAAACGCCATGGTCCTGGATACGGAAGTCATCATTCGCTTCGATCCGGTTGAACGCTATCATTTGAAAGAAGTGCAGGCATTTTGGACGGAATTGCTCAGGCAATTGAGCCCGCACAAAGCCTACTGGAAAAAGCCGCTCCACTTTTATGTCGTGGATCGCAGCGCAGCGAAGGAGTGGAATGCAGACCAACTTTGCTGCGACAGCTTGCTTTCGCCCGGAGATGTCCTGCATTTGCAAATTGCAAAAATCACAAAACCTGAGTTTGTCAACTGGCTTTTCGCTGAAAAGAACGCCTGGAGCGATGACCCGCAATTGGCCAAAATCTGGGAAAACCGGGATCAGATTATGCCGTCGGAAGAAGGCTATGTAGGCGATGTCGTCGGAAAAATTTGCGAGATCTGCGAGGTGACGCCGACAATTATTCATTGACCGTCAATTAATTAAAGAGATTATACCTGAAAAAATATGAGCGTCCAAAACAAACGATACGAAGGAACCTCCTTAAAAGAGCCGGCCTCTTTTTCTTATACCGATAAAGATGGCAAAGTGCAATCGGAGACCATCCCTCCCTATATTCCTTCCGCCGAGCTGATCCACGTGGTGGACCTTATGCGCATCCTCAAGCGCCCGTTGCTCATCAAAGGCGCCCCCGGGTCGGGAAAAACGAGGTTGTCCAAAGCGGTGGCTTATGAACTTTACGGCAGCGCTTACCGGGATTACTATTTTGAGTGGAACATCAAATCCACCTCCAAAGCCAAAGACGGGCTCTATACGTTCGACTACTTAGAGCGGCTCCGCGATGCGCAGGATAAGCAAGCCCTGCACCCGGAGCAATACATCCGAAAAGGCCCGCTGGGTAACGCTTTCGAGGTTTCGACCGCAGCCACGCCGGCCATTGTGCTGATTGATGAAATTGACAAAGCCGACATTGATTTCCCCAACGACCTGCTGCTGGAGCTGGATCAGTTGCGCTACGAAATCGAAGAAATTGCGCCCGACCAGGAAAAACAGATAAAGCGCGTGCAGCGTGCGGCCTACCCGCCCATCATCTTCATTACCAGCAACGAAGAAAAAGAATTGCCGCCGGCTTTTTTGCGCAGGTGCCTGTTTTACTACATCGAATTCCCCGAAAAGGGCGACCTCGAAAACATCGTACAAGCCAATTTTCCTTTTTTGAAAAGCGAGGCGGTCAAAAGTGCCGTGGAGCGGTTCTACGGCTTGCGCATTGAGATGAAAAAACATCCCAATACCGAAAAGGAAGTCTCCACCAGCGAACTGCTCGACTGGATGCGCGCCATTACCCACTTTTTTGAAGAAAAGGTAAAAAGCGAATTGGGGAAATTGCTGGAGCAACAACCCGCAAAACGACCTGAGATTGAAGTCATCCTGAAAGCATTTGAGGAAAACAAGCCGTTGGACGGCCCACTGAGCCAACAGATTGACGCTTTGTTGCCCGATTTGTCGAAGGAATTGGCTGTGGATTTGGAAAGCAAAGATTTAAAAGACTTGTACCCTTATCTTTTGGTCAAATCGTTGAATGATTTTAAAATACATATTTTGAAAAACAATGCCTGAAGCGCTTCCCGATCGTTTGAACGCAGCGCTGTTCCAGTTTTTTCACCGCCTGCGTCACGACCTGCACACCGAGTTGGGGGTAGGCGAATACAAGCTGCTGTTTGAGGCGCACGAAAAAGGCATTCCGCTTGGGGAAGAGGCCGCTTTGATGCAGCTTTGCAAAACGATTTGGCTGAAAGACCAGACGCAATCCGAGGCTTTCAGAAAGTTGTTCGACGGGATTATTGCGCCCGCTTTTCGCGAAAAGCAGGAAGCAACCACCAACAGGCAAGACGCTGAGGAGACTAAAATTAACAGGTCAGCCGGTGATACTCCTGAAAAACCCGATCCCGAACCCGAACCAAGTCCAGCTCCGGAGCCCACGCCAATGGGAACAGCATTGAGTGAAGCCGAAGCCATCGAACGCATCCCCGATTCGGAAGCGCCCCCCGGGGAAGGCGATTTGTCCATCGGTTTGGAGCAATCCGGCAGTTTCACCTTAGAGGACATCGAAGAAACGCCGCTTTCCGAAGCCGGCATCAGCACCCACCGCTTCCTGCTCAATGAGCGCTACCTGCCCGTTAGTCCCCGCGACATGCAGCAACACTGGCGGTTTTTACAGAACAATTTCGAGCGCGGCATCACCCCGCAAATAGATTTGCTGCGCACGGTGGCTTCCATCGCCCGGCGGGGCATTCTGCTGGAACCGGTTTTCCAGAAAAGAACCCTCAACCGCACGCACCTGCTGTTTTTGATTGACGACAGCCCATCCATGATTGCGTTTGAAACGCTGGCGCAACGCCTGGTCGAAGCCGCGCTGGAGGATCCGTTTGTCACGGACGAGGAGGTTTTTTATTTCAACAATTACCCGAGGGAGCATTTGTACCTCAACTCCTATCATACCCAATCGGTGCAATTACCCTCCCTGTGGCGGCGTTGCCATCGGCATACGATGATGCTGATCATCAGCGATGGCGGGGCTTCCCGCGGGCAAACCGATTTTGAACGCATCCGGTCTACCCACGCTTTTTTAAAAGTCGCGCGGCAGCACGTGCAACGAATTGCCTGGATAAACCCGATGCCCCGCGAGCGTTGGGAAGATACCTCTGCGGAATACATCGCGCGGCGGGTACCGATGTTTGAGACCGAGCGGATTGGGTTGTATAAAGCGATACAGACCTTGAAGGGAAAGCTTATATAGTTGGCAGTTTTGCAGTGGGCAGTTGGCAGGAGTGGTTTCAGTTTGGATGAAAATCCAGGTTAACGTGAGAGCTGGAAGATAATTTGGATTTTTGAATGATGTATGAACATTTCCTTGGCGTTCTTTTCGAAAAATTGTTTCCCGCAAAGGACGCTAAGGATACGCTAAGTCCGCAAAGCAGGACGCCATCCTTAGCGTACTTAGCGAAATCGAAGATTCACGATAGTAAACCTTTGCAACCTTCGCGGGAAATTTTAGGCCATCTGAAAAACTGCCAACTTCAATTGTTAAACACCAATATCATAAAATGCGTAACCCTCTGCCACCTGAAAAACTGTAAACTAATTAGCAAATGCCAGACGATCAAACAACGATGAATAACCATCTCACTTCCGGCGAAAGCCTGTTGGTGGAAGCTTTTGCCAAAAACCATGGCGAAGGGCACGTGCTGCTGGCTTGTCACGCTGCGTTTCCGATGGTGTTGACGGCGGATCTGGTGTATAAAATCTGGCTGAATTTCAGGAGTTACGTGAACGAAGCCGGCGAACGCTGCGAAATCCCCTACGTTGCCGTTTCGGACTTGCTGCTGTCGCCCCTTTGCCAGCCTTCCGGCTTCCAGCGCTTCGAAATGCCGGCGAATATCCGGCACACCCTGCTTGCCGTTTTTCAGGACGACGAGCGGTTTGGGAAAGCGCGCCTGCACGAACTGGCTTCTTTTTTAAAACACTACATCGAGGCGGCTTACCGCGACGCCGACGCCATCGGGCAGGCCATTCGAAACGCCCAGCAGTTGGTGGTGGACGCCTGGCTCCAGCCGGAAAAAGCGCTGCAAACCCTGACCCAGGCCTTTCGGGAAGCCGAACAATCGCCGGCAGAACAGGTGCGTCTGAGCAACTTAGTGGCGCGTTTCGACTTGCAATGGGAAGCCGGGTTATTGGCCCAAGACCGCCAAAAACCCAAACAAACCGGGGCATTGCTCCAGTACAGCCAAGGCCTGGCCGCTTTCCACAAAACGGGCGACGCCTACCATGCAGCCAATTTATTGAAAGGCGTTGTTCAAAAAGGCGGTACGGGCATGATGTTGCCCTTGCCGGGGGAAGTGAAAACGACGGTCAGCAATCGCCTGTCACTCCCCAAAAAAGGGAAGCTGCATGCCTTGCTGGTCGCCATAGACGAATACCATCCCGAAGCCAAAATTTCGCCACTGCGCGGGTGCAAAAACGACGCGCGGAAATTAGCAAACTGGTTAGAGCGCCAACACCAATCCGCCGATTCACCGTGGAGCGAAGTCAGCATAAATACGCTTTTTGACGAGCAGGCGACCCTGTCCATTTTGGAAAAGCGCGCAGAAGTCCTTCAAAATGTCGAAACCGAAGACCAGGTGTTGATTTATTTTGCCGGTCATGCCCGACAGGATAAACCCGGAGACGAAACCGACCTGATTTGCTACGACAGCCTACTGTCAAATATGCCTCTGCTGACCGTGTCGCGTTTCCGCAACCTCGTGCTGTCCAATGCGCGGCAGCAGCCCTATATCACGGTGATACTCGATGCACAATTCACCGGTTCGCCCAATTGGTTGGATCCGATGAATCCGAAACACGTCGTTTTTGCCAATACCGGTTTGTCGGAAATGGGGTACGAAATCAGCGGCGGCGAAGGTTTTTTTACCAAATATTTCATCGACGCGCTGGAACAGGGCAGCAGGGATGCCGGCAATGCGGCCCTTTTTGTAGGTACGCTCGCCGGTATGGCCGAGGATAAATTGGGCGAACAGCAGCACCCGCAATTTTATGCTACTCCGCTTGGTGCGGAGCGGCCCTTTTTGCAGGCGCTCGACCCAACGCGCGAACTCAAAAGGCAACTCCGTCTGAGTGGGTCGTCTTTAGCGGATTTGCGGAAGCAACTGAACATACCCGATTCCGCTACGAAACCATTCTGGAAGGCCGCGCTCACGACTTACCTCAGCGAAAAGGAAAGGGCTGATACGCCTTTGTTTTTGTTCGTTTTTTCGGATGCAAACGGGGATTTGCCTGGCGTTCAGCAGGAAAGGGAGCAAATGAAATCATTGGTTGATGCACAATTGAAAAACACGACGATTGAAGCAGTGTTTTTAGAAAACCCGGACTTTGAAGCGGTGCAGCAATATTTCACCGCACCTGAATACCGCAACCGTTTGCACTTGTTCCATTTTTCGGGGTTGGACAAGGAGAACAAACCTTTTTATGAACCCCTCATCAAAAAGTCGCACCGGAAAACCGCACCCATCCAGCAGCAGTCGAACATCGGCAGCATGTCCAACATCGGCAACGAGCCGGAACGCCCTGCCGCGTTTGGCTTTCTGCTCGCCGACGGCCTGCTTCCTTTTTTTGAATTCGCGCCCTGGCTGCAATACCAGCAAAACCTGCGGCTTGCGTTTTTCAACTCCTGTTTCAGCAACCACACCGCCACGTGGGCGACGCAATTGGGCGCCTGGAACGCCATTGGCACGGAAGGGGAAGTCAGCGATGCGGCGGCCACCAAATTTGCGGTCGCTTTTTACAGCAAGTGGTTGGTGGGAGGGCTCCCGATGTTGGGGGCTTTTGCCAGAGTGGTTGAAACATTCCGATACGACAACGAGCCATTAAGCGGCACACACCGGTCAGCGCTTCGCGAAGATGTTGCAGAGGTGCCCGAGAATCATGTTCCTTTCCAGTTAATGCGCGCTTCCTGGCTCACTACCGGGTGGCGCGGCGAGCGGTTTACCGACTATTACCGCATTTCTGATGTTGGGCTGCGGGCTTTGGTTTTTGAATACGATTCCTTAGACATTTTGGAGAAAAAGGAGCGGGTCGCTAAAAAAATTCAGCTTGCTCAAAAAATGGGGGAAGTGATCAATTCCGTTGTTGCGGATAAACGCAGCTTGGTTGGCCCCCACTCCAGTCAGGGATTGCTGGTGGGGATTGTCAACGCCATTCGGCAGCGGCCAATGGAAACGGATGCAGTCGTGCTTTTGGAGCTGGCGCCGATGGTGGAGCAGCAGTTTGTGAGGTATGAGTGGGTGGAGGCGGTGGATGTGGTTATGAAAGGTGGGATGTGGCCGGAGGAGCGGAGGGCAGCTTTGGAGGAGGTACTGAAGGGGTTTGAGGAAGGGGGGGATGAGGATTTGAGGGAGCGGATAGATAAAATAAGGCAAATTCCTATAAAAATTTTCATTGCTTATTCTCATGAAGACCAGGCGGGATTAGAAGCACTCCGCACCCACGCGGTTCCTTTGTTGGAGCGAGGCAATATATCCATCTGGTTTGATGGTGAATTAAAACCTGGTGACGTCTGGGATGCCGTGATTAACCCTAACCTGCACGCCGCAGATATTATCCTAATGCTGCTAAGTCCTAATTCTCTGGCTTCTGATTATTTCAATCAGGAAATGGAGTATGCTTTCAAGCGACATGAAGAAGGTATCACACGGGTAATCCCTATCGTCTTGTCTGCATGCTTGTGGGATCATACCCCGCTGGCTGGCATGCAGGGTTTACCCAAAGGTATGATTCCCATCAACTCCTGGCCTAACCCCGATGAAGCTTGGAATGATGTGTTGCAGGG
>JALHRK010000070.1 GCA_022841505.1 Saprospiraceae bacterium | reverse complement strand
CATAAAAATGCGCCTGTTTTAAAAACGCAGATCGAAGTTTCCCATTTACCGGCAGGCACTTATTTTGTTCAGTTGGTGACGGGCAACGGCGTCGTTTCCAGACCATTTATAAAAGGATAAGCACTTTTCATACAAAACAAAAATCAACGGATATGAACACCATCAAAGGGCCGGCGATCTTTCTGGCACAGTTTATGGGCGATGAAGCTCCTTTTAACAGCCTTGAAAGCATTTGCCGCTGGGCTGCAGACTTAGGCTACAAAGCCGTTCAAATTCCCACCTGGGAAAGTCGCCTTATTGATTTGAAGTTAGCCGCCGAAAGTCAGACCTATTGTGATGAATTAGCCGGCAAAATTGCGGCCTGCGGAGTACAGATTTCTGAATTGTCCACGCACCTGCAAGGGCAATTGGTCGCTGTACACCCTGCTTATGACCAGATGTACGACGGATTTGCCCCGGAAGCCGTCCACAACAACCCAAAAGCACGCACCGAATGGGCCGTGCAGCAAGTGAAATGGGCCGCTCAGGCAAGCCGCAGACTGGGCATTGACCGGCATGTGACGTTTTCGGGCGCTTTGGTCTGGCCATTCGTTTATCCCTGGCCGCAGCGCCCGAATGGATTGGTTGAAACGGGATTCAAGGAACTGGCTGCTCGCTGGATGCCCATCCTGAATGCCTTTGACGAGGCCGGCGTTGACGTTTGTTACGAAATACATCCCGGCGAAGACCTGCACGACGGCATTACTTTTGAGCGCTTCTTAGCCGCTACCAACGACCACCCACGCGTCAACATCCTCTACGATCCAAGCCATTTTGTATTGCAGCAGTTGGACTATTTAGCTTATATTGACATCTATTACGAATTCATCAAAATGTTCCACGTCAAGGATGCCGAATTCAATCCAACGGGCCGCGCCGGCGTCTACGGCAGCTACGAAAGCTGGGCCAACCGGCCGGGACGTTTCCGCTCGCTCGGCGACGGGCAGGTTGATTTCAAATCCATTTTCAGCAAATTGTCGCAATACGACTTCGATGGCTGGGCGGTTTTGGAATGGGAATGCTGCATCAAAAGCCCGGAACAGGGCGCCAGGGAAGGCGCGCCGTTCATTCAGCGCCACATCATCGAAGTGACCAAAAAAGCATTCGACGACTTCGCGGGTGCAGGCATGGATGAGGTTTTGAACCGGAAAGCGCTGGGGCTGTAGTCCGAGTTGGGTAAAAAGGCAAAGGGCAAGAGGCAAAGAGCAATAATTTCTTAAAATGAAGTGCTTCCATAAAATTACGCTGTGGATTATGAAAACATCAAGCTTTACGAAACAAAATTGCCCCTTGCCTTTTGCCCTTTATTACACAACCCCAGACTTAGATTAAGCACATTATAACAGCCCCTCCCGAACCAAATCATGCAAGTGAATGATGCCCAGATAACGGCCATTATCCGCAACAATCAACTGCGTGATGCTGTTGCCCCGCATGAGGTCGAGCGCTTCTACGGCCAAGGCGTCTTTGTGAATGCTGCGGGGATTGAGGCTCATGATGTCGGATGCTTTGAGGTGGCTGACCGAAGCTTCGCGTTGCAGCATGCGCCGAAGATCGCCATCGGTGACGATGCCAAGAACGGCTTCGTTTTCGTCTATGACGACCGCAGCCCCGAGGCGTTTGGACGTCATTTCCAGAATGGTATCCCGGATTCCGGTGCCGGGGCTGACCATTGGTCGCTCGTTGTGGATGTAAATATCGCTTACCCGGAGGTAGAGTTGTTTGCCCAAAGCGCCGCCGGGATGGAATTTGGCAAAATGTTCGGAAGTGAAACCCCGCATTTGCAGCAAAACGGTTGCAAGGGCGTCGCCCATCGCCGCCTGGGCGGTCGTACTGGCCGTTGGCGCCAGGTTATTGGGGTCTGCTTCCTGCTCAATGGGCGTGAGCAGTACAAAATCTGCATGCCTGCCAAGGAAAGAATTCGCATTGGCGATCATCCCCACCAATTGGTTGCCCATGTTTTTTAACAAAGGCGCCAGCACCTTGATTTCGGGCGTTTCGCCGCTTTTGGAGAGGCAAAGTACGATGTCTGCCGGCTGAATCATCCCCAAATCGCCGTGAATGGCGTCGGCAGCGTGCATAAAAATAGCCGGCGTGCCGGTGGAATTGAGCGTGGCAACAATTTTTTGTGCAATAATGGCACTTTTACCGACTCCGGTCACCACCACACGGCCTTGAGAAGCATAGATTGCTTTTACACAGGCAACAAAATCGCCGTTCAGTGCTTTTTTTAGCGCTTCCAGCGCCTGCATCTCAATCTCAAGGGTTCTGGATGCAGTTTTTAGAATTTGTTCTTCGGAAATCACGCGATTCTTTTATATTTTTGGCACCCCTTAAAATCAGGGGAATGGCTTTCACTAAAAATTAGTGCAAAAATGCTTTTAAGCGCCAATGTTAATTGCTATATTACAGGATGAAATCGCGGCGCTACGCACGCACAAAAGTACTTTAAAATTGATCGGCTATCATGACTGAGACGAAAGAAAGCTTGCATGAGGCGCTACAACGTTATTTTGGCTTCGACAACTTCAAGGGAAACCAGGAAGCAATTGTTGAAAGCGTGCTTAACGGAAAGGACACCTTCGTAATCATGCCAACTGGCGGAGGCAAATCACTTTGCTACCAATTGCCTGCCCTGATGATGGGCGGCACCGCCATTATTATTTCGCCACTGATTGCCCTGATGAAAAATCAGGTGGATTCTATACGAGGCTACAGCCAAAGCGACGATGTTGCGCATTTTTTAAACTCTTCGCTGACGAAAGCGCAAATGAAGTTGGTAAAACAGGACATTGCCAGCGGCAAAACCAAACTCCTGTTCATTGCGCCGGAAACGTTGACAAAAGACGAAAACATTGAATTTTTTCAAAATGCAGACGTGTCCTTCGTTGCAGTTGACGAAGCCCACTGCATTTCGGAATGGGGCCACGACTTCAGGCCGGAATACCGACGCATCCGGGCAATGCTTGATGCCATCGGCATGTCCATCCCGGTTATTGCCCTCACAGCCACCGCTACGCCCAAAGTGCAGTCGGATATTGTGAAGAACCTGAACATGCAGGGCGAAAACCTGTTCATGTCTTCCTTCAACCGCCACAACCTTTATTATGAGGTACGGCCAAAGCTGAAAAAAGAGCAGACCTTTAAGATGATCATTCAGATCATCAAAGCCATGCCGCGCCAATCGGGGATTATCTACGTGCAAAGCCGAAAATCTGCGGAAGACATTGCCCAGATGCTGGTCGTAAACGACATCAAAGCCGCCCCGTACCACGCAGGACTTGATGCCAAAACGCGCAGTAAAACGCAGGATGAATTCCTGATGGAAGATGTGGATGTGATCGTTGCCACCATCGCTTTCGGTATGGGTATTGACAAGCCTGACGTTCGTTTTGTCATCCACTACGACATTCCGAAAAGTATTGAAAACTACTACCAGGAAACGGGCCGCGCCGGCCGCGACGGCTTAGAAGGAAAGTGCATCTCTTTTTACTCCTACGCCGATATTTTGCGCCTTGAAAAATTCCTGCGGGACAAACCGGTTGCGGAACGCGAAATGGGCGCCCAACTCATGCAGGAAGTGATGGCTTATGCCGAAACCACCGCCTGCCGCCGTCGCTTTTTGCTCCATTATTTCGGGGAGCAATACGACGATTCGAACTGCGATAATATGTGCGACAATTGCCGCTATCCGAAACAAAAGATAGAGGTGCAAACCGAGTTGCAGCAAATCCTGAGTTCCATCTCGCAATTGAATGAAAATTATGGGATTAAGACGATTGTAGAATTCATTACGGGTGAAGAAACCAAAGAAATGAAGGACTACAAATTCCATAAAAACCCACTTTTTGGCATCGGCAAAGACAAGGATGAAAGTTTCTGGAGTTCGATTCTCCGCCAGGCCCTGCTCAATGATTTCATCTATAAAGATATTGAGAGCTACGGCACCCTGAAGCTTACGCAGAAAGGAAGGGATTTTATCAAAAAATCTTATTCCTTCGAAATTTCGCTTAATCACAACTATGACAAAGAGCACGTTGATCCGGACGAATCAGCCGGCAAAACGGCCGTACTGGACGAACCGCTGCTCAACCTGCTGAAAGACCTGCGCAAACGCGAGGCCAAACGCCAAAATGTGCCGCCTTTTGTCATTTTCCAGGATCCTTCGCTCGAAGACATGGCCACCCAGTACCCCATTTCGCTGGAAGACATGACCAAAGTGAGCGGCGTGAGCCTCGGCAAAGCCCAGCGCTATGGCAAACCCTTCATCCAGTTGATCGAAAAATACGTCGAAGACAACGAAATTGAGCGCCCGACGGATATTGTGGTGAAGCAGGTGGCGAATAAATCGAAAGTTAAAGTCAATATCATTCAGGGCATTGACCGAAAAATGCCGCTTGAAGACATTGCGCGCACCAATAACCTCTCGATGGAGGAGTTAATGGAAGAAATGGACGCCATTGTTGTTTCCGGCACAAAAGTGAATATTGATTATTACCTCAACGAAAATATTGACGAGTACGCCCGGGAGGAAATTTATGAGTTTTTCCGGGAAGCGGCCTCCGACTCGGCCAAGGAAGCGTACAAACACCTGAAGGATGACGACATCACCATTGAGGAGATTGAGTTGATTCGCATTAAATTTTTGTCCGATCTCGGCAATTAATTGGTGTCTGTTTTTATAGTCCGATTGCTGCGTTACACTTGACCCCAAAACGGTCAATTACCCGAGTAAACTCCCATTTTTGGGGTCTTCGTGTGCCTTGCTCTCGAACTCTAAAAAACAGACACCGACCAAAGAACAGGCACTTCCCTGGAAAAGCACAAACGATTGTGCTGCATCAGTTCAGGGAGCGGGGTAATTTTGCAGGGCAAGCAGGGCCAGCGCGCCTAATGATGTCGCAGCCAGCCAAAAGCGGGCATCCCGGTAAAATGGATTCGTTTTCTCAGATAGCATATCGGTTCTTTTTTGTTGCAGTTTTTCGTTTCGTTTTGTGCTGGTGATTACCCAAAAACGCCTGCGGTTTTCAGTACATTCATTCGTTGAAGGACCCGCACAGTTAAAACATACCAAAAAAGATGCCATAGCATTTTTATGCAATATGTCTGGAAAAGTGACCCTTCCTCCATTTTGTCATTTTCAAACTCACTGACTATGAAAAAAACGATGTTCTTCGCGATTCTTTTGCTTGCGCTGGGCGCCTCGAAATGTGAGCAAAAAACCGTGTTCACGCCAGGAACCCCCTTCATGCTCAAGTTTGGCGAAGTAGCGAGCACAACGGATAAAAGCATTTCTGTTGCGTTGGCCGCAATAAAAGAAGATTCCCGTTGCCCAAAAGAAGTGAATTGCATCCAGGCAGGGCGGGCTGTTGTGGAATTGTCCGTTATGGAAGGAAAAGAAACGGCTGTCCTTCAGTTGGTTTTGGAAGGAAGCGGAGCGGCCAGCCCGGGAAAATCTGCGGGTTCCTATACCTACAGCCTTCAAAAATTGGATCCATGGCCGGTAGCGGATAAAAAAACTGCGCCTGCCGATTACGTTGCAACGTTACTCATTGCAAAGACCCCAACAGAATAATATCATGTTGCCGTTGAAATGGTTTTGATGTTGCAAAACTCCTTCATCCCTATTTCAGAAAGTTCCCTGCCATAGCCCGAAAGCTTGATTCCGCCAAAAGGGAGGCGGGGGTCAGATTTGACCATTGCGTTGATGAAAACAGCGCCGGCTTCAATTTTTCGGGCGATGAGTTCTGCCCGTTCAGTGTCCTTCGACCAGATGGAAGCTCCCAACCCATAGCTGGTTGCATTGGCGCGTTTGATCATCTCGTTTTCGGTGCGGGAAACAAATATAGCCGCTAAGGGGCCAAAAGTTTCTTCATTAAATACCGGCATATTCGCCTGGCCATTCAGCAACAAGGTCGGCTGAAAATTGCAGCCACTGCGCTCGCCTCCCCAGGCGATGGTTGCTCCGCGCTCTATAGAACGTCGCATCTGGCGCTCGAGGTTGTCGGCCAGATCTATCCGCGCCATGGGCCCCATCCGGGTTTGCTGACCAAAAGGATCACCCTGGTTAATCTTTTTTACTTCTTCCAGCACCGCTGCAGTAAATTCATCCGCATTGTGCCGGGTGATCAAAAAACGCTTGCCGCAAATGCAACTCTGCCCCGCATTCATCATGCGCGACTGCACGGCTACTTTTGCAGCTTTCTCAACATCGGCGTCGTCGAGGACAATCACGGGATCGCTGCCCCCCAGTTCGAGTACCGTTTTTTTGACATACCGCCCGGCAATTGAGGCCACTTTGGAGCCGGCGGTTTCGCTCCCCGTGAGCGTGATGCCCTGCACAACAGGCTGCCGGATTGCAAATTCCACATCGGCGACCTCAATGATCAGCACCTGAAAAACGCCTTCGGGGAAACCTGCCTTCCGAAACAGGTCTTCAATGGCCAATGCGCAACCACAAACAGACGGGGCGTGTTTAAGGATAGTGACATTGCCGGCCAAAAGCGCCGGTACGGCATAGCGAAAAACCTGCCAGAAAGGAAAATTCCAGGGCATCACGGCCAATACGGCGCCGATGGGTTCAAAAACAATTTTATTGGAATATTCAGTAGGAACGGAGATTTCGCTGAGCATTGCCGGGCCTTCTTTCGCAAAATAAGCGCAGGTCCAGGCACATTTTTCAATTTCTGCGCGCGCTTCGCTAATGTGTTTGCCCATTTCGCGGGTAATGAGCGTCGCTAATTTGTCTGCGTTTTCGCGGAGCAAGACTGCCAAATGCTGAAAACAGCGGGCGCGTTCTCCCAGCGGTTGCTGGCGCCAATACGCAAACATTTTTTCGGCCCGTTCGGCCCGCTCCACAATGTCGCGGCGGTTCATGATCGGGTAACTGTTAATTAGTTCACCGGTAAAGGGATATATGGATTGGAAAACGGGTTCGGGTGTGGCGGTCATGGCTGAAAATTTTATGGTGAATGAAGCTTGAAACAACGCCTACCGGATCACAGCTCAGGGAAATAACGCTTAAAGTTAAGGTTCTTTGCCGTAAAATTGAACAATTAGCTCAATTCCGTTCAATTTATACCTCGAACTGTTAGGTGCGAATGCTTCTTTGCCATACGGAGCGTTGCTGATCATAAACATGCACAGAATTAAGCAGCACTAAGGATTAAGTGAAAATGCCCACAACCTTTTGCTTGAATTTGCCTTTCATATATCCCATTCAACTGTTGGTTATGATTTTTCGACATTTCGTAGAATTCTACCCACCATACAAGCCATTCCTGCGTTACCAAGCAGAACAAATCATGAATATGAAACCACCCTACTTTTCTATCGCGCTACTCCTGATGCTGCAATATGCGGCATTTGGCCAACAACAATTCACCGTCAGCGGCGTCGTCCGCGATGGTGAAAACGGAGAAACCCTCATCGGTGCTTCCATTCTGGCTTTGCCTTCAGAGATTGGAACGACCACCAATGAATATGGTTTTTATTCCCTTTCCCTGCCGGAAGCCGATACGGTTATCCTGGAATTCAGTTATGTCGGCTTCCAACCCATTCGCAAGGTCATTTCGCTGAAAGCGAACACCAAAGTGGATATGGAAATGGGTTCCGGCGTTCAATTAGAGGAAGTTGTCGTGAAAGCCAACGCTTACCGCGAACAACTGAAATCAACCGAAATGAGCGTGGAAACCATTTCTCCCCGCGAGGCCAAGCTCCTGCCGGTTGCTTTTGGTGAAAGCGACATCCTGAAGATCCTCCAGCTCAAGCCCGGCATTCCTTCAGGGGCGGAAGGCACCACGGGCTTGTTTGTCCGCGGCGGCGGCTCCGATCAGAACCTGATCGTTCTGGATGAGGCCACCGTTTACAACCCCAACCACTTGTTCGGTTTTTTCAGCACCTTTAACTCTGATGCGGTCAAAGACCTGAAACTTTACAAAGGCGGATTCCCGGCTCAATACGGCGGCCGGTTGTCTTCCGTCATTGATGTGCGCCTGAAAGAAGGCAACAACAAGCAATTTTCCGGCTCCGGCGGCCTTGGACTGATTTCTTCCCGCCTCACCTTAGAAGGACCCATCCAACGCAATAAATCTTCTTTCATCGTTTCCGGAAGACGTACGTATGTGGACCTTTTTACCCGAATGGTGAACCGCGCCAACGAAGGAGTGGAAGACTATTCTCCCATCCCCGATTACTATTTTTATGATTTGAACACAAAACTCAACTTTGAATTGGGCGAAAAAGACCGGCTTTACCTGAGCGGTTATTTTGGCCGGGATGTGTTCGGGTTCGACGGCGACTTCTTCGATTTCAATTTCGACTGGGGCAATGCCACCGGAACGGTGCGCTGGAATCACGTGTTCAATGCCAAACTTTTTGCGAATACAACCTTAACCTACTCTGATTATCAGTACAATATTGAAAACAAACTCACCGGCTTTTCTTTTAACCTCGGTTCAAATATCCGGGATGCCAACCTGAAAACGGACTTTTTTTATGCCCTGAACAACAAGCACACCCTGCGCTTCGGGGGCAATGCCACCTACCACGAGTTCACCGTTGGCCGGCTCAAGGCAGGCAGCGACGACGGCAGCGTTTCTTTTTCGGCTGGGAATGACTACGATGGGGTAGAAGCGGGCGCGTACATTTCGGACGACTGGGTTGCTTCTGATAAACTGAAAGTCAATATGGGCCTGCGTTTCAGCGGTTTTTTTAACGATGGCCAGTCTTACTTTGGTGTCGAGCCGCGCGTCGCCGCCAATTATTCCATGACGGAGCGTGTCAGCCTCAAAGCCAGCTACGCCCGCATGTATCAATACCTGCATTTGGTGGCGAATGCCGGCGTGGCTTTGCCCACCGACGTCTGGTATCCCTCTACGGCAGCCATCAAACCACAGCGCTCCGATCAGGTTGCGCTGGGCGTGTCCTGGTTGCTGGGCAAAGACTATTTCTTAGAGGTGGAAACGTATTACAAAGACCTCAAAAATCAACTCGAATTTGTGGATGGCGCTGAAATTTTTGCCAACGACAAACTTGAAAATGAATTTGCCATCGGCAAGGGCTATGGCTATGGATTAGAGGTCGGCATCGAAAAAAATGAGGGCCGGCTCACCGGGTGGATCGGCTACACGTTAGCCCTGACGCGGCGCGGCGATTTCAAACCCATTGACGACCTGGAGCGCTTTTCTGATACCGGCTATTTTTCTCCCGTCTACGACCGGCGTCACGATTTGTCCATCGTTGGAATTTATGAAATCAGCCGGAAATTAGCGGTTTCCGCCACGTTTGTTTATGGATCGGGCGATTTGCGCTGGCTCCCGGGCGGGCGGTTTACCTTTCAGGATGTCTATGGCGGCGGTTTTCAGGTCGTCACCCCCGATTATTTGGAACGCAACACTTACCGGCTACCGGCTTACCACCGCTTAGACCTGGGGCTGATCATCCGCTTTTTTCCAAAATGGGGCGAAAGCGACCTGACCATCAACGTCATCAACGCCTACGACCGCAGGAATACCTTTTTCATTTATTTAGAACCCATTTTCAGGGAAGAAACCGATGGCCAAAACACCATCGAAGTTCCGGAGCGCATTGCGGCCAAACAGGTCTCTCTGTTTCCAATTCTGCCTTCGGTTACCTGGAATTTTAAATTCTAAAAACTAACGTCATGCAACGCATCATCAATTATAGTTTTCTTTTTTTGGCCTTTGCGGTTACGCTGGTCAGCTGCAACCTGGAACAGGAAATTGACATTAACCTGCCCGATTATGAAAGCCGTTACGTCGTGGAATGCTACCTCGAACCGGGGCAACCTTTCAGCTTGTTGCTAACCCAAACGGCTTCGTATTTCGATCCTTTTCCAAGTACTAACGCCGAGTTTCTCGACGACATCCTGGTGGATGGCGCCACCGTAACCATTGCCCACGGCGGGCAAACGTTTACCCTCCAAAACGGCCTGTTTTTTAACCCGCTTTCGCGAAAAGCCTACAATTACTTAGCGCCTGATCTGGTTCCGACGGATTACGAGCAAAGTTTTGAACTGAACATCGTGACCCCCGACGGGAAAACCATTACGGCCACGACCCGCATTTTGAGGCCGGTTCCTATTGATAGCATTGTGGTGGAGTTTTTGGAAGACGATACGCTGGCGCGGGTGCTTACTTATTTTAAAGACATTCCAAACGAGCAAAATTATTTCCGGCGCATGTTTCACGAGCACAGTTTAGACAGCATCCCGCTGCAGGATTTTGCCACGGATGACCGCTTTGTGGAAGACAACTTCGTTTTTGGCAGTGCCTACAACTTTGCGGCAGGCGACACCGTTTTTAACACCATTTTCCATATTGACCGGCCTTACTACGATTTTTTCAACAGCGTGCAAACGGCTGCTTCTTCCAACGGCAACCCGTTTGGGCAGCCCAGTCCGATTATTTCCAACTTGCAGGGCACGGCAAATGTAATTGGAATTTTTACTGGATTGACTTATGAGCGGGTGATGACGATTGTGGAGCGATGAGTGGATAAATTTAGTCGGCAAGCTGGCAAAGACCCAAAAACTACCCAAGTGTGTAGGGGTCTCTATCAAAATCAGGGAGTAGCTTTTCCGCCTTGAAGCGCAACACAGGTTTGTGAATGCCTGAATCTCTGGCATGCTGCTTCATTTAAGCTATGAAGATGTATGAAAAACTGCCCGACATGCCCCTGTTAGCCATTGTTTTGCCCGGCATACCTCCCCGTTTATGTTGGGAAATATTGACGCTGCTGTTGCTCGCGACAGGGGTGACTTTCGCATGGCGGGTGGCCAAAAAACGCATCGAACGGCAAGCTTCCCAACGCATCCGCCTGCAGATTGCGCACGACTTCCACGATGAGTTGGGCGGCAAATTGTCCATCATTTCCATGTATGCTGAACTCACCAGCCAACAATTGGACCGCGATCCGCAAACAGCCAAAGCCTATTTGTACAAAATTTCGCTGCACGCCAGCCGCCTTTACGAAACCGTTAAAGACATGCTTTGGGCGTTGAACCCTGATTTGGACAACAGCCGCGATTTGCTGCTGCGGCTGAAAGATTTTGGGGAAGAACTTTTTTACGACAGCGCAATCCAGTTTTCCGTAAAATCCAGCGGGGACCTCCAGCAACTCAAGTTGCCTTTGGATCAAAAACGCCACCTGCTCCTGCTTTTTAAAGAGGCCATGCACAATGCGCTTAAGCATTCCAATGCAAAACTCGTGCTGCTGGAAGCAGCGATCACCGGGGGGGAGGTCGTTTTTTCCCTGAGCGACAATGGCCGTGGCTTTGACTCTGCGGTTGTCTATGCAGGCGAAGGCATGAAAAGTATGAAAAACAGGGCCGAAAAATTGGGCAGCGCCCTGCGCGTGCAATCGTCGAAATCGGGTTCACGGATTGAAGTCCGCATCGGATTTCCTGGCTCACGCTCTAAAAATAAGCCTGTTCAAAAATAAATTAAAATTCAAGGCAACGGTTTGTAACAACTTGTGTCCTTAAACACGTCACCAGGATAAAAAAGAGAACCATAGCCCCTCAAAAGCCAGCATTTCCGAATAATCCCTCAGTGGTTGTTCGGATCAACACTCATTCATCCGACTAAACACACAAAGCTATGATCTCTGTTGCTATTGTGGATGATCAACGTGACATCCGCGAAGGCTTGCAGAAACTCCTCGACATGACCGATGAGTTTCGCTGCCTTGCCACTTTTGAGGATGGGCCAACGGCGCTGTCCTTCCTGCCGGGACTTCGTCCCGAAGTTGTTTTGATGGATATTGACCTGCCGGGGATGTCGGGCATTGAATGCGCACGGGCACTCCGACAGAACCTGCCGGATGTTCACATCATCATGCTTACCGCATACAGCGACGATGAACACATTTTTCAGGCACTGAAAGCCGGCGCTTTCGGCTATCTGACCAAAGGGGTTTTTCCTTCAAAAATTCTCGGCGCCATCCGGGAAGTGCGTACAGGCGGCTCGCCTATGAGTTCGCACGTAGCGCGCAGGGTGGTTTCCTATTTCAGCGAAGCGTACAATCCAATGATGTCGCTTTCTGCGCGGGAGCGGGAAGTCCTGGATTTACTCTGCGACGGCCAGAGTTACCGGGATATTGCCAAAGTAATGTTTGTGAGTCCGAATACCGTGCGTTTCCACCTGAAAAATATTTACAAAAAATTGCAGGTGAATTCGAGGCACGAGGCCGTGGCGAAAGCGACGAGAATGCACGTGGCGTGAGAGAAAGTTTGATCTAAGGTTTTACGGGCCAAAGTCCCGCTGCTTTCCCGACGCACTGCACCGCTTTCTGAATAGCTTCCTGCTGCTCAGCCGTCAAAGTAAACGTGCGTTTTTGCTTTTTATAAACGATGCGAATTTTATCTATCTTGTTGTAAGAGAGCTGATAAAACAAATCGAGCGGTACCACGCAGGTATGCTGGTAGATGCGCATGTTGGTGCCTTTATCGAAGGTGCCCTGGTCGGGAACGTTGTACAGCGGGATTACTTCTGTTTCTGTATCCAATAATTTAATAAAGACATTGTAATCGTTCGAGATGGGCTGGTAATCATACTCCGGGATGGCCAGCGTCATGAAAAAACTGTTGATGCTGTCGTTTTCCGTGTACATAAACAGCAGCTTGCCCTCGTCAATGATTTTGGGGCCATCCGCTGTTTCAAAACGGCTGGGAATAAACAAGCCAAAGCTTACGGCTTCCGCGCCAATGGTGCGCAAACTGTCGAAATCATCAAATTCATCAAAAGCAATTTTGCAGGGCGCTTCTTTTTTTGCAGGCGCAGGCGTTTTTTTTGATTGGGCTGTGGCTGAAAAATTTGCACCCATGCAGCAAACCATCAGGAAAGAGAAAACGATTGCTTTGTTCATTGATGTAGTTTTTTTGAACGCTAAAAAACAAAGGTAGGGCTTTCCGCCAAAAACAGGAAGTGCACAACCCGATGTGGTCGCCAACTTTAGTTGGCAGACCCGCTCTACGCTAAAAACAGGAAGCGCATAACCCGGGCCGGATTATGCGCTTTCTTTTGCGAGGTAGTGACCGGGTGACTCGAAGTCACCCGGTCACTTTCCGCCATAGCACGATTTAGTACTTAAGCGACATCATGTAATTGTCATTATTGTCGTTGGTCGTGTTGTTCACTTCATCAACGCGGATCAGGTAAATCCTGCCGGTGGCGCCTTTGATGACGAACATATCGCCTACGACAAGCGGAATGGTTACATCCGTTACAACCACATTCGTATTCGGATCGCAGTTCAGCGTTGACAAGTTGCTGTCAATAGGGTCACCAGTTTCGAAGGCAGCCAAAATAATCTCTTTATTGGTTGCATTGGCAAAAGAGAAGTTCTCCACATTGGCTGGCACAACTCTCTTCATTTCTGCGCCATTCACCGTCCCAATTTGCTTGCGCCAGTTGGTTGCATTGGGCATTGCGCAATTAATCCCCATATCCCGGATTTCCGCGAGGCTGCTTGTTGCTGAAACATTGTTTCCATTGTCCAAATCAAGGCCCCCTGTTGGAAGTATATCGGATGCATTAAACAATATCCCCGTAAGGCTCATTTCAATCGGCGTCGTAGCTGGCGCTTTGCTTGTAATGGTAAGGGATACGGCGTCTTTCAGGCCTTTTTCGTCTGTTACTTCCACTTCATAGGTACGAACAGCGCCTACCGTATTAACCGTAGAAATTTCAAATTCATAGGTTACGCCGTCTTTGTCAGCGCCGGTAATCAGGAACGGGTTGTTGGCAGTCAGCGTGCCGCCATTGATCGTGAAAAAGTTGGTGCCCAGTTTCACATCATCTTCGTAAATCGTTACGGATTGTAATTTGCTGTCGCCGGTGAGCAAAGAAACTTTGGTCTTGAAAGTTTGGCCAACTTCCACGTCGGCATTGGCGTCAAGGAAACCAGATTCCGTTACGAAACGGGCGTCCGGACCAGTCGGATCGGTTGGGTCGTCGCCATCCGGATTACAGCCGGTCGAGAGAATCACAGTAAACGCAAGGGCAAGACCCGCGAGGGATAACAAAAACTTTTGCATACAGAAAGAATTTAATTTCAAAATGGATTGTTTGCGTGTTTAAATTCGCTTATGTGAGACGGGGAAGGATAAAAAAGTAACCTTTTGTCAGCATAAGATTTGGCAAACTTAGGCAAAACTTCTAAAAAGGCTTTTTTTACAACAAAGCTTAACCTAATCATAACAAAAAGCCGTCTTCAACAATAAGCACAATTCAACGATAAAGATAGGGGTGATTCGTTTTTGAATCGTTACATATTTATCAAAAAATCTTACATAGATCACATATTTGGCTGGAAATGGCTACAAATTAAAAAGAGTCTCACGGAGGGCTTAACTCCGTGAGACTCTTTTTGCTGCTAATTAATTTCCGAAGATTTAGGCGGTGTCTGCTCTTTAGCGTTCGGGAGCAAGGCATGCTAAGGCCCCAAAAACGGGCGGCGTGGGTAGTGAGGGTGTCACTTAAAGTGACGCCCTCACTTGCACCCTTTGGCGCTATCGGACTATAAAACAGACACTAATTAGTCAATCAGAATTTTTTCAACGGCAAGCTCCTGCTCCGCGCTAATGCGCACAAAGTACATGCCTGTCGCTAAATGAGCCACATTCAGGTCCAGCAATTGAGGTCCTTCGCCTACCCGTTGCGGTTGGGTCAGCACCACACGGCCATCTGCGCTCACGATTTCAAGCAGGATATTCTGAGCCGAAACCGCATTAAACGAAACATTAATGCGATCTTTTGCCGGGTTCGGGAACACCGAAATACGTGCGGCGTCATTTTCCAGATCCGTACTTGGCGTAGCGCCCGGTTCTACAACCGTACCCCGGAAGGGCGCTTCTGCGCAAGCCAGGTCACCCTGAGCGGAGGTTACGCATGCCTGAGACTGATAGGCAAACATGTCTATGAATTCAATTTCATCCACAAACCAGCCGTCGCCAATCGGAGTAGGAACAGGGTTGGTCAGTTCTCCTTCTGAACCATAACGGAACCGCACATAGATGTCTTGTCCCTGGTATGCGCTGAGGTCAATGTACGTGTCAACATAGCCATTGCTGCTGCCCCAAAATGCAGGGAGATTAGCCGTTGCAAAAGTCGTGTAGGCCATTTCCCCACGGTAATTATTTTTAAAAATCTGTTGATCTACATTGACCCAGTCCACTGCGTTGGTGGAAACCTGAACCACACCGGCATCGGTATTCGGTTCGGTGCTGTAATTGTGGTAGAACCGAAGCACCGGCTGCGTGCCGCTCACCGTGATCGGTTGGAGCATGATCAGCGACTGGTCGTTTTCAAGAACCGTACTTGGCGCGTGCCAGGCGGCCTGGCCTTCATAAGCGCCTTCGGTGTTGATTACCCAAATGTCATCCCCGGTTTCGTTGAGAACCAGCCAGTTGCCGTCGCCATTTTCCATGCCATCGTAGAACTGGCGGATGGAGCGTAGGTCATTGGCCGTCGAAAAGCGATAGCTGAAGGTTTTAGATTCGCCGGAAGCTACCGTGCCGACATTGAACACAACTTCTGTGCCGGACACACTAACCAGCGATGTCCCCATCTCTGAGCCTGCAACATAGGTTGCGCCGTCTGGAATCTTGTCGGTGACTACCACGTCTGTTGCCGCTTCATCTTTATGGTTGGTCACCGTGATGGTGTAGGTAATTTCCTGGCCGGCGTTGATTTTTTCAGTAGCGAGTTTCGTAATTTTCAACTCTTTGACACATTCGGGCTTGCCATCAAAAGCTGACCTGCCGTCGTTGCGGTCAGATGAGGAGCCCTGATCGGCGCTCCAACCTAACCCCCGCTTGGCAAATACATCCCAGATAAGGCATTCATGGATGCCGTCATTGTTGAGTACATCGGCGACGATGATCGCGTTCCGGCCATCAACAAAGCCAGGGTTGCAGGACTGTAGTTTCATTCCGTCCATCACCAGCTGAATGGCAATATTGTTGCCGCCGGTTCCATTGTACATATCTTCGTCAAACCCATAAACTTCCACAAATTTCCAGTACATGTCCCAAAGAACACTTGTCCAAACCTCTCCTAAGGGGTGCGGTGCAGTGGTGCCAATAATGTCGTCGTAGTTTTGGCTGTTGATTTGCGGGTCGGTAGAGTAAGGCAACCTCCGAATCCCCCCGCCATCAGGGTCGTTCCGGGTAACAAAGTTTCCGATACCCCGCTTGAACGTACCTTCATCTCCAGGTTTGGCCTGCATAATCAGCGACATAAAATCGCTCCAGCCTTCCCCCATTTGTTCATCACTGGAAAGGCATCCCGCCTGAGACGGGCCTCCGGTGAGGCGGTTGGAAATACCATGTCCGTATTCGTGGGCCATAACCCCATTGTCAAAATCGCCGTCTACATTGACCGAACTTCCGGTCGTATCAGGCGTCTGCAATTTTACGGTTACGCCATCATTGAGGAAATTGATGATGGTCTGGCAATCTGAATTTTTGATCATCACGGTAGGAATAGTCGGATCCGCAACGTTGGCCACAGAGGCCATACCGATGGCACTTTCTTCAAAATTACAGATGATCAGTGCAATAGCGCCGGCTGCTTCCGCCCGGATGGCTTTTTCCTGAAAAAAGCATTGCCCCCGAATAACCAAGGCAACTTTACCGGCAACATCGGCTGCATTGACATAAGCTCCGCAACCCAAATGTGGCTGGTTCGAACCGTCAAAAGCCTGAACAACCTCTCCGATGATTGGCGTCGAACTAACTTCCGGGCCAAAAGCAGCGGTACCGGTTTCATAGGCGCCTGCAATCTGTTCGGGCGCCAGCACGGTCAGCAGTTTCCCGCCTGCGCTGTTCCATAAGAACATTTGCATCCGGCCGCTTCCGCCGTCTGCCGGCGTGGCGAAGTTGGCGTTGTTTGTACCGCCGCCATCCTGTCCTTCCGCTTTCACATCATCGTTAGCGGTGCCGCCATTGCCGTAGTTATTGCGCTGGAAGTTTCCGGCTGGTTCGTCAAAGCCATAGTGATAAGTAACATCGTGCATGATGTTGTTCATGTAGAACAGCTGGGTTATTGCAGCTTCCCGGTACGTCTCCGGCTGCAGGCCGGGATCGAAAGGAAAGTCAAAAACAAGCGGGTCGCCGCCATCGGGCTCGTCGTTTGCCGAAGTATTATTGTTGGCAGCATCCTGATAAGCATGGACGTTATTTCCGCGTGTGATGCGGTACTCAGGCCCGGGCGCATTATTTGTGTCGTGCCATCCATGGGGCGAAGCCTCCAGGTCGTGTGGGTTCATGACCAACTCGCGGTCTCCATGAATTGGGCTTTCTACAGGAATCGGAAAAACGTGGTATGTAGCATCAGTAGTCAGCATGCGCGCTTCAGCGAGTGCTTCCTGCACCGGCTTAAAGCCAGATACCGTACTTTTTTCCTCAAGATGGCAATGGTCATCGTGTACGTGGCATTCGTCGTTTTTATCCCCAAAACTACAGTATACAGTCAGGTTTTGGCGCTGGAGTATTTCCCCGGTCACTGCATCTACCTGCATGCTCCAGTAGTCCGGCGTGTCAATCTGATCGAGCGTAATGCTCCAGGCTAAGCGCACCGTGCCCTTCATCGGGTGGCTGTAATACATCAGATCTACTTTGATCTCTGATTTGGCGATGTTCCCTTTATCGAAAACAAAAGAACGGTCTCCATTTTGCGACACCAGTCTCAACGGCTCCTCAACGCTCAACCCGGCGTTGCGCGCAGCAGCTTCCACCGCTTGGTATGCGGTGATGGCCGGCGCCGTCGTGTTCACGGATGCAGCCAGATCCCGGGTAAAACGGGAGGTTGAAAAGGCCACTTTGCCATCGCTCGCAAGGTGAACGCCCATGACGGCATTGTGTACCGGAATGCTGGCGTGGCGCTGGATGAAATAAATGTGGGTGGCGCCGTTGTGGCGTGTTTGGTAATTGTCGCTAACGACCATGTCCGCAATATCTGCGGCGGTTAGTTTCCACTGTTCCCGATGTTGCTCAACGTAGCGGAGCGCGATATCCAATTTGGACTGCAATTGCCCGAACCCTGTGAAGGGTAGGCACACAAGCATCCATAATAAAGTTTTGGTAAACTTATTTTTCATACTGCATAAGGCATTAAATGAACAAAAATTTAATCAGAGGTATAAAGGTATAAAAAGCCCCAATCCATTTGGATGGAGAATAAAAAGATATATGCTGCACGACATTTATTTTTAGCGCTTGTTCGGGATTTCCTGAATAAGCGCTTAGACCCGCTCCATCACCGCACCGCACTCCTTGCAGGTTCTCAGGTCTTCCGAATCCATGAAATTTTTCATCACAACCGGGAGCTGATTCACAATGTCTTTCATCGCAAAAGTGGCTTCGTGCAGCTTGTTGCTGCATTGTTCACAAAACCACATGAGTTTGTCTTCTTCGCCAGGGTGGCGGTAGCGCTCAATGACCAATCCAACGGTATTTGCTGGCCGCTGCGGTGAATGCGGAATGCGCGGCGGCAACAGGAACAGATCCCCTTCCCGGATGGAAATATTTTCGGGCGTGCCGTCTTCGTTGATGATCTTCAGCGTTATGTCGCCCTCCAACTGGTAGAACAACTCCTCACCATCTTCAAAGTGGTAGTCCTTGCGGCCATTGGGGCCGCCTACAACCATCACGATGTAGTCCTCGTTTTGAAAATAAATCTGTTTGTTGCCAATCGGCGGTTTGAGTAAATGGCGGTTTTCCTCAATCCAGCCTTTAAGATTAAATGGTTTTGCGATCCCCATGATCAATTTTTTTGGTTAAACAGGGTGAAATTATGCTATTTTTAGCCATAATAAATCAAATACAGCAATGAATCTCGATCTTTCCGGAAAAAATGCGCTGGTTTGCGGCAGCAGTAAAGGTTTAGGCAAAGCAACCGCCATAGAGCTGGCAAAGCTTGGCGCCAATATTACTTTGGTGGCGCGTTCGGCGAATATTATGGCAGAACTGATCGGCCAATTGGATCGCAGCCCAGGCCAGACCCATGATTTTTTGGCAGCCGATTTCACCAATCGCGCTAACCTGAAACGCAAAATCGCTGGCCTGACGACCGTCAAAACCATCCATATCCTGATCAACAACACCGGTGGCCCGCCGGCAGGAACCATTGCAGAGAGCCCGGAAGACGCTTTTTTGGAAGCTTTCCAAAATCACCTTATTTGCAATCAACTATTAACCCAACAAGTCGTTCCGGGCATGAAAGCAGCCGGATATGGCCGCATCATCAACATCGTTTCTACTTCCGTTAAACAACCGTTGGAAGGACTTGGCGTTTCCAATACGGTTCGTGCCGCTGTGGCAGGCTGGGCAAAAACCTGGTCAAACGAGTTGGCACCCTTCGGCATCACGATGAACAATGTGCTGCCCGGCGCAACGGAGACAGACCGCTTGCGCGACATTATCAGCAATAAAGCAACCAAATTAGGGGTGTCAGAAGCCGAAATCATCCAGGAAATGCAAGCCGAAATTCCGATGGGCCGTTTTGCAGAGGCCACCGAAATTGCAGCGGTTGTTGCTTTTCTGGCAACGCCCGCAGCTGGTTACCTGACCGGGGTTAGTATTCCGGTGGATGGCGGCCGCGTAAAAGGGTTGTGACGGTGTCTACTCTTTTAGCGTCCGATAGCTGCGTTATTTTTTGCCCCAAAATCAGTCATTTACGCCAGTAAACTCCCGACTTTGGGGCGAAAAATGCCTTGTTCTCGAACGCTAAAAGAGCAGACACACGACTAAATGGACAGCCACCAATTAAAAAGCACTTGACACGGATTATAAAAATTTATATCTTGCGATGCTGTATTGAATAATCGTGCAAAGTATCGTTAAACAGCGGACATGAGAGGTACTTTTAGGTGTCCTTTAAAGGAAATACTTGCGACTTTTGCAGGATATAAACAATTACAGCCATGACTAAAAAACTTTCGCTGCTTGCATGCGCAGCATTTTTGATGTTTTCCTGCGAGGAAATCGCGCCACGCCTCAATCCCGGTTCCGGGGGCAATCCCAATCCTACAGATCAGGAACGCCACGTTTTGGTAGAGGAATTTACCGGGGTGCGCTGCGTCAACTGCCCGGCTGGCAGCGACGCCATCCAAACCCTGAAAGGCATTTACGGCGAGCGGTTGATTGCCGTTTCCATCCACACCGGCTTTTTTGCACCGCCTTACCCGGAAAGCACCCAGGATTTCAGGACACCGGAAGGCGCCAGCCTGCTGAGTTATTTGGGAGAACCTTTGGGCTACCCAACCGCTGTCGTCAACCGCAAGTTGTTCTCGGGCGAAACCGATCTGCAATTGGGCCAGTCGCAATGGCCTGGTTTTGTAGCGGAAGAAGTGGCCCTCGCTCCCGAGGTGCAGGTTGGAATAACGAAAGTCTACAACCCGAACACACGCGTGCTGGAAGCACAAATCAACCTGGATGTCCTTGAAAATATTGATGAAAATGATGTCCGACTCAGTGTGATGATCACCGAAGATGGCATTACGGATACCCAACTCACCCCTGCCGGAAAAATAAACAATTACGTACACCGCCATGTATTGCGGGGCATGATGTCGCCTTACGACGGGGAACCGGTAGCCGGCCCGCTCGAAGCAGGAGATGAACTGACCCGAACCTTTAATTTTACCCTGCCACAAGGTTGGGATGACGACCATTGCTACATTGTGGCCTTCCTTCACCATAGCGGGGCGGGTAAATCTGTTATTCAAGCTCAGGAAGTCAAGGTTAATTAGTATCTGTCTTTATAGTCCGATAGCTGCGTTATGCTCGGCCCAAAAAGCGTCATTTACGCGAGTAAACTCCGATTTTTGGGCCTTCGCATGCCTTGCTCTCGAACTCTAAAGGACAGACACCAAGTAAGTGGACAGACAATAACCATGTTGCCTGATGAACTGGAGAACCATCCCCTTTTTCCGATTGGCACTGCCTTTTGTGGCAGGGATCTGGCTTGCAGCGGGTCAGGAGGTGGTGCTTTTCATGGGTTTATTTTGGGTGTTTCCGGTGTTGTTCGGGCTGCTCTGGTTTTTTTGGCAACGCAGAACCGGTTTTCAAACCCGTTGGGTGTATGGTGTGGCGCTCAGTGTGTTTCTTTTTTTGTTTGGGTATCAACTCACTGCGCTGCACCACGAATTCAACAGGCCCAGGCATTTTAAAAATGCCCTTAGCGGGGAAAATTACGTATCGGGCGTCATCCAGCGCCTTCGCCCGGGGGAAAACAGCATGCGGTTGATCGTCAAAGTTGAGCACTTTGGCAGCAGCCCGGATACCCTGCTTTCCCGAACCGGTTTTTTGCTGGCTTATGTAGACCTCGATGACCGCAGCAGGTCGTTGAATTATGGCGATCAGGTTATCCTTAAAGGCCGGATTCGCCCGATTGAGCCTCCGAAAAACCCAAAAACGTTCGATTTTGCGTGGTACATGCACCTGAACAATACCCATTTCAGCATCCGCGCAGATTCGGCCTCGTGGGAAAAACGGAACGATCAGCCTTCGCGAAGCCTCCTTGCCCTGACCGATCAGCTCCGGCAGCGCTGCATTGCGATCCTGCGGAAACACCTG
>JALHRK010000069.1 GCA_022841505.1 Saprospiraceae bacterium | reverse complement strand
GCAGGGGCAGCGAATACCTGCGGATTATTTACGGCCCCGAATACGACCTGCCCGGAAACCTCGAACGCCTTAAAAGCAGAAACCTTTCGCGAAAGCAATCATTGGCCTTGCGGGAGTTTGCATTGGGTGTGGAAGGGCTGGAACGGTTTGTGCGGAAAGAGCCATTGAGGCGCATCCACGAAAGCATTTTTGGCGTATTGGCGCTGGAAAGCGAGGACGTTGATCCACGCCTGTAGCTATACCCGTCGAGCGGACACCCAGAGCTGTTAGCTTTCAAAAAGCTAACAGCTCTAAACCAGCCCTTGCTGGCACGAGCCGGCAACTGAGCTGGTGGCAGAGCGACTTGTACTGAGCGAAGTCGAAGTAAGTCGAAGCCAGTCGAAGTCCGGCCTCGTGTCTGTAATATTGTTCTTGCTGGCGCGAGGCTCCGGCCTCGTGTCTACTATTTAACGGGCTCTGCCCGTTCCCTACCAAAACAAATGCTTCTTCTTTTTCTTTTGCTCCGCAATGGAGTCCTGGGCCGCCTTTAAGCTTTTCCGGATGCTTAGGCTGTCCATTTGGCGATAAAGCGAGTCAGGGGGGAGCACCACAGGCGCATAAAAATGGTGGTTAACCGTATCTGCATCCGTTGGCATGCTGGTGATTGTAGCAGGTAGCGATGGCCAGTCAAAATGCGCTTGTTCCGGGCTGGCGCCCGGTGTGGTAAGCGTTTGCATATCGCCGCGTGCTTCCGTATTTGGCATAACGGGCATGGAAACCAGCCCGGCGTCGTCTGAGCCAATTTTCGGAGACCCCGACAACTCTGGTACAACAACGCCCTTCATCTCCCTTAGTGCCGGATTTGCCGAAGGCACCGCTGCCAAAAAAACAAAAACAAGCAGGGCGCCAAGGAATCGGACAAAGGAAGGTTTGGCCGCGTTGGGAGTGAGATCAGAAACGCGGGTGCCGGAAGCAGACGCACTATCTGGATTTGCCTCGTCGAGCATTGCCTGAAGGGCATCCCAATGAGCCGGATCGAAAGCAACCGGAATTCCGGATTCCTGTTCACGAAAATATGCATCTACCGGATGCTGCGCCGGAGTTTCTTTTTTCATAACGCAGTAGTTTGACGAAGTAAGCCTTGAAGTTGTTGACGGGCCGAATGCAGGCGCCATTTCGAATGGGTTTCCGTAATGCCGAGTTGCGCGCTGATTTCCTGATGGGAGTAACCTTCCAGCGCAAACAGGTTGAACACCGTAGCCGTCATCAAGGGCAATTGTTTCAGTAAATGGAGGATGTTTTCCACCGCTTCTTCCCGCTCTGAAGCAGGCATTTCGCCAGGTTCCGTTGCCGCTTCCAGGGCATCATGCTTTTTGAAAGCCGGATTTGCTTTGATGAAATCGAGCGCTTCATTCACAATGATGCGGCGAATCCATCCGCCAAAATTGCTTCCCGAACCTGTGAATTGGTCAATTTTGGTAAAAACCTTAAAAAAACCTCTGTTCAGGATGTCGGCGGCATCGTCAGCGTTCGGCGCATAGCGCAGCGCCACCCGCATCAGCGTGGGGTAACAAAGCCGGTACAATCCGGCTTGGGCAGCCCGTTCGTGCCGCCGGCATCCTTCCAGAACCGCTTCAGTAATTTGCATCGTCGTTCGTTTTCAGAAAAACAAGGTGCCGCGTGCCGCGAAGTTATGCCAGGTTCTTTTATCAATCAAATCGCCGCTCTCCACATTGTAAATATTTCCGCTGCTGAGTTGGTAACCGACATCAAACATGATTCCGGCATTGCGCAGGACATTGACCCGAAAAGCAATTGAAGGGTTGAAAAACACACCGTCTGTAATCCTGATATTGTTGTTGAGTCCGCTATCGAATTGTTCGTCGTCCACATTGATACTGTACCCGGCACTCAAGGCCAGCAGTGCAGCAAAACGGCCTTTCGGCGATTCTGATATTTTGAATTTGAAATCTGCTGTGATCGGTATGATTTGCTGATTGGGAAACGTATTGCTGTTCGTTTGATGGATGAACTGTACACCGAGCCCTGCCTGCCAACGGTCGCCAAAGCTGCGTCCAACACCCATACCAATCCCTACCAGCGAGTATTTACCGCCGCCAATGTAGAAATTCAGCATGGCGACGTAACGATTTTGGTTAAACCGATTGGCGGGTTCAATGGGGTTGGCGGCACTTTCTTGGAGCGGTGAACCAGCTGGCGCGATAATTTTTACGATCCGGTCAATGGCGTCCATGGAAAATTGAAGGGTATCGCGTCCGGGCAAGCGCAGCAGGCGGATGTATTCGCCGGGTTTTTGTTCGATCACAATGCCCTGGTGCGACAGCCCGCTCGTCAGGTAAACGATGTCCTGCGCGGTTTGGGCACCCAACTGGTTTTTGGGCAAACCGCAAAAAAGGATACACAAAGCAATGAGGTAACGCATGGTTGATAAATTAAGTGGGTGAATGATGCTGTACCGGACGTCCATTAATCGTACTTTCGTATGGATGACGAGGACGAGGAGGGAAAGGTTAGAGCGGGGGGTGTTTTTTTACCCTTTTTCTTAATTTCAAGCAGCATAGTTTTTTGTTGGGCTTGTCCGCAATAAACAAATCCGAAAAGAATGAACATCAAAGCCAGTATCTACGACTTTTTCGCCTATACCATCCCCGGTGGGCTCCTGTTGCTGCTTGTGCTGCACGGCCTGAAAACATTCGGAGTGGCTGATTATTTTTCAACAGCCCTCAGCGGCGGATTTTCAGCCCTCCTGTTTGGCGGCCTGGCAGCCTACCTCATTGGGTTTGTTTTTGATCCGATTATGGGGTACGCTGCCAGATTGTATCCGCCTCCCCAGGAACCCTACCTCGCTGCTTTTGAACAACTAAAAAAGCGAAACCCCGAACTGGATACCCGGCACATCAATCCGTCCGACTGGGCGATCTGGTTTGCGACCATCCGGCGGGAAAGCCTGGAAGCTGCGTTTGAAATTGATCGGTTTTTTGCTTATTCCAAAATGATGCAGGGCATTTGCGTGGCTGCGGTGTTGGCTTTTTTGCAACTATTGCTTTACCTTGTTTTTGGGAAAATATCAGCCGGGTATCTCCTGCTCGTGCCTGTTTTAGCCGTTTTTGCCTGGTCTTCCATTCGGCAATCGCATAAATTCAAAAGGTGGTTTTTTATTATGATTTATGAGGCGGTGGTTTCGAGAAATCCGCCGTTTACGAAGCCAAACGCAGGTGCACCTGAAAAATGATGAATGTAGACTGGTTACTTGATTACCACCCGGTGTGGCTGGCGCTTGTTGCAACGCTGTTTACCTGGAGTATTACTGCCTTGGGTGCAGCCATGGTCTTTTTCTTTAAGACAATCAACAGAAAAGTTTTGAACGCCATGCTGGGGTTTTCAGCAGGGGTTATGATTGCAGCCAGCTATTGGTCGCTGTTAAAACCAGCCATTGCTATGGCTGAAGCAAATGGAGATAGGGCATGGGTTCCGGCTGTTGTCGGGTTTCTATCAGGAGGCGCTTTTTTATTGTTGATTGATAAAATCTTGCCGCATTTACATCTAAGTTTATCCATCGAAAAAGCGGAAGGCATCAAAACTTCCTGGAAACGGAGCATTTTATTGATGCTTGCGATCACTTTGCACAATATCCCTGAAGGGCTTGCCGTAGGTGTGGCTTTCGGCGCCTTAGCCAATAACCCGGATACAGGCGCACTGATGGGAGCGATTACCCTGGCGATCGGCATTGGCCTGCAGAATTTTCCCGAAGGCGCTGCTGTTTCTATTCCGCTCCGGCGGGAAGGCCTTTCCAGGGCAAAATCATTTTATTATGGGCAATTGTCTGCCGTAGTTGAACCCATTGCGGGCGTAATTGGTGCGGCCTTAGTGTTGCTGATTATGCCTTTGCTGCCTTACGCTTTGTCCTTTGCCGCAGGGGCTATGATCTTTGTAGTTATTGAACAAATTATTCCGGAGTCACAAAGCGACGGGGAAACGGATTTGCCCACCATCAGCGCCATGATTGGTTTTGCGGTAATGATGGCCCTGGATGTTGCGCTTTGAAAATTTATGCCGGATAAAATAAACGATTGCTTTAGAAATCATTGGCAATGAAGTATAGGTTTTTATTTTTTATATATTTCGTGTTGTCTACTTTGGCCACCGCCCAATCCGACAGCCTCCCCCATGTCCTCCTCCTCGGTGTGGCCCAGGATGGCGGCTACCCGCACATCGGATGTAAAAGGCCCTGTTGCGAAGCGGCCTGGGCGCACCCCGCCAACCGGCAAAACGTCGTCTCACTTGCCTTAGTCAGCCCCGCTGAGCGCAAATGGTGGCTGTTTGAAGCCACGCCCGACATCAACGCGCAACTCCGCCTGTTTGCAACGCTCACCAATGGGCAATACAATTTTCTGCCCGACGGCATTTTCCTGACCCACGCGCATATCGGCCACTACACCGGACTGATGGAACTGGGACGCGAAGCTTTGAACGCCAGCAAAGTTCCCGTTTACGCCCTGCCCAAAATGAAAGTTTTTCTGGAAACCAACGGCCCGTGGAGCCAATTGGTCGCTTTGCAAAACATCGCCATTCAGCCATTGACCGCCGATTCCGTTTTTCGGTGTTCCGACGCCATCCACGTGCAGCCTTTTCTGGTGCCGCACCGCGACGAATATTCTGAAACTGCGGGTTTTCGCATCGGCACACCGGCAAAAAAATACCTCTTCATTCCCGATATAGACAAATGGACGAAGTACGAAAAAAACATTATTGAGGAGGTAAGCGCCGTGGATATCGCCTTTTTGGACGCCACATTTTACGCGGCCAACGAACTGCCTTTTCGCAACATCGCGGAAGTGCCGCACCCGTTTGTGTCGGAAACCATGACCTTGTTCGGGCAGGAAACGCTGAGCGAACGCAGGAAGGTTTGCTTCATCCATTTCAACCACACCAACCCGCTGATGTGGGATCCAACGGTTAGGGCGGATGTGGAAGCGAAAGGGTTTTCGGTGGCGGTGCAGGGGAGCAAGTGGTAATTCTAAAACATAGAACCCGCAATGGACACAATCATCAGACCAGAACACCAAACCGATATTCCGGCCATCCACGAAGTCAATCTCCTCGCTTTCGGCCAGGCCGAAGAAGCCGTCCTGGTTGACAACCTCCGGAACAGCGACGCTTTTATTCCGGCATTATCGCTGGTGGCGGTGCTGGACGATAAAATTGTGGGGCATATCCTGTTCACCAAAATTAAAATCAAAGACGACCACGGAAACGCACATGACAGCCTGGCGCTTGCACCCATGGCAGTTCGGCCCGGATTCCAAAATCAGGGAATCGGCGGACAATTGATCCGATTCGGGTTGGAGCAGGCCAAAGCACTTGGTCACGCATCTGTAATTGTTTTGGGGCACGAGCATTATTACCCGAAATTCGGCTTTGTTCCGGCAGAGAAATGGAGCATCAAAGCTCCTTTCGAGGTACCTTCTTCTGCGTTTATGGGGGTTGAACTTGAGGAAGGTGCTTTGAAAAATGTAAGCGGGGTTGTTGAGTATTCAAAGGCGTTTGACGGGGTGTGATATCTGGTTTATTTCATGGGTTTGTCCGAAAAAATCCCGAACTTTATCCAGGCGAATGAGCGCATAATGCCGCTATTCGCAGGGGTTATGAAAATGCTTTTAAACATCGTTGCCGCCGCGCTTTTGCTCTTTAATGGGATCGGCGCACTCTACGGCGGCTGGAGCCTGATGGCGTACCCGGATGGAAGTAATTTGCAGCTACCGATAGAATGGCTGGAGCACACCCCCTTTTCCGATTTTTTAATCCCCGGCATCATCCTTTTTATTGCAAATGGGCTGTGCAGCATTTTTGTTTTCGCTACACTTTTGATCAAACACAAGAAGGCGCCTTTGCTGGTAATGGCACAGGGCGTAATCCTGATGGGATGGATTGTTGTCCAGATTTTGTTGGTTCAGAAATACCATCCACTTCAGTTAATTTTGGGAACCGTTGGCGTTGCGATTTTGGCAACAGGGTGGTTGATGCATAGAACTAGCAGGAGCTGACCGCAGGACGCATTGTGTGCACCCACCTGCTGCGGCCCACCTGGCATTTTGTGGCAGCAGAAGACATTCGCTGGATGATGCAATTGACTGCCCCGCGCGTGCATGCCGTCAATGCCTACATGTACCGCCAGTGTGAGCTGGACCGCGAGTTGCTGAACCGGTATCAGGACATTCTCATCAAAACCGTGGAAGGCGGCAAACAACTGACCAGAAATGCTCTGAACGAAGCTTTTCGGGAACATGGCATCATCGCACAAGGCCACCGCCTCAGTTAAATCATGGCCTACGCCGAATTGGAAAGCCTCATTTGCACCGGCGCCCGGCAGGGGGAGCAATTTACTTATGCCTTAATCGAAGAGCGTGTGCCGCCGAGCCCCGCAAAAAGCCCAGACGAAGCTCTGGCCGAATTGACAAAACGCTATTGATCTTAAATATCAGTTTTTCGACTCACCGAATCTGGAACAGGCTGGCTTGTTTGAACAGGCAGTTAAACGGTTTGAAACCTCTACAGGGTTGAAAGTTGATTTATGAGTTCTAAATGCATAGGTTTTTATAAAAAATTCAATTCCAATGTTTTTTGATTTTGTTTATTATATAATGTTTTAAATGTTTGCAATCAAATTTTTGTGTGTTTTTTAAATTATTTTATAATTTTATTTTATCATTTTTTGGAATAAATGTTTTTTTAAATTACATTTACGCACTCCTTTGAATGAATCTGTCAGATCGTCCTGGTTTGCCAGAATTTCGTTCCCATATTTATTTAATACGAACACTCAACAGCACAATTTCATACAAACACTCAGCAAACGCACCAAAACCGATTTTTTCATTTAAAATCGCTTTATATGAAACGAGTGTTTTTATTGTTGTCCCTTATGATTGGTTTACTCTATGGAGTACAAGCAAATCCCACATTTGATTCTTGTGACACACCTGCAATGGCAGGAAACACGCACTGTAACGAAGATTGTTCCGACTGTCTCGCTGACGAAGGCACCTTTCATTGGCAGCAATTCGGTCCTTGCTATCAGTATGGATTCAGGCTCTCAGAGCTTCCAACCTTAGGATGTTTAGGCTACAGTTTTAATTACGTATGGACCATTAACGGCCTTCCTGCACCAGGAGGTTTCTCCCCTACTTCACGCCTGATTAATTTCTCTGCAAATGGTACATACGAAGTCTGCATAACCATAGAGATTATTTCAAACAGCACCCAGGAAGTTTGTCATTCCTACAAATTTTGCCACACAGTAGAGATTGACTGTTTTCCTTGTGATTTACTGGATTGTGACGACGTTGTCATTAAGGAAAGAGGCACAAATTATGTAGGTTTCACCTTTCCCCTAACGAATTGTGAAAACTGCCTTGATCCGTATTATAACATTTCCTGGAAAAAAAAGGTAGATGAAAACTGGAATGGCGGTGGATATTCTATTGATGGAGGTGAAGTCGTACTTTATTTTTTGGAACCATGTACAGAGTACGAAATCCGCATTGAATTAAGCTGCGATGGCGAAGAAGGAGAGATTATTACTTCCTGCATTTTCGACTTTATGACATTAGGATGTCTGGATGGTTGCGAAGTAGGATTCGATTGTGAAGAAGTTGCAGTAAAAGACGTAGGCCTTACTGATATGGCTTTTTCATTCCAACCTATTCTGGATTGCCCGAATTGCCCGTATCCATACTACAACATAGGCTGGCGGATTGCACCTGGCCCTTGGAATTATGGCGGTACAACCGTTGCTCCCGGCTCAGGAACCGGAACTATTTTTAGCCTTGATCCCTGCACCACCTATGAGTTCATCATCGAGCTAAAATGCCCGACTCTTTCCGAACCATACCCGTGGCAAACCCCGACGGTTGCCTTTTGCTTAGGTGAAGCTTTTACCACAGATTGCCCTTTTGCAGCTCCGGATAGCCCTGTCAGGCCAGCTTTGTCTGCGGTTGCAATTGCTTATCCTAACCCGGCGACAAGTGATGTAAATATACTTGTCCTCAGCGATAACGAGGTAGATGGTGTGGTCCATATTTACAATGGGATGGGGGTACTTGTGAAACAAATGAATGCTCAGACAAATATCCCTGTGGAAGTAAGTCTGGAAAACTTGACAGCAGGCATTTATCACTATACCTTTAATTCGGACAACAATGCTGAAATTCGTGTGAGCGGCAAATTGGTCATAGTTAAATAAAAAGAAGGGCCAATCCCGCTTTCAACAGGAACATTGAGGACAGTTGATGCATAAAAATGCATATATACTCCTTCAGGTACCCATGATCACTAGTATTTAATATGCAGTTGGCTTGTGAAAGTCAGCTGCATATTTTTTTGGAACAAAGTGTAAATGTTATATTCTCGTCTTGTTCTTAAAAAATTAAATAAATAATGCAATTCGAAACATTGACAGACAACGATTTATCCCGAATGGGCGATTTACAACCCGCAGACTGGCCGGATATTACCCCCGAATTAACCTATTATATTGACGCACCGTTTTGCCACCCGATAAAGGCAAAAATTGACGGAAAAATTGCGGGAATTGGAACGTCCATTGTTTTTGAAAACACGGCCTGGCTCGCGCATATTATTGTGGCGCCAGATTTTAGAAGGCAGGGGATTGCGTACCAACTTGTCCTCGAATTGTTGAAAAACCTGCGCCGGGATGGGGTTGAAACCTGTTTGCTTACCGCAACAAAAATCGGGCAACCCGTTTACGAAAAAGCCGGGTTCAGAACGGTTGGGGAGTATGTTTTTTTGAATCGGGAAAAGCCCTGGGAAAGCAAGCCAGATTCTCAAAGCCTCGCACTTTTTAAGGAAACCTACCGTTCGCAGGTTTACGAATTAGACAAAAAAGCATCCGGTGAAAACCGCCAAAAATTAATTGCGGAATATTTAGGAAACGCCATCGTTTATCTTGAAAACGAAATCGTTTTGGGGTGCTACTTCCCTGATTTGAGAAATGGGTTGATTCTTGCGGAGTCGGTTGAAGCGGGCCTGGCGCTGATGCATGTCAAGTATGCCACAGAAGATAAGGCCGTTATCCCTTCGGCCAATATTGCCGCACTTGCGTTTTTAAAACAACATGGATTTGTGGAGACCGGATTGACGGCGCCAAGGATGGTTTTGGGAAAAGATATTGCATGGAAACCGAAGATGATTTTTGGCAGGATTGGGGGAAATTTTGGGTAGGTCAATAGAGTTTTGAGTGTGTTGAGGATTTTTCCAACAAACTCACATTTATTGGGCTTGCAATCAGGAGTTATTTGTACTTCCTCCAAAATCTTCAAAACTTATAAAGGCATCCGTAGTTCCCGTACTCTGAAGCATGGAAAAGTGCTATAAAAAAAGTAAATAGCACCCGAAATCACAGGAACGCAAACAAATGAAGGATTCCATCACCGGCCAGTACATAGCTCTCAAAGGGATACACGAAGGGGCCTGGCGTCAATTAACCTCCCGCTACAACCTCATCAGCGCCATTCGGTTACTGATTGCGCTGGGTTTTATCGTCGGGTTGTACGACTATTTTAAGGCCGATCGCGCCCCTTCGCTTTGGATCGCGCTTTTCCTGGCTGCGCTGTTTTTGATTTTCATCAAAATACACGATAAAATAGGTTGGAACAGGAAGGTTAAAAAAACGCTGATCGGCATCAATGAAGACGAGCTGCTTTACCTCAGCCATACAGCAATCCCCTTTGAAGACGGGGCCGACAAAATCAATCCCACGCATGCCTACGCTTACGACCTGGACTTTTTTGGAAAAAACTCCCTGTTTCAGCATTTAAACAGAACGGCAACCTGGATCGGAAAAACCAAATTGGCAGATTTATTGCTTTCGCTGCTGCCCAATGCAGCCATTCAAAACAACCAGGTGGCCATCAAAGAATTGGCTGCGAAAATTGACTGGCGCCAGGAGGTGCTGGCGCTCGGCAAACTGATCAACGACAACCGGGAAACTTACGAAAAATTAATGTTTTGGGCGGAAAGCCGGATCAAAGAAATGGCATGGATTTGGGTACTTGCCGCCTACCTTTCCCCGGTCATTTTAACGGGAGTCTTAATTGGGTTCATTTCAACCAGGCAGGGTGTTTGGGGAAATGCGGCGGTCGCTTTATTCCTGCTGAATCTGGGGGTACTAATTGCGTTGAACAAGCAAATCCGATCCGAAATTGTAAGCTTAGACAAGGTTTCCGAAATCATCCGGATGTATGGATTGATCATTGAAAAAATTGAACAGGAAAATTTTGAATCGGAACAATTAAATGCGCTGAAAAACAAGCTGAAGGACGACACTGGTTTTGCCAGCGCTCAAATCAAAAAATTGTCGGAGCTGTTTTCTGCATTGGACGGCATCCAAAATGGCTTTGCAGCCATCGTATTCAACGGCTTTTTTTTGTACCATGCGCATATTCTGAGGGCGCTGATCCGCTGGAAAAAATTTCATGCCACTCAAATCCCCGTTTGGTTAGCCGTAATCGGCGAATTTGAAACCCTGAACAGCCTCGCCAATTTTTCATACAATAACCCAACTTTTACTTTTCCGGAATTGAACGATCGCTTCGGGATCACCTTCCGGGATTTGGGCCACCCGCTCATTCCGGAAGCGAAAAGGGTGTGCAATACCGTTGATTTCAATACCCAGCCCTTCATCATCCTCACGGGGTCCAATATGTCGGGCAAAAGCACCTTTTTGAGAACGTTGGGCATCAATATGGTCCTTGCCGGAACGGGCGCGCCGGTTTGCGCAAGCTACGCCAATTTGCATCCACTCAAGGTGCTGGTTTCCATGCGGTTGTCCGACTCGTTAAGCGACAGCGAATCCTACTTTTTTGCTGAAGTGAAAAGGCTGAAAGGGATCATGGACGTCCTGGAATCCGAAATTTGTTTTGTACTGCTGGATGAAATCCTGCGGGGGACTAATTCCGACGATAAACGAAGCGGCACCCTCGGTGTCATCAAAAAAATCGTACAGAAAAAAGCCATAGGTGCCATCGCCACCCACGACCTGGAAGTCTGCCTGATCGCTGCCGACTATCCAGATGCGCTCACCAACCAATGCTTTGAAGTGGAAATTATTGACAATGAACTGGCTTTCGATTATCAATTGAGGCCGGGGATCTGCAGGAATAAAAGTGCTACCTTTTTGATGAAAAAAATGGAAATTATTTAGTAATACAGGTATTTCTACGCATATTTATTTTTCCGTAAAAATGCGCTTGCCCTGGTGTTTGTGAGAACGTTACCTTGTGCGTTGTAAAATTTTCACAACAAAAATCACTTTCAATACATAGACGGCTTTACCGGCTCATTTCCGATCAATTGCACCGATTGGTAAAGACCATACTACTGGACATTTTCGCGTGATGAGACCTTATAGGTTTCCAAAACCTATAAGGTCGGAGGCCTGAAACGAAAATGTCCAGTAGTATGGGCAAAGACAATTTGTTTTTTAATAAAACTAAACCAACATTGACCATGAGTGTACTCAATTATTCCTTCTACGGAGAAGGCATCATGTACCCCCCCAACCTTGCGACCAACATCAGCGCGATTCAGCAGGCTGGCTGGACATCCGTCATTTTGAGCCTGTTCCACATTGACGCCAACGGCAACATCATTTACAACAACCCAATGATTATTCAAAATGGCGCCTACGTGGGCGATCCGGCCTGGCCGGGGCAGGTTGCACAATTGAAAGGCGGCTCTGTGAATACGATCCTTGCTTCGATTGGCGGCTGGGATGTTTCTGATTTCAGCAATATTCAGGCGATTTATAAGGCCAACAATTATTCTTTCCAGGGGACGCTGTTGCAAAGCAATTTTCAGGTTTTTCGCACTACTTTTCCGGACGTCAGCATCATTGACATGGATTGTGAAAACACCTACGATCAGGATTCATTTGTCGCTTTCTGCGAGATGTTGATTGAAATCGGATTTGGCATTACGTTTTGCCCGTATACAGAGATGAGCTTCTGGACGGGGTCTTTAGCCGCCATAGAATCCAAAAATCCTGGAGGGGTGAAGTGGTGGAATTTGCAGTGCTATGCCGGTGGCGGTGGTAATACCAGCGCCACAATCTGGGCTGATGCCATCAAAAAAGCGATTCCAGGGTTTGATACCGATGGCTACATCTTAGTCAGCGACTGGAGCCGGTTCTGGAATGTGCCGGAATATGGCCCCCCGTTTTGGGATGGTGATTGCCCGCAGGCTGTGCAAAACTGGATATCACAATTTAAGGGAGAAGCTTCCGTCGGCGGCGCTTTCATCTGGAACCTGGATCAAATTCTGAGTTACGAAAGCACAGAACAGCAACACCCGGACGCGCAAAGCTGCGGCAACGTTGGGATGAGCGATTATGTGAATGCAATGGTCGCCGCCTTAAGCTAATCCTCCAAAAATCCCTCCGGCGACGCCGACTGTATCCCCCCGATCGAAAACGGAATATTAAACCCGATGAAAGAATACGGCGTATCCAACCCAAAATTCCAGCCCCAGCCGGCGTTGAGCAGATCCCTGAACCCGGTCAACATCACGCCAGCGCCAAATTCGGGCGTTCCGTCAAGGTTAAAATCGGGAGAAGAGAAGCCCAATCCGGCGCCAAAAGCAACGAAGTCGTTGTAAAATTTGCTTTTCCGGCTGCCCCATTTCAGGAAAATGCCGTAGGTGGGGCTGAACTGGAATTTGTTTTGCAGGGTAATGGCCGGGTTGGAAGCCCGATTGTAAGGATTGGCTAAGATAACCGAACCGCTCATTTTGACGTGGACGGCGACGCGCGCCATCGTAACATAGCGGCGCAGCAGTGTTTTTTGCTCAAAATTGCGGTTGCCCGCTTTTTTGCCGCGCTCCAGCACGGCTTTGACGAGAATTTCATCGCCGGCCTTGCGCTCTCCGATGTATTTCAACTCAATCAACCCCGTGGGCGGAATGCTGCCGGCAGTGAAACGCAAAACCTGATCCGAAAAATCTTCATTGGCCAAATAAGATTTCCGGAAAGGATCCAGGATGCTTCGGATATCCGAAAACAGAGATTTAATACCCGAAATGTCCTGGTTTATCGAAGCGGCATAACTGTCATAAGCGTTGACCACCTCATCAAGGTCGGGCGACCCGGGCGGGGGTTCTCCAGATGAAAGCCTGCTACCCGATTGTTCATACAAACTAACGTCTCCTTTGAATTGGGAAAAAGCATCATTCACCAACTTAGAAAACCGGTCGAAGGTTTGATCCAGGCTGTCGCCATTGATCAAAGCCTGTGGGAAACTACCGGCAAACTGTTGGTAGGTTTGGGTGGCCACGGTATAAAACTGATCCACCCGGGTCAGGCTCAGTTCGTTTTCGACTAAAATTCGGGCTGCCGGTTTTGTCGCATTGGAGCGGTTCAAATCCGCCAGCTTGGTCCTGTATACCGTTTTGAACTTTACGCGCGAGGTGTCGGAGGGAAAAAGGTTGTCAACACGGGATTTGATCAATTTCTTGAATGAAAATGTCGCAGCGCCAGTATTGGTCTGAATGCTGTCGTTAATCAGCCGGGTGTCGTTCAGCGCCTTTTTTTCAGCATCCGATAAAGGCGCGCTGAAGCTCGAAATTTCGCTGTACGAATCCGGGGAGATGTCGTCGAAATTTTCCACGTGTACGGGCCTGCCGCCGCTTTTGTTTTTAATGAAAGCACCGAGGCGGAAATAGATCAGGAGGGAGCTGTCCGCTTCGCCGTTCACGTTGAGTTGTTCGGTCAAAGATTCCCTTAATAGCTGTGCTTTTTCTGCTAAAAAATTGATCACAAAAACGATGTATGGGCCGTCGAAAGTACGGAATTGTTGCTCCATCGCCGGACTTGTCAATTCATTCCATAAATCATCGTCGAGATTTGTTTCAAGGCCATCCAGAATAAAATCTGATTGGGTGGCCAATTCTTTGTAATCCGCTAACGTCGGGGTGGTGCTGCCGGAAAATTTTTCGTTGATGAGCTTCAGAATTTCGTTCTGATTCTGGAGCAGGGTGTTGAATTCCTTCAATTTTTGCAGCCGGATATCCGACCCTGAAATACCCTGAAAACGGAACATCTCGTCTTCCAGCGCAGCGAGGTCAATTTTGATGTGCAGAATGCTGTTGATGTCTACGATGGCGGGCCCGGTTTGGGGCAACGTGTCCATGTGTTTTCCGGACGTACTTTCCTCCATCAGCGTAAAAATGCCGGAAGGGGTAAGCTGGGCGCGGCAGGGGATGGCCACAGCAAAGGATAGCAGTACCGCAATTGCGGCGTAAAGCGGATTCTTTTTCATAGATCGCGGGTGTCTGGAATTAACGCAATAGCCGCATTAAAAGCCCGTTGCATCTGGAAGGTGCTGAGCGTTTTTCTAATGTCTTTCGGATCGGGCGACAAGGACGGGTCTTTAAAAATCAGGTAGGCAGCTTTCATGGATGCCGGTTCTATGGACAGTGCCCGGATGTTGTCGTAGCTGTAGACCTTGTTCGGAAATCCGGATTTTATGGCAGCATCCAATTCAGGCATGACCGCCGCTAAAATGCCCTCGTCGTTTAGCCAAAGGATTCGCTGCGTGGGCAATGCGCCTGCCTGGGTACAGAGTAAATCTGCATTGGTCAGCATGGTCTCGGAATCCGGGAAATCACCCAGAATGACCAACGGCAGGTATTGATTGATGTAAATTTTGAGATCCTCTGCGGCGGTTGCAGCCCCATCGAGGTTGTTCACCCGGGTCAGGGTTGGAAAATGCAAAGGGAAAGACTTGGGAACGGTCATGTTGTGTGGGTTTTCGTTTGATAAACTTGGGATGAAGATAAGAAAGATTGATAATCACTTAGCTCAAATCGTACAAATTCTTTACCCCGGGAACGCGCACCGTCGTGAAGCCCTCCGCAAATTCAAATCCTGCTTCCCGCCCGTAGATGCGGGCTTTGGCGGTCAGGAGTTCAAAGAAGTCCTTGCCGGAAATTGGCGAGTTGAGTTCTGATGCGTATTCGGTGGCATCGGGCACGTAAAATTGGGAGCGGAAAGCTTTGACCAATTCTAATTTCCGGGCCATAAACGGCGAGATGTCCACCACAAAATCCGCAGGCAGCGAGTTGTCCTGGATGTAGTGGTACACGGCAGCGGGTCGCCAGCGTTCCTGCGCTTTCCCGGTCTCGTCCAGCGTTTCAATTTTGACAAGCCCGGAATAGAAACAGGCGTCGGCAACAAGTTTTGCAGCCCGGCCGTGGTCGGGGTGCCGGTCGCTGATGGCATTGGCCAGCACAATATCGGGTTGGTGGGTGCGAATGACCTGCGCAATTTTTCGGATGTTTTCGGGGGTGTATTGGAAAAAACCGTCTTCCATGCCTAAGTTTTTGCGAAAAGCAGCCCCCATCATTTCTGCGGCATTAGCCGCTTCCTGGTCGCGGATTTCCGCCGAGCCGCGCGTGCCGAGTTCCCCCCGCGTCAGGTCGAGCAAGCCCACCGTTTTTCCCTGCGCAAGGTGGCTCAGCAAAGTGCCGCTGCAACTCAGCTCCACATCGTCCGGGTGGACGCCAATTGCTAAAATATCTACTTTCATCGTGTGTTGTCAGATTTTGGTAAGGTCATCGCGTGTGGATGACTTTTGCTTTTGAAGCGCCCAGGGTATCCGTTCTGAAACGCTGCACGTACACGGTGCCAATCTGGTCGTAGTAGGTGAGTTCAACGGAGAAATTCGGCGTAATTTTTTCTTGTCCGGTCGCTTCCAGTAGCAGGCTGTAGCTTTTGTCTTTTTCCAACTCGTGCCCGGCTACTGCATTTTTTACAGTCACATCAGACCGGCCTTTGATTTGAAGCGCCGTAAAAGTAATAAGCTCGCCGGCGTTGCGCATTTTCAGGAAAGCATCTCTTCCGAGGGGCGCTATTTGAAAGCCCTCAATCATAAGTTTGGGCGCCACCCGGGCGAGTTTCCGCTTGCTCGATTGTCTGGCTGCGATCCGCCACAAAATCAGCAACAGCAGCACCGTGCCGCCAATGGCCCAATACTCGGTGGGCACGGTAGTTGCCCAGGCGCGAAACTGCTCCCAATAGGACTGCAAAGTGTTCGTAAAGGATTCCATTGCACAAAAAAAGGCAATATCGCCGACAAGGCGAAGCATCCGCCGGAATTATTCAATTTTAAACTGCCGGATGAGGATGGCGCCGCTCTCCTTGAGGTCGGAGCTGAGCACAATGATTTGTTCGCGAATGCCATCGTCAACGGAAACGGCTACAGTATTGGGCGGAATATCGCCCAGGTCTTCTGCGTGCAGAATGAGGAAATTGTTGTCTTCTTTCAGGGTGACGGGAATGCTGTATTTGTACTTGGACACGCGATGGCGGTGGACCAGTTTTTCACCGTTCAGGAAAACCGTGGCAATGTCACCATCAACGGTGCCATTGTCCCATATTTTGAGTTTGATATTTGCGCTCTTTACCTCCACCGTACTCATGATTTTGGCTTGTCGTTGCGTGCTGACTTCATACGCCTGAAAAGGTTGTTCGATGGTTTTGACGATACTGCGGGTGAGAATGGGCTTTTCCAGCAAAATAGCGCCTGGGGCGCAACGACCCGCAGGAGGGGTGTTGCCTTCGATATACCCTTCCCACGCGCCTTCCAGCACATACCGCGCACTTTCCCGGCGCAACCGGAGGCGGGATGTTTTTATGCACCATTTCCAGCGGGGATCGGTTTTTTCGGTCAATGCGCTTTCTTCTACAAGGATGCTGCTGTCGGAGGGAGAAAAACTCCATTCCAGGCGGTGGTGGGCGCTGCCGCCATTGTCTTCGGCAACGATTTGAGAAACGCCGCGGCCATCGGCGCTTAATTGGATTTCATAGTAGAATCCGTGGTTGCGGTCAGATTGTGATAGTATGCCCGTCCACCGGCCCGCCATCGAAAAAATTTCCGTTTCCTCTGCGATCAATTCTTCCAGGCCCGAACGTTTGGTCAGCGAAATTTTTCCCGGCGCACAACCGTCTGCTTTCCAGTCGCCCTCCAGCTTGAGGGCATTGTCGGCTACGCTGAGTTTTAAAATGGCATATTTCAGGCACCAGCGTGGCTTTTCGGGCGCGGTTTGTACAATTTCCTGCAGGATGAGTTTGCTGTCATCCCAGGCGCCGGTCAGGTTGAATTGAGCGGTATTTTTTCCGTCGGGGGTATTGGAAAATGCAGTACCAAAAATGGCGTCTCCATCCTGCACAATATTGATCTGGTAAGTAAACGCGCCGGGTTTTCCATTTTGGGTCAGCGTGCCTGCCCACTCACCCGACAGGTTTTGGGCGCCAGCCTGCGCGATCGAAAAAAGCAGGCAGCAAATGAAAATATAGTTTTGTTTGACCATAAATTCGCAAATGTGGAAAGAGATGACTCCGTGCTTCAGGTTTGTTGCCGATATAGTCCTAATCCAACAAGATTTTGGCCCGGATTATTTCAAAAGTAAGAATTTTTTTTAGGAGACCAGCGTCGAAGCGCAAAATTTTATATATTTGTTGCCTCAATTAAAATGTAGCATGGCGCGTTCATCCGGTAAACCAAATACATGATCGCGACCCCTTCCCTTAACAAACCAGATGAATCGGTCCGCAAAGGTTAAGCAACTATCCGCAAAACGCTCAAACTAAACGAACCCCGTTTAGTCCCCATTATCTTTTCTTCCCAAAGACGAGTACTTAGGAGCATATTTAGATTTTCTAACATGCTTTAATGCTTTTATTTTCAGGAAATTGTCGGTCAAAACAAAACGAAAAGATTTAAAGATTTACTTAAATCGGTTTTCGGTTGCCTGGCTGCTTCCAGTAGTTGGGCAATCTTTTTTTTGGAACCTCTTGCCTGGTGAGTTGTTTCTCCTTCAAAAACAAAGGATAAATGAACATTCGCCTCTTGCAAAGCAAAGATATTGACAAAACAAAGTGGAACAGCTGCGTCCATTTTGCCCCAAACGGGAATGTTTTTGGTTATAAATGGTATTTGGACCAGGTCGCCAAAGACTGGGTTGGCTTAGTGGAAGGCGATTACGAATCGGTGTTCCCGTTGGTCTGGCGCTATCGGCGCGGACTTTGGGGGCATAAAGAATTACATCAGCCTTACTGGATGCGCGAAATGGGCATTTATTCTGTTCACGTACTCTCTCCCGCACGCATTCAACAATTTATGGAGCGCATCCCGGCTGAATACCGGCACATCAATATTGCGGTAAGCGGAAAAAATGTGCTGCCGTCGCAGTTGCCGTTTGAAAGCAATGCTGAAACAACCGCATTACTTTCGCTGAACGAGTCTTATGAAACCCTCACGGGGCGTTACTCCTCCGACCTGTTCCGGCAAATGGATAAGGCTACGACCGCCAAATTGATGTTGACCGCCAACCTGAAACCCGAAAAAATTGCGGATTTTTACGAAAAGCATACCAAAGACCGCCGCGATCTCGACGCCCGTTACCACGCCCTGCTGCGCATTATGTACAATGCCCTGCACCGGGGCTGGGGCTTTACTTCCGCAGTGCTTGACGCCGATGGAAACCCCTGCGCCGCTAATTTTTTTATCCACAGTCACGGAAAATTGCTGAGCTTAGCGCCCGTTGCTTCCAAAGCAGGCGAGCAAGTTGGCGCCCTGTCTTTCATGTTCGATCTTACCGTCCGCATCAATGCAGAGCGCCCGCTGGTGCTGGATTTTAACAGATATGAGCATGCGACAGATTTTGGTGCGCAACCTGCGCTGTACTATCAAATCAACCGGTCGAAAAAGAAAGGTTTTTTAAGTCAGTATATGAAACAATAACCATGGAGCCACCCCGCCTTTCCGTCAGAGAACTTCAGGCATCCGACATTGCATACATTGCGGATTACTGGGCGCAGGCAAGCCCGGACTACCTGCGTGGCATGGGCGCCGATCCGGAAAAACTACCAAGCCGGGAACAGTTTACGGCCATGTTGTCGGAACAACTCACCCAGCCTTACGAGGCAAAAAAATCGTACTGCACCATCTGGGAAGCAGACGGCCAGCCCATCGGGCATTGCAATGTCAATAAAATTGAGTTTGGCGACTCGGCTTACATGCACCTGCACCTGTGGGACAAGAGCATCCGGCAGCAGGGAATGGGGGTGGAATTTGTAAAAATGTCCCTGTCTTATTTTTTCAAAAACCTGCAATTGAAGCGCTTGTTTTGCGAACCCTACGCGCTCAATCCGGCCCCGAACAAAACCCTGGAAAAAGCAGGGTTTGAATTGGTGAAGGAATACGTCACCACGCCCGGGCCGATTAATTTTGAGCAGCCGGTGAGGTTGTGGGAGATATCTGGCGTTGGTTTTGATCCTCACGTGTCGGACACCTCCGAGGTGTCCGACACGTGAGGATCAAAACCAACGAAGAAAAACAGCACCTTTGAAGCGACTTTTTTCTTCAAAATGCGTTACCTTTATAGAACTACAATTAAAGCATAAGTTATGACGAGTACCGAACTTAAAGCTGAAGTCTATCAGTTGATTGACCGCTTGGATGAGCCTTTTTTGAAGGTGGTCCATTCTATGCTGGGTACTTATGTGCAGCAGCAGGAAGATCCAATTGTGGGGTATGACCTGGAAGGGCAACCGCTCCATGCCAATGAGGCAAGTGAAGTATATGGAAAAAGGGTAGCGGCCATGAAAGCGGGGCAAAAAACTTCTATTGAGGACTTACAAAAAGAAGCTGCCACATGGTAAGGTATAAAGTCTCAGTAAGCGATGAGGCAAAAGAGACTTTACGGAACATTTATGACTGGTTGAAAGAAAACGAATCATGCTCACCGAAACACTCAAAACCCTCTTCCGCCGCGACCTCCTCCGCCTGAAACAGGAAATGGAACTGTATCGCGAAGAACAAACTCTCTGGATCATAGACAAAGGCATCGCCAATTCCGCCGGCAACCTCTGCCTGCACCTCACCGGTAACCTTCGGGCATACATTGGCGCGCAACTCGGCCAAAGCGGCTATATCCGCAACCGCGAGGCGGAGTTTGCCCTGAAAAATGTACCCCGCGCCGAACTCATCGCCGGCATTGACGAAACCATCGCCATCGTTGAAAGCACCCTCGACCGGCTCACCGAAGCCCAAATTCAGGAGGAATACCCACAACAGGTTTTCGGGCATCCCATGACGACCGGGTATTTTCTGATCCATTTGGCGACGCATTTAGGGTACCATTTGGGGCAGGTGAATTACCATCGGAGGTTGTTGGAGGGGTGAGGATCATCAGCTACTTTATCTTGAATGTTGCAAAACATTGAAAAATAACATCTTCGAAATTCAATCCTTTTCTTATTGAAAAAAAACTGCTTATCTCGAGCGGTTTGAAAAAATTATCGAACTTTCCAGCTCGTAAAGCCATCTATTTAAATTCCCTTGCCGCAAGACAAAGGGATTAAGCAAGCCAACATACACCATGACAAAACGAATCCTCCTCCTCGCCTTTGCCCTTGCTTCGTTTTTTATCACCGAAGCGCAACCCAACAAAAAAATCCCTGCAACGCCCACACCGGCGCAAGTTGCATCCACGCCCGACCTCAACACCTTCTACAAACCCGTAAAATGGCGCAGCATCGGCCCCTTTCGCGGCGGTCGCTCCGTGACCGCAACCGGTGTGGTAGGCGACATCACGACCTATTACATGGGCACCACCGGCGGCGGCGTCTGGAAAACGGACGACCTCGGCGTGACCTGGAAAAATATTTCGGACGGCTATTTCAAAACTGGCTCTGTAGGCGCCATTGCCGTCTCGGAAAGCGACCCGAATGTCGTCTATGTAGGCATGGGCGAACACGCAGTGCGCGGCGTGATGACCCACCACGGCGACGGCGTTTATAAATCCACCGACGCCGGGAAAACCTGGAAAAAAATGGGACTGGATTTGACGCAGCACATTGCCCGCATCGCCATCCATCCCCAGGATCCGAATACGGTTTTTGTCGCTGCACAAGGCGCGCTGTACGGGAAATCGCCCGAACGCGGCGTTTACAAATCCACCGATGGCGGCGCTACCTGGAAAAAAGTGCTGTACACCGACGACAAAAGCGGTTGCGTGGAATTGTCCATGGACATGAACAACCCACGAGTATTGTATGCCGCAATGAACGAATTTGGCCGCCTGCCCTGGAAAGTGATCAGCGGCGGAGCGGGTAGCGGGTTGTACAAATCTGTGGACAGCGGCGAAACCTGGGAAAAAATTCAGGAGGGCCTGCCCAAAGAACTTGGCAAAATGGCAGTTGCCGTTTGCCGCTCTAACTCCGACCGCGTCTACGTGCTGGTCGAAAGCGATTCCGACAAAGAGCAAGGCGGCCTGTTTGTGTCCACCAACGCCGGCAAAAGCTGGTCGAAGGTGTCCGGCGACCACCGGCTCGTCCAGCGCGCCTGGTATTACATCGAATTGTTCACCGACCCGAAAAACGAACACGCAATTTACGTGCTGAGTGCCCCCGCGCTGCGCTCGCTTGACGGCGGCAAAACCTGGGAAGAAATCACCGGCACGCACGGCGACTACCACGACCTTTGGATCAATCCGCACAACCCAAAAAATATGGTCATCGCCAACGACGGTGGGGCAGCCATTTCGGTGAACCACGGCAAAACCTGGTCGGCCCAGGACAATATGCC
>JALHRK010000068.1 GCA_022841505.1 Saprospiraceae bacterium | reverse complement strand
ACCGCTTTAATCGCAATAACGGCACCTGTTCTTTCGGTGACGTTCATATTTCTAACGCCTTTTCCGCCGCGATTCGTCAATCGGTAGTCGTCAAAATCTGAACGCTTGCCATTTCCTTTCTCGGAAACGACCAAAATGGTTGCGCTCTTGTCGCTCGGATCAAGGCAAACCATACCGACAACTTCGTCGCGGCCGCTGTTTTCCAGCGTCACACCCCGAACCCCGGCAGCAGAACGCCCCATTGAACGCACTTTTGTTTCATTAAACCGGATGGCGTTCCCGCTTTTCGTTGCGATGAAAATTTCGCTGTCGCCCGTTGTCAACTTGGCTTCCAGCAACTGGTCGCCTTCGTTGATGAGGATGGCATTGATGCCACCTGCACGTGGCCTGGAATAGGCTTCTACCGGCGTTTTTTTGATCACCCCTTTGCGTGTGCAGAAAAGGATGAAATGGTTGTCCACAAATTCGCGGTCAGTCAGGTCTTTAATAATAATATAGGCCTTGACCTTATCGTCTTTGGGGATAGACAGGATGTTTTGAATGACCCTGCCACTGGCCGTTTTATTGGCCTCCGGCACTTCGTAAGCCCGCAACCAGTAGCACCGCCCCTGCTCGGTGAAAAACAAGAGGTAGTTGTGGTTGGTGGCAATAAACATGTGCTCCACAAAATCTTCGTTCCGGGTTTTTGCCCCCATAGAGCCACGTCCACCACGTCCTTGTGTGCGGTACTCGATGACCGGGGTCCGTTTGATGTAGCCCAGGTGGGAAATTGTAATCACCACTTCCTCATTTTCGATGAGGTCTTCAATGCTGATTTCGCCGTCTTCGTAGTTGATCTGCGTGCGGCGGTCGTCCCCGTATTTTTCCCGAATTTCGGTCAGCTCCTGCTTGATGATGCCGCGCTGGAGTTCTTCGCTGGCCAAAATCGCTTTGTATTCATCAATTCTGCGGCAAACCTCGTCGTATTCCTGCTGGATACCGTCGCGTTCGAGGCCGGTCAGCTTCTGCAGACGCATTTCCAGGATGGCCTTGGCCTGTGCTTCAGAAAGCACATTGCCTTCGATCAGTTCGTATTCTTCAGATTTTGCGTCTTCAATGAGCTGTGCAAATTTCGACCAGAATGCCTCTTTGTCTTCAATGAATCCGCCCTGCATCAGCCCTTCTTTCGCCTCTTCAGCTGTTTTTGAAGCGCGAATGAGTGTAATGACCTTATCTATATAGTCCAATGCGACCAGCAAGCCCACTAAGATGTGCGCGCGTGCAATGGCTTTTCTCAAATCAAATTGGGTACGCCGGACAATGACTTCAATGCGGAATTTAATGAACTCGCGGATGAAGTCTTTGAGGTTGAGGGTCACCGGACGGCCATTGACTAAGGCAATGTTGTTGACGCCGTAAGAGCTTTGCAAAGGCGTATATTTGAACAACTGGCTCAGAATCACGCTCGCAAGGCCGTCGCGTTTGATTTCAACCACTACCCGAACCCCTTCGCGCGACGATTCGTCCCGGATGTCGTGGACGCCTTCGATCTTTTTGTCATTGACCAATTCGGCCATTTTCGCAACCAGCATGGCCTTATTGACCTGGTAAGGGATTTCCGTGATGATGATGACCTCGCGGCCACTGTAATCGTTCTGGATTTCCGCTTTTCCTCTCACGACTACGCGTCCTCTGCCGGTTTCAAAACCTTCTTTAACCCCGCTGTAGCCATAAATGATGCCACCGGTAGGAAAATCAGGCGCTTTGATAAACTGCATCAATTCTTCGATCGTGATGTCGGGATTGTCCACCGTGGCCACAATGCCGTCCACCACTTCCCGAAGGTTGTGCGGGAGGATATTGGTTGCCATCCCCACTGCGATGCCGGAAGCGCCATTGACCAATAAATTGGGCAACCTGGCAGGCAACACGGTCGGTTCTTCAAGTGAATCATCGAAGTTGGGCGCAAAATCCACGGTATCCTTGTTGATATCGGCCAGCATTTCATCGCTGATCCGGCTCAGGCGCGCTTCGGTATAACGCATGGCTGCAGGGCTGTCGCCATCCATAGAGCCAAAGTTACCCTGGCCATCTACCAAAGGGTAGCGCAGAGACCAATCCTGGGCCATCCGCACCATGGTATCATAAACAGAGGAGTCGCCATGCGGGTGGTACTTACCCAGTACTTCCCCGACAATACGAGCCGATTTTTTGTGGCTCTTGCCGAAGCCCAGGCCTAATTCAGACATCCCGTACAATACGCGCCGGTGAACAGGTTTTAACCCGTCTCTGACATCCGGCAAAGCCCTGGCTACAATGACCGACATTGAATAGTCAATGTAGGCCGACTTCATCTGATCCTCTATATTGACAGAAATAATCCGTTGATTGGAAGACATTGAGTATTATTTGCTTTTTTAGTCAAAACAATTGTTGCAATACTGCATTTGATTAAGGAATGCAAAGGTAGAAAAAAGGGTGGAATTTTTGCGATACCTCCCTCGTCAAAACTACTATCTTTGCGCGCCGCTCCTATAATCAGCAAACACATCCCGTACATGGCAAAAGAAACCGTCAAACCTTACGACGCCGACAGCAGCAAAAAGAACCAGGTGTCGAGTATGTTCAATAAAATTGCGCCTTACTATGACTTCCTCAATCGCTTTCTTTCCTTAGGCATTGACACCATCTGGCGCAAAAAAGCAATCGCCCAGCTCCGGGATAATCCGCCCGGTGTCGTACTCGATGTGGCCACCGGCACAGCAGATGTAGCGCTTGCTTTAGCGAAAGCATTTCGCCCGCAACGCATTGTGGGACTGGATATTTCAGCGCAAATGCTGGAAATCGGACGTACCAAAGTCCATAAGCAACAAATGGACGGAGTAATCGAATTGATCGAAGGAGATTCCGAAAATTTACCTTTTGCAGACAATACGTTCGACGCCATTACCGTTGCTTTTGGAGTCAGAAACTTTGAAAACTTGGAAAAAGGATTGATGGAAATGCAGCGGGTTTTGAAAAGTGGCGGTAAGCTGGTGGTACTGGAGTTCTCCCGGCCGCGCGTCTTCCCTTTCAAACAGTTGTTCCAGTTCTATTTTAAAAACATTCTTCCTGTCATTGGAAGAATCACCTCTAAAGACCCGAGGGCTTACAGCTATCTTTACGAATCGGTTCAGGCGTTTCCCGAGGGCAAAGAATTTCTGGATATTTTATCAAAAACAGGGTATCACGCCCATCATTGCATCCCTTTAACATTCGGAATATGTTCCATTTACGTGGCAAAAAAATAATGCTTGCGCTGCTCCCGGCGCTTTTTGTCGTTTCCTTCGCTCAGGCACAGAACTACAGCGGCGGCAACTACAATTTTTATAACTTTGAAAAAAAGGTCTACTACTTTGGCATCACGCTGGGCAGGAATACCTCTTCTTTTAAACCCTTTCGTTCCAAAGAGTTTTTATTGAACGATACAATTATCGGCATCGAAAGCATCAGCGGCCCTGGGTTCAACCTCGGCATCGTAACCAACCTGAAAATCGGGGACTATTTCGATTTCCGCTTCACCCCCACCCTGTCTTTTGCCGAGCGCAATATTCGCTACAACAAAGACAGCAGGTTTTCAAATTTCAGCCAGCGCAGTATTGAGCAGGTACTGGTGGAAATGCCGTTTCAATTTCGCTATAAATCAGCGCCTTATCGAGATTTTCGCCTTTTTGTCACGGCTGGAATTAAATATTCCTTCGACGTAGCCAGCGATTCGCGTACCCGGCAGGCGGGCAATATTGTCAAAATTGCGCCCAACGACTTTGCTGTAGAATACGGCGCGGGCATCCAGTTTTTCTTCCCTTATTTTATCTTCTCCCCGGAGTTCAAAATGTCCCACGGTATTGGCAATATCCTGATTTACAACGACAACATCGAGGAATCAACGGTATTGGACAAGATTTTGTCCAGAACATTTACGATTTCGCTACATTTCGAAGGGTAGTTTCTACCCAAGTCGGTGTCTGTTCTTTAGAGTTCGAGAGCAAGGCATGCGAAGGCCCAAAAGTGGGAGTCCCGCCCGTCGGACGGGATGACCAATTTTGGGCCTTCGCATAACGCAGCTATTCGGACTATAAAAACAGACACTATTTGAATACCTTGATAGATTCGATCAAATCAGGAAAGAACACCCCAAATTCCTCCTGCAATTTTGGCATGTGGCGTTGCAGGCTGTCTACAGCGCCATTCAAATGGGTAGGCGCCGACACGTAGTGCCGCATGCGTTGAAATGCAAAATCAAGTCCCTCAAAGGTTCCGTATTTCAACAGCCAGTTGTCCGAGATCATGCGTTCCAGACGCTGGCTCACTGGCTCAGGCATCAAATCGGTGTAGCGCAACAACACGGCATAAGCCCGATCCGCAAATTCATTCAAAGACTCCGTACTGTATTGGGCCCAATTTTGCGTAAGCAAATGGTCGTAATAAACATCCATCAACACTGATGCATACTTGTGGTGTTCGGGGTAAAGCCTGCGCACCCCCTGCAAAACTGCCGGGTGCTGGTCCGTATAGGTATCTATATGACGGTGCAGCTTGACGCCTTCCCGGATGGCTGCGGGAAGGGCCTGAACTTGTTTATTGCGCAAAAAATCACCTAAAAAGTTGCCGACAATCCAACCTTCGTTGTCGCCGGAAAGAAATGTATGAGCGAGAAAATTCATGTCAATTTGAAGATTTGAAGATTTGAAGATTTGGTGATGGGGTTACTGAAAGAACAAATAAACCTCAAGAACGGTTAACGACGGTACAAAAACCAATTAATTCCCGATAAATTGCGCTGTGGGCCAGTAATTCCGGATTACCAAGTATGATAATCTGTTCGCGCGCACGGGTCAGCGCCACATTCAGCTTGCGGTCAATGCCTTCATCTGAAAGGGAGCTCAGGATATTCAGTTGATGCAATGTATTCGTACACAGGGAGATGATGATGATGTCCCGTGCACCACCCTGGTAGCGCTCAACGGTGTCCACCGTGATTTGATCAGGGTCGAACCCACTTTGCGCCAGGGTTTGCCGGATGCGGGCAATCTGAGCCCGATAAGGGGTAATGACACCAATGCTCCCGGGATGAAAAAATTTCCCGGAGGTTTTATAATGTCCAAACAGAAAATGAACTAAATCGGCTACCGTTTCCGATTCAAACGCATTCACTTTTTGAATGGCGCCGCTTTCATCCACCGGGGTTGGAATAAAAATGGCGCGGGCACTGAAAATTTGTGAATACCAGCCATTTTCAACAACAAGCGCATCAAGCGGCGCAACCTGCCGATCGTATCCCCATACCGCTGCAGGCAAAATTTGCAGGGTCTTTTCGTAAAAAAAGCGGTTTGGAAAATCCATAATGGCCTCGTGCATCCGTCCCTGGTGGCTGAGTTGTGCATAAGCGTGCGACCAACCTTTTTCCATGCAGCGTTTGTACAAACGTTCGAAAAGCGACTGCCGGAGATTGTTGAGTCCGATCGCCTGCAAATCCGGGTCGGGCACCGCAGAAACTGCTTCGTCCTGCGATACAACTGCTGGTAGTTGTTTGTGGTCGCCAATGAGTGCAAACCATGGAAAATTTGGCAACAAACCCACCAGCGAGGGTTCCAATATCTGCGAAGCCTCGTCAATAATAGCCCGGTGAAAGGTTTTTAATTTGAACAACTCGGACTTTCCGGCCACTGACGCCACCGTACCTACCAGAATGCGGCAATCACTGATCAGGGCTTTCAACTCCGCCCTGGTGGTCAGCTTTTCAATATTTGCATCAAATAAGCGCTCGTGGAACCTACTTTCTGTGGCATACCTCGACCCGATTCGCAGGTATTGATCGCGCATGTGTTCTCCGATGCTTTCAATGGCTTCGCAAATTTCGTCTACTGCGCGGTTGGTATACGCCAAAACCATCAGGTTGTCGCCCGTGTGTTCAAAAAAATGGGCAACCATACTGCGCAGCATCACGCTGGTTTTGCCGGTTCCGGGCGGCCCCCAAAGCAGGAAATAGTCTTTGGAAGCCAGTATTTTTTGAAAAATAGTCCCTTGTTCCACCGTCATTCCTGTGGCGGGGGAACCAAATTCGCTTTCCCCAACTACTTCCGGTGCGCGCAAGCCCAGCAACAATTCTTTTTTGGAGCGATCCATACCCGCAAACGCAAACAAGCCGCGGTATTGCGCATTAAAACTGCTATCTAACAGATCGTGTTCGATGCTCCAGAATGGCGTTTTTTCCAGCAGGGCCGCGTTGCGCTGGCGGGAGCGAAGGCGCACCAGGATTTGCTCGCGCCCGATTTCTACAACGGTACATTTCAACACCTGGTTGCGCAAAGCGGTCTGGTCATCGGAATGCCCGCCGGGATACAACACCGCAATGTCCCCTACCCGGAAATTAGCCAACTCGGGTGTTCGTTCCGTCCGGGCTAAGCCCAGCAGCGGTTCTTCCTCGCCTGCTTTATTCAGCCGTACCTCCAAAAAGTCGAGGATATCAAAACTTTCGCGTTTCTGATCCCGGGAATTACGCCAAAGCATGGCCTGGCCATTGAGGTTTTCAACGCCCTCTACTCCGGTTTTGGCCAAGCGGTGCTCCCGCGCAATGAACCCGGAAAATGCGATGAAATATTTTCGCTCAAGGTCGTTCATGCCTTCGTAAACTGCTGAAAAAGCCTTGAGGTCCCGCAACAAAAAAGTCTGATTTCCAGGACATTGATCGCCGGTGAGCTGCCCAAACAGCCGACGCCCCTGCTCCAGCAAGGGCATATCTCCGGTTCCCAAAGCAGCCAAAGCGTACTCCAGTCCCAGGATGCTGTTGCGCAACTGCAGGGCTTCGTATTGTTGCACTTTCACCGTGGGTGCATAACGCAGCGGGCGTTCTTCCACCCCCGAGTAGAGGATGTAACACATCGGGTCGGGCGGCGCGCCAAAGGTAGAGCGTACCAACAGGTCGTAAAGCAAGGTTTGGGTAAAATGGCTGTGGTTGATGCCGTAAACGTTGGGTTTGAAAATTTTCCCGCTTTTTAATTCCACAATGGCCGTGCGCGGTTGCGGCCCCTCCGACTGCCGGTAAAAAACGTCCAGACGCCCCTGCAAACCGTAGGTTTCGGAATAAAAAGAGGGTTCCACAAAACAATCTGAAGTCGAAATGTCCTGCTCTGCAAAAACCTGCTCCAGCACTTGGCGGAGGTTGGTGTAGTGTTTTTGCGATAAGCCCATCATGTCCACCACTTCCCGGTCGTTAAACAGGCAAAATCCTAATGGATTGAGACGAAAAACCCGGCTTTTAAGCTCAAGGTAGGTCGTTTCGGGTTGGGTAATCAATTCATCTAAATAAAAGTTGGCGATGTTGCCGAGCATCAGGCTTGGCGTGGTTTCTTTGGGCAAAAATTTATCTAAGAGGTATTGCCAGGGAAATGGGTTTCCGTCGAGCACGCTGCCTGCAATGGCCGAAACGTCTACTAAGTGGTCCGGGGCGAAAACAAAAGCGCGTGGCCGGTAGACGCCGTCCGATCCGATTTCCACGTCTAACAGGTTAACCGTTACCGGAAAACCGAAAACGGCGCGCAGGCTTTTGATCCCCGGCGTGAAGGGTTCGTTCCGGTCAGCAATATGGTATTGCACACGCACGGTTTCTTCAGGCGCTTCTTCATCCCGAGCGATCAATTGCCTTTTTTCCACATCTTCGTCCAGAATCAGCACCCGGGCTTTGCTTCGGAAAGATTTGATGGCATTGGGGGTGAAGTCCAGCGGCCAGCGAGCGGGCAGCAACCCCGCCAATGCCGAAGGGATAGCCAATCCGGACAGTGCCTCCAGGGCAACTGTTGTTACTTTCAGTCCTAATTGCAACAAATCGGACGCCGGAAACCTGGGTTGCTGCGAAACGCCGTATTTCCGAAAGGTATGCAGGTAGTATTGCAGACTTTTGTCCAACTGCCATTTATGGCAAACGTAGGCTAAACGTGCAAAAAGCGTGGCAAATTGAAGGCGTTCGGTTTTGGTCGCTTCGAGTAATAAGTTTAAAAACAGGCGATACGCCTCCCCAGTCCTGAGCGACAGGTCCTTTTCAGGTTGTGCCGCGATTTTTTCCAACTCGCGGTAGAGGAGCTGAGCCGTTTCCGGGCGGATGGCCTTCATGCTTTTTTAGATGTTAGACAATAGACTTTAGACATTAGGTGGTGTTTTGCAAAATGAGGAGCGCCGTCAACACCCTGCCGACGGCTCTCCTTTCCTATTTTTTTTTCAGGTGTCAGCGTTTTAAAAAAGCCTGAACACCAATGGTTAATCCAATAATGGTAATGCCGTCGCCGAAATCGAAAGCAAGGGCAGGTTCCAATGCAACGCCGTCATTCAGGAAAAGGGAGTACCCGAGTGCACCACCAAACCGGGTGGAACTGTCGCTGTCGAATCCGTCTAACTTCGTGCTGGTAAAGTTCAGGTTAGCCTGTAAGAACAGTCCTTTTAAAACGTAATAGCGTGCGAAAGGTCCCAGGCCAAACTGCGAAAATCCTTCCCCCGCCGCTACGCCGAGGTTGGCGCCAATGGCTAAGTCGTCAATGACAAAAAAACCGGCAGTTGGGGAAAGGAAAAATGTCACTGCTGATTCGCCGTCAGAACTTACAGAAGTTACCCCGGCGCTGCCCCCCAGCATGATGGCGCCTTTGGGGCAGGTTTGGGCGTTTACAGAAACTGCTGCAAGCATAAAAGCCACGAAGATCAGCAGGAATTGAGTTTGCTTTTTCATGGTTAACTGTTTAATTTGGTTGAAAAAATTGGTGTGATTTGCAACGTAAATGTACAAATACGGGGCAACTTCAAGTCGGATTTTTACACAAAAAGCAGTCCCGGCCCACTTGCCCGGACTGCTTTTCACAGAAAGACCGCACGCCGGTCTTCCTTCTTTTTGCTTAGCTTACTGACCGCCGGAAACGCGGATGATGTACTTTTCGATGTCTGCTGCTGCCGGAGAACCGGGGTAGTCCTTTTTGATGCTTTCATAAGCAACTTTGGCTTCTGCCAGATTACCGTTCTTTTCGTGCAGCATGCCGACCTTTTTCAGGTAGTACGACGCAATAACTTCGTTATCTGATGCTTTTGCCGCGTCCTGGTACAAGCTCATAGCTTTGGTCAGGTCGCCTTTTTCAGCGTATGCATCGCCAAGTGCGCCGGATTTCATGGCAGGCGTAATTTCGCCGGCTGCGCTGAAATCTTCCAAATAGGAAATGGCCGCATCGAACTGGCCAAGGTGCAGGTAGCAGAGTCCTGCGTAATATTTGGACAGATTGCCTGCTTTGGAACCGCCATAGTTGTCTATGACGTCTAAGAAGCCACTGTACCCGCCGCCCGGGTTAGTAAGGGCCAATTTGAAAGAATCTTTTTCAAATTGCACCTGTGCCTGGAACATCTGCTCCACTGCATCCCGCTGACGCGGGTCGGAAATAAGGCTTTTATATAGAAAAATGCCTAAAGCGATTACGACAAGTCCACCGACGAGTCCAAACACCAAAGTGCGATTCTTTTCCAGAAAACTCTGGGCCTGACTGCTGACTTCTACAAGGTTCAATAACGTTTCGTCCCCTTTCTTCTGATTGCTCTTCCTGGTTGCCATTGCTTGTTTTTGTATAAGTTTGAAAAAAGCGACGCAAAAATAAAAGTTTGTTTCACATTATTATAGCAATGTCAGACCTTTGTGGCAGAAGTAATTTTTCCACCATCAATAAATGCTGCTACAACATGAGCAATACCAGCAAAACTAGATTCAAAACGGGCGTCATTTGGGGCGACGAACTGGCAGATCTGCTGCAATACGCCAATGAAAATGACTTTGCGATGCCCGCAGTGAACGTCATAGGCACCAACTCGATCAATGCGGTCCTGGAAACAGCGCGCGAAGTGAATTCGCCGGTTATGATTCAGTTCTCCAACGGCGGCGGCAGTTTTTTTGCAGGCAAAGGACTTTCCAATAAAGACCAGCAATCGTCCATTCTTGGGTCTATTTCGGGCGCGATGCACGTTCACACGATGGCGGAAGCTTATGGGGTGACGGTTGTGTTGCATACCGACCACTGCGCTAAAGGCCTGCTGCCCTGGGTGGACGGCCTGCTCGATTTTGGCGAGCGCTTTTTTGCAGAACGCGGCAAACCGTTGTTCAGCTCGCACATGCTGGATCTTTCGGAAGAGCCCCTGCACGAAAATGTGGAAATTTGCGAGCGCTACCTCCAGCGCATGGATAAGCTGGGCATGACCCTCGAAATCGAACTGGGCGTCACCGGCGGCGAAGAAGACGGCGTAGACAACTCCGAAGTGGACAACGCCAAGCTGTATACGCAGCCCGAAGAAGTCTCCTACGCTTACGAACACCTGAGCAAAATCAGCAAGCGCTTCACCATTGCGGCTGCTTTTGGCAACGTACACGGCGTATACAAACCCGGAAATGTACAGTTGCAGCCGGTGATCCTCAAAAACTCGCAGGAGTACGTGAAAGCCAAATTCAATACGGGCGACAACCCGATCAATTTTGTTTTCCACGGCGGTTCAGGCTCTTCCCGCGAAGAAATCCGCGAAGCCATCCGCTACGGCGCGGTTAAAATGAACATTGACACCGACATGCAGTGGGCGTTCTGGGAAGGCATCCACGATTACTACGAAGCCAAACGCGCCTACATGCAATCGCAAATCGGCAACCCGGAAGGCGAGGACAAGCCGAATAAAAATTACTACGACCCTCGGAAATGGCTCCGTGCCGGCGAAGAAACCTTCATCGCAAGGCTGAAGCACGCGTTTGAGGATTTGGATTGTATTGGGCGGAATGCGTAATTTGTAAGATTTGAGATTTCAGACATTAGATCAGATATGAGCCATCTCTTGCGATTGTGCGAGAGATGGCCTATATTTGGAAGCGTAAATTGTACTTGCTTACTATCCTGATTATCATCGCCAGTATACCGAGTTTGCGGTTGCATAGTTTTCGATTAAAACAAACTCAACTGCGGTGGCGCCTTCAACTGTCGGTGCAACTCCAGGTTATAAGTCGTTGTTGATTTGTCCTTGAAATACAACCGTTTAGCCAATTCGTATTGCTGACGAATCATTTCTGCAATGTTGCCTTCGCCGGTCATCCGCGTTTTAAACCGGCTGTCGTTGAGTTGGCCGCCGTGGCAGTCGCGGATTCGGTTCAGCACCCTGTCGGCGCGGTCGGGCCTGTTTTTTTCAATCCAATCTTTGAAAATTTCAGCAACATCGCCATTCAGGCGCACCACGGTATAGTAGATGGACTGCGCGCCGGCTTCGGATACGGCTTTCGCCATTTCCAAAATTTCGTGGTCGTTGAGGCCGGGAATGATGGGCGCCAGCATCACATTGACCGGGACCCCGTGCTGAGACAGCGTTCGGATGGTGCTCAGGCGGCTTTTTACAGAAGCGGTTCGCGGCTCCAATGCGCGGCGCAGCGATTCGTCGAGGGTGGTGACAGAAATGGAAACTTTGGCCAATTGGCAGGCCGCTAATTGGGTCAGCAAATCCAAATCCCTCAAAATTAGGCTATTTTTGGTGATGATGCCCACCGGGTGGCGGTATTTCCACAGCACTTCCAAAATCTGCCGCGTGAGTTTCAGCTTCTTTTCGATGGGTTGATAACAATCGGTGTTCCCGGAAAGCATCACCGGCATGGGTTGCCAGTTGGGTTTTCGGATTTGTTCTTCCAGCAATTGTGCCGCGTTGAGCTTGTACAGAATTTTTTGCTCGAATTCCATGCCGGCGCTGTAGCCCCAGTAAGGATGGGTGTTCCGGGCGTAGCAATAGACGCAGCCGTGTTCGCAGCCCTGATAGGGATTCATGGAATAACCCATACCGATGTCGGGGCTTTCCACTTTGTTCAGGATCGTTTTTGGGTGGACTTCGAGGTATTCGGTTTTGAGGTTGCGCTCGTCTTCTTCTTCCGCAACCGGCTCGCTGTCGTAGATCATTTGGGCGTAAGGGCCGGCAGGGTTGATCTGCGCTCCCCTACCCTTCCAGTAATCCGGTGGCGTGTTTTTTGACATACAAAAAGTTTTTAAATGTTTTGCAAATATAAACTTTTTGTTTTTAAAACAAAACCCAAAAAATTCTTTATTTTTGTAGACAGGAATAATTCGGAAATCTATGGATTGGCAAGCGCATATTATATCAGACTCCAAAGTATTGATGGGGAAGCCAGTTATTAAAGGCACCAGGCTTTCTGTTGAATTTATTCTGGAACGGTTAGCCAGTGGCTGGACGGAACAGGAGGTGTTGGAAAATTATCCAAGGCTAACGCGAAAAGATATTCAAGCGATTCATACATATGCTTATGAGTGCCTTAAAGATGGCCTTTTGTTTCAACCATTAGCTCAAAATGCCTGATGAAGTTGCTCGCCAATGAAAATTTCCCATCTAAGGTCAACCCAACGATTTACCCGATCCTATTTGCCATCAGCTTTACGCACCTATTGAATGACGTAACACAATCCACCATCCCTTCATTATACCCTATCATTAAAACCGATTTCAGGTTGTCCTTCACCCAGATTGGCATCATTACATTGGTCTTTCAGCTCACGGCCTCTATTTTGCAGCCTTTCATTGGGCGGTATACCGACAAAAAACCGAAACCTCAATCTTTGGCCATTGGAATGACTTTTTCCCTTACCGGGTTAATCTGCCTTGCCTTTGCACCCAGCTATTGGGTAATTTTGGTTTCTGCAGGTTTGATTGGCATCGGGTCTTCCATTTTCCACCCCGAAGCTTCCCGCGTTGCCCAGTTGGCGTCGGGCGGAAGAAAAGGGCTCGCACAATCTATTTTTCAGGTAGGCGGGAACACCGGAAGTGCGATCGGGCCTTTGCTGGTGGCACTGATTGTGCTGCCCAACGGGCAAAATCATCTGATCGTATTTGCCCTTGGGTGTTTGGCGGGCATTGTTATTTTGATGCGGGTCGGGAAATGGTACCAGGAAAAATTAATAGAAAAAGCAGCTAATACTACAACTCACCCCGTCCATCATGCCTACCGGCTACCCCGGGAAAAAATCATCTTTTCCATAGGAATTTTAGTCACGCTCATCTTTTCCAAATATTTCTATATGGCTTCGATGACAAGCTATTTCACTTTTTTTCTGATGGATAAATTTCACCTACCGGTCAAAGATGCCCAGCTCTATTTGTTCATATTTCTTGCAGCCGTGGCCATTGGCACCATTCTGGGAGGTTCTATTGGCGACCGTTATGGCCGAAAAATGGTGATTTGGGTTTCCATTCTGGGCGCAGCGCCGTTTACGCTTTTGCTGCCTTATGCCTCTTTGTTTTGGACCATTATTCTGGCGGTATTGGTCGGCCTGATCATTTCCTCTGCCTTCTCTGCCATCCTGGTCTATGCAACGGATCTGATGCCAGATAAAATAGGGATGGTCGCCGGCTTGTTTTTTGGATTTTCATTTGGAATGGGTGGGATTGCCTCTGCTTTACTAGGGGTATTAGCCGACCACACCAGCATTGAATACGTTTTCAGGATATGCGCCTTTCTTCCCTTAATCGGTATTGTAACCGCCTTTTTACCCAGGCACAGGGTTTCGCACCAGATTTAAAGTGAGGGCACAAAAAGCTCCGTTTCAGTCCGTGGAATCAACGCCCGTTCCTGCGCCATATCGAATAAGCGCGCTACTGCGGCCTTTCCTTCTTTACCCAAATCCAAAGTAAACTCATTCACATACAGCCCAATATGTTGGTACATCACCGCTGTGTCCATCTCCTGCGCATGTTGGCGCACATAATCCAGCGACGCTTCCGGATGCGCCTGCGCGTAAGCCACACTGCGATGCAGCACCCGATCCACTTTTTGCTGAACATCAAGGGGCAGGTTGCGGCGCACCGCGATGCCACCTAAAGGAATGGACAATCCGGTAGTCTGCTCCCAATATTCGCCCAAATCCATCAACTGCACCAAGCCTTTTTCCTGGAACGTGAAGCGGCTTTCGTGGATGATCAGTCCCACATCTGTCCGGCCCGACAACACATCGTTTTCAATGTCTGAAAACAAGCGTTCCTCTTTCAGCTTTGCATCCGGAAAAGCGATGCTGAACAGGAAATTGGCCGTGGTGAATTTGCCCGGAATGGCTATTTTTTTTGCTGCGATCTGATCCCGCGGAATGGCCTCCCGTGCAATCAGCAACGGCCCGCAATTGCGCCCAAGCGCGCTGCCGGAATGCAACAGGGCGTAATTATTCAGCACGTGGCCCAGCGCGTGGTAGCTCAGTTTGGTAATATCCAACCGTTGGGCAAACGCGCCTTGGTTCAGCGCCTCCACATCGGCCAGTACCGGTTCGAATTCCAGACCTTCCGTGTCAATTTTGCCGTGTACGAGGGCATCAAAAATAAAGGTGTCGTTGGGGCAGGGCGAGAAGCCAATTGATAATTTCATACCTTTGCGCTTTGTATAAAAATTAAGCCGTTCCATGGAAGACGACATTCAGGTTGTTTATGAAGACAACCACATCATCGCAGTGAACAAACCTGCCGGCTGGCTGGTTCAAGGCGACGAAACCGGCGACAAGCCCCTGAGCGATTGGGTGAAGGAATACATCAAAAAACGCTACGACAAACCGGGCGATGTCTACCTCGGCGTCATCCACCGCCTCGACCGGCCGGTGAGCGGCACCGTTGTCTTTGCACGCACCAGCAAAGCGCTGGAACGGATGAACAAACTGTTTCAGGACCGAAAGGTGGAAAAAACCTACTATGCCATTGCGTTGCACCGCCCAGATCCGCTGAACGGCCACCTGATGCATTACCTGCTGAAAGACCCCACCAACAACACGGTGAAAGCCTACGACCGGTTGAGCAACCGCGCCCGCGAGGCCAAATTAGCGGAACTCGACTACGAGTTGGCCGCTGAAATCGGAAAAAATTACCTGATTAAGGTGAATCCCATCACCGGCAGGCCCCACCAGATTCGGGTGCAATTGTCGCGGATCGGTTGCCCAATCAAAGGCGATTTGAAATACGGCGCGCCAAAAGCCAACGAAGACAGTTCAATTTGTTTGCATTGTTCGAACCTTTCGTTCATACATCCTGTTAAAAATGAACCGGTAAGCATCTCTTCCGACATTCCGGATACGCCGGAGTGGCAAATATTTCGGGGAGTTATTTCGTGATTTGACAATAATGCCTACATTTGCGTTCGTTTTTGGATTGCCCAGACAATTTTAAAAACATGGCTCCGTAGTACAATGGATAGTGCGTAGGTTTCCGGAACCTAAAATCCAGGTTCGATCCCTGGCGGGGCTACTACTCCTCTCATGAATTTCGAATTCTTTATTTCCAAACGCGTCGCTGCAAACGGTCAGCAATCTTTCTCCCGCATCATCATCCGGATCGCGGCGGGTGCGGTCGCGTTGAGCATCGCGGTGATGATCACGGCCACTTCGCTCATCTCCGGATTCAAAAAAGAAATCAGCAGCAAAATTTTCGGTTTTTGGGGACATATCCACATCACCGACTTAGACGTGGGGCAATCCCTGCTTGACGCCTACCCCATCCACATCAAACAAACTTTTTACCCTTTCCTCGACACGGTTCAAAACGTAACGTACACGGAGGAAGTGATCCGCTTCGGCAAAGTCACGGAAAAAGCACGCCAAACCAAAGCAGGCATCCGCCATATCCAGACCTTTGCCCTGAAGCCCGGCATCATCAAGTCGAAAGCAGAAATCGAGGGCATCATTCTGAAAGGCGTAGGCAAAGATTTTGACTGGGATTTTATGGCCCATTACATCAAAAAAGGTCAGGCCATTTCGCGCTCGGATTCTGCGATGTCGTCCGACATTCTGATTTCCCAACAAACCGCTGACCGCCTTCGGGTGGATGTGGGCGATAAATTCGTGGTGCATTTTGTAGAAAAAGGCGAACAACTCAAGCGGCGCTTCAACATCTGTGGGATTTACCGAACCGGGCTGGAGGAATACGATCGCAAATTTGCTTTAGTGGACATCCGTCAGATTCAGCGCCTGCTGGGCTGGTCGGAAAACGAAGTGGGCGGGTTCGAGGTGTTTATCGAAGACATTGATGACCTGCTGCCCATCGAAGATTATGTGTACAGCGAGTTGCCCAACGACCTGAACTCGGAAACCATCCGCAGCAAATTTCCCGAAATATTTGAATGGTTGGAGCTGCAAAACATCAACGAAACCGTCATCATGGCGCTAATGTTGAGTGTTGCCATCATCAATATGATGACAGCCTTGCTCATTCTCATCCTGGAGCGGGCCAACATGATTGGCATCCTGAAAGCGCTTGGCACTGCCAATTGGAGCATCCGGCGCATTTTCCTCTACTACGCGGCCTACATCATGCTGGCAGGCCTGTTTTGGGGCAACCTGATCGGCATCGGCTTGTGCTGGCTGCAGGATCGTTTCGGGTTCATCCAGCTCGACGAAGCCAATTATTACCTCAGCGTCGCGCCGGTGGACATCAATGGCTGGACCATCCTGCTTTTGAATGCGGGGACGCTCATTATTACGCTGGTTTTCCTGGTGATTCCTTCTTATTTGGTGTCTACGATCAGTCCGGTGAAGGCGATCCGGTTTAAGTAGCCTCCCCTTCCTCAACCTCCATTTCCAACTCCGCCTCCATGCGTTGCGGGTGCAAAATGCCATATAAAATGAACGCATAAACTAAGGTCATCAGCCCCTGAGTAATGTGGCGGGAATAGTTGATTTCACCACCGTTGTTGCCAGCTTTGTAAGCCAGGTATAGCATCAAACCCGTGAAAAACAATTGAACGACGATAAAAACGCCAAGCCCCGCCGGATGAAAAAGATAAAAGGCAGTCAGCACAAAACCAAGTACACTAAAGATCATGTCGTCGCCGCTGGTAGTCCGGAAGCTGAAAAACAGGAAAATTGCGTTCAGGATGAGCAAGATTACTTTTAGTCCATCCGGCCCGGTGCTTTTTTGGAACGCAGTAAACGTTTCCAACCGCGTTTTGGGTGGTTTCACAGTCCAAACCGGTAAAGCGATGAAAGGCCACAGGATAAAATCCAGAATCGGAATACTTAAAAAAAAGACAGAGGCATTGGGGTGCGGATAACCCCGTTGAATGAAATACTCCAATAAAAAACCTCTCAAAAACTGTGCTGCAAAAAACAAACCCACCAACACACAACCCAGCAAAAAAACGGAAAAGAGCAAACCCCTTCGAAACTGTTCCGGAACCGCACTGTTAAAAGCATAGCTCATCATAGCCGGGATGCCCAGTACAAAACAAACCATGGTATACCGGAAAGCATAAAACACCACGGTTGCAGCCCCTTGGGGATATTCTTGTGTCAGATCCAACCGCCGCGTACTCAGCAGAGATTGCACTGATGCCATCTTATGAATCCAGTTGCCAAACAGCGTATACATCAACACATACCAAAACACGAGATAAAACCAGCCCAATACAGGGATCAGGCGGAAGCGGCCTTCCTCCGAGGGTACTTTAATAAACCCGAAATTATCGAAGCTTAACATTTCACCAAATCGGCTGAGTATGGTTCCGAGGCTGTGTGCGCCGCTTGCCAATGCGGAATGGCTGAATATCAGCAAGGCGGCCATGAGGGTAATTCCAAGGGCCGATTTCCGGCCACTTTCCTCAAAAGCCCGCCAACAGAAAAAGCCAATCGGTATGGCTTTTAGACCATTCAGGAAGATGTTCCAGGAAAGCGGAGGCGCTGCAAAATAAAGGAAACCAAAATGAAGGACTACGATTGCGCCTGAAACGAAAAAAGCCTCGCGTGCCGCTTGTTGTTTGCCTGTCGTTTGAGCAATCGCCCACCAAAAAGCGCCCCAAAACAAGACATCTATCAGGAGAAAAACCAGTGTCCATATCCAGGTCACCTGCCCTTTAGAAGCTGAAGGATCCACTGTCGTTTCCATGACTATCAGGCCGAACTGGCCACAAAAGGCCAATACACCAATTCCTAAAAACAAAGGAGCGTAGCGAAGGTAGGAGACATTAAAAGCAGGAGACATGTTTTAGGCTTTAGTTTTATGGCGAAAATTGGGTCTAATTCAAGCGGCAAGGTATTGTTTTATCCATAATTGCATTACAATTTCAGAAAGATCAGCGGCAAAAAAATTAATTTTTCTCAAATACCGCTCAACAACTTTATTTTTGCAGCCCGAAAACGCCGGTTCGTTCTTATTGAAAATTGAGTGTATCTTTTTGCAAGATCCTTTTTATAGTAAATACAAGCAAAATTGATCTATCAGGCGCTTGTATTCCTTGTTTTTAAACTACCATCGCTATGTCAGAATTCCTGTCTTTTTTCCTGGAAATCATCAAGTTAACCGTCCCGGGCCTACTTGTTTTCTTCACAACCTACTATTTGCTGCGCCAATACCTCAGCGGGCAGCTCGCTTTAAAGCAAAGTGAAAGCAGACAAAGCCAGCAGCAAACCACCATTCCGCTGCGCCTGCAAGCTTATGAGCGCCTTTCTTTGTTTTGCGAACGCATCTCCCTGCCCAACCTGCTGTTGCGGGTAAGAAAAGATGGCATGACCGTGGCCGATCTGAAATTGTCCCTGATTTTGGCCATCCAGATGGAATACGAGCACAACATCACCCAGCAGGTTTATGTCTCGCAGCAATTGTGGCAAATCATCAAAATTGCCCGCGACAATACTGCCGGTTTTGTCAGCGCAATCGCGGAAAACTTAGATCACAAAGCAGATGGAAGGGAGCTGGCAGGATTGATCTTGAGGCATTTGGCCAATGAGGATACCACCGGATTGGACACCGCGCTGATGGCTGTTGGAAAAGAAGCAGGTGCATTGCTCGGATAAGTAACCACAGAATAAAAAAAGGTTACATTTGTTGAATCGGGCAACGTTTGTACTCCTTCAGCAAAGTTTAAATCCTGAACCATGTCACACAACAGAAGAAGATTTCTCGGGCAGCTTGCCGGTGCAATGGGCGCGGCATCGGTACTTCCATTTTTTGAAACGCAGCAAGGGCGGGCTTTTTTGCGGCTAATGGACGAAACCAAAGGCTTGCCGGCGGGTGATTTTACTTCTGATGAAACCTTCTGGTATCAGGTGCAGCAGGCTTATACCGTTTCACCAAGTGTGATGAACCTCAACAATGGCGGCGTCTGTCCCCAACCGCGGGTGGTGCAGGAAGCCGTAGAGCGCTATAATCGCCTGAGCAATGAAGCGCCATCTTACTACATGTGGCAGATCCTGGATCAGGGCCGCGAACCCCTACGCAGCAAACTGGCAGATCTGGCGGGGTGTTCAGCAGACGAAATTGCCATCAACCGAAATGCTTCAGAAGCCTTGGAGACCGTTATTTTCGGTCTTCGCCTGCAAAAAGGCGACGAGGTGGTGTTGACCAAGCAGGATTATCCCAACATGATCAACGCATGGAAACAGCGCGAAAAACGGGACGGCATTGTCCTGAAATGGATTTCATTCGACTTTCCCATTGAAGATAAAAATCAGATTGTCAGTAAATTCGCCGAGGCGTTTACTTCTAAAACCAAAGTCGTCCACATCACCCACACCATCAATTGGAACGGGCAACTTTTGCCTGCCCGGGAAATCGCAGCTGAAGCCAAAAAACGGGGCATCGAGGTGCTGGTAGACGGCGCGCATTCTTTCGCCCATTTCGACTATAAAATAACCGATTTAGATTGCGACTATTTTGGCACCAGCCTGCATAAATGGTTGTGCGCGCCGTTTGGCAGCGGCATGCTGTACGTTCGCAAAGAAAAAATCGCGCAGTTGTACCCCCTGCTGGCTGCACAGGATCCGGAAAGCCCGGACATCCGCAAGTTCGAGAGCTTAGGCACCCGTTCTTTCGCCATTGAGCAAGCCATCGGGCAGGCCCTTAACTTCCACCAGATGATCGGCAGCGAACGCAAGTTTAAAAGGCTTCATTATCTAAAGAATTACTGGGCGGAAAAAGCCAATGAACTCCCGGGCGTAAAAGTGGCCACTTCGCTGAAACCCGAATTCGGCGGCGCCATCGGTCTACTGACCATGGAGGGCAAAAAACCGGAAGAAATCAGTTCTTTTTTGTTCTCAAAATATAAAATCCACACGGTATCCATCGTTTGGGAAAACATAAACGGAGTGCGCATTACCCCCAATGTGTACACGACACAAAACGACCTTGACGTGCTGGTCGGCGCAATCCGGCACCTGCACAAAGGAGGCTGATTCCACCTCAGTGGGAAAGTTTAGTAAATTTGAAGACAGGAATACTATGGCTGAAAAAATCAGGCTGGAAATCATTGCCCTGGCCAATAACGATGCACAAAACAACAGTTTTGTGCTGTTGCTGAAAGAGGAAAACGGAAACCGCAGGCTCCCGGTTGTCATTGGCGCATTTGAAGCTCAGGCGATTGCCGTGGTGGTGGAAAAAATTCACCCGGGCAGACCCCTGACCCACGATTTGTTGTACAATATTCTGACCGCAATGAACGCAGAAATCAGGGAAGTTACAATCACAACCCTCGAAAATGGCGTTTTCCACGCACTGATTCATTGCGCTTTCTCCGACGGGCGCGCGATTGAAGTAGACGCCCGAACTTCTGATGCCGTGGCGATGGCGGTGCGCTTCAACTGCCCGATTTATGTGGAAGCGGCCATCATGGAAGAAGCCGGCATCTCTTTTGAAGACCCTTCCCGGCCCGGTACTCCTGCCGTTGCGCTATCCGGGAGCTTAGCGTCTTACTCCATTGAGCGACTTGAACATATGCTGGAAGATGCTATTGCACAGGAAGCTTACGAGCGCGCTGTTGAAATAAGGGATGAGATTAAGAAGCGGAAAGGATGAGGGAGGAGTTTGAAGATTTGAAAATTTGAAGATTAGAACATGAGCGGCAACCACTTATTTGAGGAAAAAACCTACGCAGCGCGACGCAAGCGCCTGCAACAAGCCATTCCTTCAGGGATTATTTTGCTGATGGGCAATGAAGAAAGCCCTTCCAATTACACCGATAATGTCTATCCTTTTCGACAGGACAGCAATTTTCTGTATTTTTTGGGGATAGACAAACCCGGGCTTGCTGCGATTATTGACGTTGACGCCGGCAAAACCATCCTGTTTGGCGATGACCCCGACATCATGCACATCGTTTGGATGGGCGCCCTGCCTTCCATCTCGGAACTTGCAGCCGCAGCAGGCGGGGCGGATACGGCGCCTTATGCCCAGGTTGAAAGCTATTTGGCGGAAGCCCGCAGCAAAGGTCGTTTTGTTCACTACCTGCCTCCCTATCGTGCTGACAACAGCATCAAGTTAAGTGGCTGGTTGGGAATCTCCACTGACGGGTTGGCCGCAGGCGCTTCTGTTCCTTTGATTGAAGCCGTGGTGGCCCAGCGATCCTCCAAATCAAACGAAGAAATCGTGGAAATGGAAAAAGCTGTCAACACATCCGGCCTGATGCACATTGCCGCCATGAAAGCGGCCGGAGCCGGCATGAAAGAGTACGAATTGGTGGGATTGGTAGAAAGTATTGCCCGCGCAGGCGGCGGCGGCTTGCCTTATACAGTTATCCTTTCCGTAAACGGCCAAATCCTGCACAACCATTTCTACGGCAATACCTTGCAATCGGGACAATTGGTGCTGGGTGATTTTGGCGCAGATACCCCTATGCATTACGCGGGCGACATCACGCGGACGTTCCCGGTGGACAAGCAGTTTACCAGCCAACAAAAAGAAATTTACCAAATCGTACTCGATACGGAAGTCGCGGCTATCCAATCCCTGAAGCCGGGCGTTCGCTACCTCGACGTACACTTAACCGCAGCGAAACACATTGCCGAAGGCTTAAAATCGCTGGGGCTGATGAAGGGTGACCTGGATGCGGCCGTTGCTGCCGGGGCGCACGCACTGTTTTTCCCGCACGGACTGGGTCACATGATTGGCCTCGATGTACATGATATGGAAGATTTGGGTGAAAATTACGTCGGCTATGGCAACGAAGTGACCCGAAGCACCCAGTTTGGACTGCGTTCGCTGCGCTTAGCCCGCACGTTGGAAGCCGGATTTGTTTTGACCGTTGA
>JALHRK010000067.1 GCA_022841505.1 Saprospiraceae bacterium | reverse complement strand
ATATTGAAATGGCGGTTTTGAGAACCCGTAATCTGGATCATCGGATCATCCTGATCAATGAAGCAGAAAGCGCCGTCTGCCCCGGTGGGCTCGTCTGTGCTGCCGAGTCCGGGCATCTGAAACCGCTGCGTACCATTGTCCTGCGTGCCGCCGAGGAAATAATTGACGCCCGCAGTTGGGTGTAAGGCATTCGTGTAAAACTGGGTGACATTATAAGAATCGTTTTTAGGCGTCAGGGTTGGAACGGCAGCAGAGGCATTGGTGGAGCGATAAACGCCGCCGTCATTGCCGAAGACCATTTCATCCGAATTGCCAGCCCGGTAAACGATGGCGTGGTGATCCACGTGTACGCCGCCGATGCCGGTCCAGTTGGCGCCTGCATCATCGGAAACGAACAAATTCTGGTCGCCAGCCCAAATGCGGTTTGCGTCATTCGGATCTACGGCCATGATGAAGGCATACCAACAGAAGACACCCAAACTGGGCACCGTGGTAGCGGTCCAGTTGCCGCCACTGTTGGTGGATTGCATAATAGTCAGGCAGGGGTTGGTATTGTCGGTTTGGGTAACGTCTTCAAAAGCGGCGTACAACAAGTTGGCGTTGCCCGGTGCGCAGGCAAGTTCAACCCGGCCAAACCCGGTTGTGGGCAATCCGCCTCCAAGCGTAGTCCACGTGCCGCCCTGAAAGCGGAAAACCCCATTGCCATTGCCGGCAGCATAAAGGTCGCCGTTGGCAGCAATTTCCAAATCCTGGATATTGCCAGCCGGAGCGCCGGGAAAAGCTGGCCAGGTGATGCCGTTGTCCATAGACCGGCGGATTCCGGTATTCGTTCCGACATAAAGAACCCCGGCGTTGTCAATGACAATTTTGTTGACAATGGTGAAGCCAAAAGTTGAGGGCAATTGCGCCCAGTTGGCGCCGCCGTCAATCGAGCGCCAGATGCCCAGGCCCCGCACGGCATCCGCGTTTCCGAATCCGTTTTCGCCGGTACCGAAATACATAAAGTTTGGATTCGAAGGATCCTGGGCGATCGTAGAGATTGCCAGGTTATCAAAAAAATCGTCAATATTCGTCCAGCTTACGGGAGCGGCATCAATATCGTTGGTGCGCCACAAACCGCCTGCCACGCCACCTGCCCAAACGGTGCGGCCTGTTGCGTCATTGGCGTCAATAATTAGCCCGCGGGTGCGCCCGCCGACATTGTTCGGGCCGCGCTCTTCCCAATAGATCGGAATCGCGTCGCCTGCACGCTGGGCCCGTTTGGCTTCCGCCACTTCGTAAGCATACAGAAGGCGTTCCTTGGGTACCGTGTTGGTTCGTGGGTCGTGCGTCATTAAAAATTCCTGCGCAAAACGCCCTGCAACCCGTTGTAGTTTCGGCATTTTTTTGAGTGTCGGAGCACTGTCTGCGCCACTCCCTGACCGAATGAGTACCAATGCTAACGGCAGGAGGAGCAAGATAGCCACCTGCACGCTGCGGTGTTTAATCCATTTTTTCATAGCACATGCGTTTTAAAAGGTGATTACTTGTTTTCCAGTGCATCCACCCTGGCACGCAGTGCTGCATTTTCGGTTTGCAGGGCTTTCACCTGCTTGTTCATTTCGATCATGTATAGAAACAGCTCTTCGATTTTAGCTTGCTGGTTGACGGCGTTATCGCCCAACTCCAGGCCTTGTTCCGCCACTTGAGCAGCGCTGGGCGTTTCCGGCAAATGCCCGAATTGGGCAATATGCGTTTCCACTTCTTCCAGCGAACGCAGGCGGTAGCCCGGTGCAAAAACGTAATCGGCCCAGCCGGTGCGCACGCGCACTTCTTCGCTCAGGATGCCGCCTTTTGCATACAAGGTATAGGCCGTCAGATCGGTGCCGCCAAGGCTATTGGGTGTCAAAAGGGTGCCAATGGCCAATTTTCCGTTGCCCTTCAGCACCATCAGGTCGTTGAGCGTTGTGCCGTCGGCGCCGCCCCGGAAAAAGAGGTCGCCGTCAGTAGATGCAGCCAATTCCACATCCTGACCACCTGCGGTGGAGCGATTGAACCGGAAAATGGGCTCTGTATTTGCTGAAATGGTGAGCAGCCGATCCGGGGTAATCGTACCTAAGCCCAGATTCCCGCCGGCGGTCAATACCATGCGGTTGGGCAGGGCAGCGCCCGTAGCGTCATTGCCCCCACGGAAAAACAGGGTGCCGTTGTCGCCGTTCAGGATTTCGTAGTCGGTAGCGCCGCCATCCGACCGTTCAAAGCGGAAAACAGGAGCATTGGGTGCGGAAAGCGTAGCAAGCTGAGAGGGCGTGGTTGTCCCTACGCCGAGGTGGCCAACGGAAGTTAGCACCATAAAATCGGTCAGCGCCCCTTCTGTTCCATCGCCGCCGCCGCGGAAGAACAAGGTGCCGCTGTTGCCTGCATAGACTTCATAATCGAGTTCGCCGCCATTGGCGCGGTCGAACCGGATAACCGGGCGGTTGGCGTGGGAAACGGTAAGCAATTGTTGTGGCGTAAACGTGTTGACGCCTACAAAGCCGTTTTCGCGAATGGTCATGCGCATGACGGGCTTTGGCGTCCCAGTGCGAAACAGCAGGGAAGAAGTCACGAAGTCAGGCCCCACCGGCCCAGAAACATAGGATTGAATCGTCGCGCCAGGCCGGTAACCGAGGCCGCTGATCAGGCCCTGAAACCGGATGTCGCCAAGGGTGTCGCCAGGAATCACAGGCGCTGTCATGCCATTCGGCAGGCCGCTGTTGTTTCTGTTCAGCAACATCAGCGGGTTTTGGCCGCTTGCAGATTGTGCAGTCCCGTCAGTTGCCAGCAAAAAAAGGCAAAAGGCCGTTGTTGCGATATACGCAACATGCTTCAATGTGTTCATACGTTGAAAGTTTTATAAGAATGACTTTAATGAATAAAAAAGTGCCGTAACCAGGGAGGAGAGCGGTGGGAGGTAAGGAATTGAAAATCAAACGCTAAATATATAGGTTTTTCATACGCCTGTCAAGTGGTCTCCCGGATGCCTTCGTTGTTAATGGTACAAAAAGCGAAGGCGTTACCGAAAAATGAATGAGCCGCATCGTTTTTTTTCGGTTATCGGGTTTCGCATGATAATTTTGCAACACCATTATCAGGCTCTAATAAAAACACAGCAATGAATAACCCGGAGCGCATTATCCAAAGCTGGCACGAAAATGCTGCTGCCTGGACCACCGCCGTGCAGGAAGATAAAATAGCCAGCCGTAAATTAGTCACCAACAGTGCCATTGTAGAAGCGGTGTTGCGCCAGGATGTCCATAAAGTGCTGGATGCAGGATGTGGCGAAGGCTGGTTGTGCCGCGAATTGGCAGCACAAGGCATTGACGTTACCGGCATTGACGTATCGGATGCGTTGATTGAAACCGCCACACGAATGGGGGGCGGCACTTTTCTGACGCTGGGCTATGAGGCGTTCGCCCAAAATCCAAAGTTGGCGGGTTCCGGTTACAACGGTATCGTGTTCAATTTTTCGCTGCTTGATGCCGACATCGTCCGGGTGCTGTTAGCCGCACGAAAGGCGTTGGTGCCGGGGGGCTGCGTGGTCATCCAAACGGTTCATCCCTTCACGGCCTGCGGCGATGCGCCTTATGAAGATGGCTGGAGGGAAGAGCATTTCACTGCCTTTGGCGCGTTGTTCCCAACCCCGATGCCCTGGTATTTTCGCACCATGGGAACCTGGTTGTCCGAGCTTTCAGAAGCCGGGTTTGTATTGGACAAATTAGAAGAACCGCTACACCCTGAAACCGGGCGACCCGCTTCGTTGATTTTGGTGGGAAGGTAAGGTTATCAATATTGGAAGCGCAAAAAGGTTAATGCTGCTAATCGAGATTTTTCTTTATTGTTTTTACTGCATTGATGGGTAATTCCAGAAACTCAGCAACCTGGGCTTCTGTCAATCCCCCCAACAACATTTTTTTTGCTGTCTCAATTTTTTCTAATTGAGCTTTTTCGCGTGCTTTCTCGATACCTTTCTCGATACCTTTTTCGATACCTTTTTCGATACCTTTTTCGATACCTTGCAGGTAAAGGAAATCACTTTCCACGTCATAATTTAAGTTCACCGGCATCTCAGTTGTAATTTTAATGGTTAACTCGCCCAATTTACGTAATCTTGACAAAATAATCAACTGTTTCAGGTATTTTGACAGCTTACCCGGGCTTTTACACGCAACCTTTAGGTTTCTGACTAATAAACGCAATAACGCTTCGCTCTGTTCGACAGGGTAATTGGCCAATACAGCCAAAACAAGCACTTCCGGAACCTGAGAATTTAACAACCGGTTGGCATCCAGGCTATGTACATTGATAAGATTGAAGTTTGAAAACACTTCTTCCGGAGCCAATGCAGATCGCATCGTTGGCTGCTCTGTTCCTAAGAAGATAACGACATGGTGGATTGGCAAACGATACCTTCGAAGTACCATTCCATGATATTCTGCGATTCGAAACAACATCTCCGAGTCATTCCCGGATTGAAACTCTAAATGCAGAATGAGCTTCTTCTCTTCTTCGGTTAATACTTCATAAAGAAAATCCATTTCTCTTTCTAAAGTCGTCTGCATTTTTTCTTTCAAATGCCTGAATTTCTTGATCCTGATGCCAAGCTGCTCTTCTACTAAAGGTATAAAAATACTTTCTGCGTTCTCTTTGAAGATTTTGTCGTAGAGATTGCCTTCATTAGGGGGGCGATTTTTAGCCATAGAGTGAATTTGTTTGATATAGACTGCAATTTATAACATTTTGTTCAAACAACAAGTGTATCCCTTCCTCTTAGGGAAATTTCTTACCTTAGCTTGCGAATTCCATTTCTAACCAAAATTTTTTTCAATGAAACGTATCCTCTTTTTTTTAATATTGATAATTAGCAGTATAGCTGCACAAGCACAGCAAAAAATCACCTTAGAGCAAATTTGGCAAGACTATCTGTTTACAGCTAAATCGGTGCCGGGGTTCAATTTCCTGAACGACGGAAAACACTATACCCGACTGGAATCGAATAAGATACAGCAATACGACCTCACGACAGGCAATTTGGTAAAAACCATTTTCGACCCAGCCATGGTAAAAGGATTTAAAGGAGAGGTTAACGGTTACAGCTTCAGTGCTGACGAATCGAAAATGCTGATCCAAACCGAATCGGAATCCGTTTACCGGCATTCTACACTCGGCTATTTTTTTGTTTTTGACCGCAAATCGGGAACCGCAACAGCGGTCTACGAAAGGGGGAAACACCGCAATGCCGTGTTGAACGCAGCCGCCGACAAAGTGGCGTTTGTGTTTGAAAACAACCTGTACTACAAAGACCTCGCTTCGGGATTAGTGTACCCGGTGACGAAAGATGGGAAAATGAATGAAATCATCAACGGCGCTACAGACTGGGTGTATGAGGAGGAATTTTCATTCGACCAGGGCTTCCAGTGGTCGCCAGATGGCAAGCGGATTGCTTATTACCGCTTCGATGAGCGCAAAGTGCCGGAATTCACCCTGACCAATTTCCGGGGCGGCCTCCATCCCGAATACGTGACGTTCAAATACCCGAAAGTGGGCGACCCCAACGCGCAGGTTGGCATCCAGATTTACGATCTGGAGCAGGGCATCAGCATCGAAACAGCCGTTTCTACCACTGCCGATTACTACATTCCCCGCATCAAGTGGACCCAGAATGCTGAAAAACTCTGCGTTTTCAGGATGAACCGCCACCAAAGCGACCTGGAACTGCTGCTCGTAGACGCCCGCAATGGTAAAACGACCCCGCTGCTGCGCGAAACGTCCAAAGCTTATGTAGACATCCACGACAACCTGACTTTCCTGAAAGACGGCAAACACTTCATCTGGACCAGCGAAATGGACGGCTGGAACCACCTTTATTTGTACGACATGAGCGGCAAACTCGTGCGCCAACTCACCCAGGGCGCCTGGGAAGTGACAAATTTTTACGGCTTAGATGAAAAAAACGAGTTGCTGTTCTACCAGGCTGCTGAAAAATCGCCGCTCGAACGCCAGGTTTATGCCCTTAGCCTGAATGGCAAAAAGAAGCAAAAATTGGCCGATAAAGCCGGTTGGAACGATGCACAGTTCAGCAGCACCTTCGATTATTACGTCCTCACGCACAGCACGGCCAATGCCCCGGCTACCTATGCCGTTTTCACCCGCGACGGAAAAGAAGTACGCGCGATCGAAAACAATGCGCGGTTGCAGCAAACCCAAAAAGACTTTGGGGTTTCCAACGTGGAGTTTTTCAAATTCACCACCTCCGAACAGGTAGAATTGAACGGCTGGATGATCAAACCCGCCAATTTTGACGAAAATATCCGCTACCCGGTTTTGATGTACCTCTACGGCGGCCCGGGCAGCCAGGAAGTGACCGACCGCTGGAAAGGTCAAAACTATTGGTGGTTTCAAATGCTGGCGCAACAAGGCTATTTGGTTGCCTGCATAGACAACCGCGGCACCGGCGGCAGGGGAGAAGCGTTCAAAAAAATGACTTACCTGCAACTCGGCAAATACGAAACCATGGACCAGATCGAAGGCGCGAAATACATTGGTGGCCTGAAATACGCCGATCCGGGGCGCATCGGCATTTTTGGATGGAGCTATGGGGGATACATGTCTTCGCTTTGCCTGCTGAAAGGAGACGGCGTGTTTAAAGGCGCCATTGCCGTGGCGCCGGTCACCAACTGGAAGTGGTACGATTCCATTTACACGGAGCGCTACATGCGCACCGAAGCGGAAAATGCGGAGGGTTACCGCGACAATTCGCCGGTCAATTTTGCGGACCGGTTGAAAGGGGACTACCTGCTGATCCACGGCATGGGCGACGACAACGTGCATTTCCAAAATGCTGCGGAAATGGCCAACGCGCTGGTCGCTGCGAATAAACAATACGAAACCTATTTTTACCCGAACCGCAACCACGGGATCGCTGGCGGCAAAACCCGCCTGCACCTTTACACGAAAATGACGAACTTTCTGAACGAAAAAATCAAAGGCGCTTATGGCGGAAAAAGGCCAACCAGCCCTGTGATGATTGTTCCGATCGAGGAAGGGAAGAATTAAAAGGCAAGTGGCAAAAGGCAAATTGGCAAGTGGGCAAATCATCCTCCTTGCATTTTGTCCTTTGCCTTTTGCCAATTTGCCCTTTGCAAACTTGCCCTTCAAGCAACCCGCTCCGGCGCCGTATAAACATTACACCGCCCGTCGCGCAAAAAGCCGATTAGGGTCATGCCGCTTTCTGAGGCTAACTCTACGGCCAGACTGGAAGGCGCGCCAACCGCTGCAAGTACCGGGATGCCGGCCATCAGCGCCTTTTGAACCAATTCAAAACTGGCCCTGCCACTCACCATCACGATGTGGTCGCTGAGCGGCAGGGCTTCTTTTTTCAGCGCTGCACCGATGAGTTTGTCCAATGCATTGTGGCGCCCCACGTCTTCTTTTGCGTCAAGCAAATTCCCCTGCGCGTCGAACAGCGCCGCCGCGTGCAAGCCGCCCGTCGTGGCGAAAACGGATTGCTCGACATTTAGTTTTTCCGGCATTTGCAGGAGCGTGGCGACCGAAAAATTCGGGTGGCCGTTGCGCAATGTATAGCAGGCGGTCGTTTGAACCAGCTCAAGCGAAGCTTTCCCGCAAACCCCGCAACTCGACGCGGTATAGAAATGCCGGCTCAGGCGGTCGGTATCCAGCGCAATATCCGATTTCAGTTCCACGATCAGTTCGTTGGCGTAGGTTGCTTCGCCTTTGTTGGCTGCGTAGCGCATGGCCACAACATCTGCCGCATACCCAATGATGCCTTCGGTGAACAGGAAGCCCATTGCGAGGTTAAAATCGTGGCCAGGTGTGCGCATAGTGACGGCAATGCGATGCCGTTGACGCGCAGCCGCAGGGCCGTGCGCGATGGAGATTTCCAGCGGTTCTTCCACAGCAAGGCGGTCTTCCTGCCGGGAGGCTCCGAACGCATCGGCGCGAATGACTTGTACGGTTGCGGTACTTTGGGAGAGAGAATCGCCGGGATGAATGGACATATCGGTTGTTTTTTGTTGCAAGTTAAGGAACATCGCAATAATAAGTTCCTGTTTTCGGCGCGAGGATTTTTTCAATGGACAAGGCGCGAGGAGAGAGCGTAGCCTTAGCTACGCGACCGACGAAGCAACGAAGTCCCGTGGAAACGTAAGTTCGGCGGAGCCAAAAAGCCGCCGCCCAAATCGGGAAGTTATTATTGCGACGTTCCTATAGGTTTGCCTTTTAAAAAACACTTGAAGGTGAAAGAGGGCTTAAATGATCACTTTTTTAAACACAAATAATACCCATTCCTCCACAAATTATCTTTAGCTTTAGGGGAACAAACTTTGCAGGTATGGTTTTCAACCTAAGTGAACACAACAACATCGGCCACCGCTTCCTCGGGGAGTTGCGCGATGTGCATATTCAGAAAGACCGCATGCGTTTCCGACGCAATATGGAGCGGCTGGGTGAAATTCTGGCGTATGAAATCAGCAAAACGCTGAAATACCACGCCGTTAAAGTAGAAACGCCGCTTGGGATGACAACCGTGCAGATGCCCCTGCAGCAGGTTGTGCTGGGCACCATTCTCCGGGCCGGGCTGCCCCTGCACCAGGGGATGCTTAATTATTTTGACGACGCTGGCAACGCTTTTGTATCTGCTTACCGCAAACACCACAAAGACGGCACGTTCGAGATCAAACTGGAATACGTTTCCTGCCCCAACTTAGCAGGCAGCGTCCTCATTTTATCCGACCCAATGCTGGCCACCGGCGCTTCCATTGCACTGGCCGCCAAAGAATTAGAAGCATTCGGCGAACCTGCGGCCATTCATTTTGTCACAGCTATTGCTTCTTCTTACGGGTTGGAACACGTGCGCCGGCTGTTTCCAAAAGCGAAGATCTGGATGGGCGCGTTAGACGACGAACTCACCGCCAAATCTTATATCGTGCCTGGTTTAGGCGATGCAGGCGATCTAAGTTTTGGCGAGAAGTTACAGGATTAGTACCTTTACAGCGCATTTTGAAAAAAATCCTGCGTGTCCGTCAAGCAATTACCCGAAAAGTGGCTCTACGTCGCCGCTGTTTTATTGTTGTTTCCCGCTCTGCTCATCAACCTCGGTCTGATGACCTTTATTGATGATGAAGCCATCCGCTCGTTGGTTGCGCTGGAAATGAAATTGTCGGGAAATTACATCGCGCCAACCTTGCACGGTGAATTTTACTACAACAAACCGCCGCTCTACAACTGGTTTTTGCTGCTTTTTTTCAACGCCTTTGGCCAAATCAGCGAATTCACAGCGCGGTTGCCCACGCTATTTTGTCTGCTGGGCTACGCCGCTACGGTTTATTATTATTTCCGGAAACACTTAGACGCGCGCACCGCTTTTCTGAATGCATTTTTCCTGATTACCTGCGGCAGAATTTTGTTTTGGGACTCCCTGCTCGGCCTCATTGACATCGGTTTTTCGTGGATTACCTTCACCCTGTTTATGGTCATTTTTCACGAATTTGAGCGCGGCAACTGGCGGAAATTGTTTTTGCTGTCCTACCTGCTCACGGCTGCCGGTTTTATGATGAAGGGCCTGCCTGCGGTGGTGTTTCAGGGGACAACCCTGCTGGTCTGGTTTGTACTCAAAGGCCAATTCCGGCGCCTGTTTTCGGTTTGGCACTTTGCAGGAGGCGCCTTGTTTATTGCGGTTGTGGGTGCTTATTATTTGGCTTACCACCAATACAATTCTTTGGAAAACGTGTTCACCACCCTGTTTTCGGAATCCTCCAAGCGCACCGTGGTGCAGTTCGGCTGGTGGAAAACGGTGTTGCATTTTTTTACTTTTCCTTTTGAGATGGTCTACCACTTCCTGCCGTGGTCGCTTATGATGCTGTATTGCCTGCGCAAAGACCTCCTGCAGCGCCTTCGCGAACACCCATTGATGCTGTTCAATGCAGTGGCGTTTTTAGCGAATATTCTGATTTACTGGACTTCCCCGGAGGTGTATCCGCGCTACCTCCTAATGCTGACTCCATTGCTGTTTTCAATATTTTTGTACCTCCACCCGCTGCATGAAGCGGCGCGCAGCTGGCAGTATAAAACCATACAGGTCTTTTTGCTGAGCGTTTGCATTGGCATCACTGGACTGAGTTTCCTGCCTTTGTTTTTGGAGCGCACACAGGGCATTCCTTACTTAGCGCTCAAAGTCCTGCCGCTGACGTTGGCGCTGGGGTTGCTAACGTACTGGATGTTCCGGCAGCCTGCCCGGCGGTTGTTACTGACCATCTTAGTCTTGCTGGTCTTCAGAATCGGGTTCAACTGGTTTGTGTTGCCCGACCGACATGCCGAAGATTTTGGAACCCGCTGTCGCAGCACCACCATCGAAGCCGGAAAACTTTTCCCCGAGCGCCCCATGTACGTGTACAAAAACATTGACATGCAGCCAACCACCTCTTTTTACCTGACAAATGCGCGCGGAAAAATCATTCCGATTGTTCAGGAAATGGCAGACAGCAGCGCCTTATATATTATACATCCTGGCGAAACGCCGGGGGTGACCTATCACAAGGTTGGCGAATTTTTGGTGCGGCATGGCAAACGAACATATGACGTTGGCCAACTCCCCTATCCAAACACCCCTGACGACAAATAGCGGTCGCCCCGGTCGCAGATGATGCAAACGATGACGCCGGAATCGAGCGTTTTCACCAATTTGGCCGCCGCCGCAACGGATCCGCCACTGCTGATGCCGCCAAAAATGGCTTCTTCTTTTGCTAACCGCAACATCATTTTGGTTGCTTCGTCGCTCGAAACTTCAATGGTGCGATCTACCCGGAGCGGGTCGAAAATTTTGGGCAGGTATTCCGGCGACCAGCGGCGGATGCCTGGGATGTTGTCGCCTTCAACTGGCTGTACACCAACGATTTCAACTTTTGAATTTTGTTCTTTCAGGTAGCGCGAAACCCCCATAATGGTGCCAGTAGTGCCCATTGAGGAGACGAAATGGGTGACCTGCCCGCTGGTATCGCGCCAGATTTCGGGGCCGGTGGTGCGGTAGTGCATTCCCCAGTTGTCGTCGTTGGCAAACTGGTTGAGCATGTAGTAGCCGCCTTTTGCCACCAGTTCATCCGCATATTCCCGGGAGTGTTCGATTCCCCCGGCTTCGGCAGGGGTCAGGATGACTTCAGCGCCGAACGCGCGCATGGTCTGAACCCGTTCCAGCGTAGAATTATCGGGCATAATCAGTGTAATATCCAGGCCGTAGAGCCGGGCGATCATCGCCAAAGCAATTCCTGTATTTCCACTGGTGGCTTCCACCAGCCGCATACCTGCCTTAATGTCGCCGCGTTCCAATGCGCCCTGGATCATGCCCAGCGCCGCCCGGTCTTTGACGCTGCCACCGGGATTATGTCCTTCCAGCTTGGCGTACACGGTGACGCCCGGCTTTTGAATCACGTGGCGAATTTCCACTAAGGGCGTATTGCCTACAAAATCGAGAACAGATGCCATGCAAATTTAGTTATACTAAGATTTCCAATTTTCCAATTTCCTTCATCTGGCGAATAGTCGCTTTAGGGTCGCTTGCGCTAAAAACACTATTGCCTGCCACAAGCACGTCAGCGCCGGCCTGGAGCAGGCTTTCTGCATTCTGGAGGCCCACGCCGCCGTCAATTTCGATCAAAGTTCGGGTATTGCGGGTCGTAATCAATTCTTTGAGCTTCCGGATTTTGGGGATCGTTTGGTAAATAAATTTTTGTCCGCCAAAGCCAGGGTTCACCGACATAACGCAGACCAGATCAATGTCCTCAATCAGGTCTTCCAGCAAGTGAATCGGCGTATGCGGATTAAGCGCCACACCGGCCTTGGCGCCGGTCGCTTTAATCTGGTGAACCACCCGATGCAGGTGATCGCAGGCTTCGTAGTGTACCGAAATCACATCGGCGCCTGCATCGCGGAAGCGCTCTACATATTTTTCCGGCTCCACGATCATCAGGTGTACGTCGAGCGGTTTTTTGCACATTTTCCGAATGGCTTCGACGATCAACATGCCAAAAGTAATGTTGGGGACAAAACGCCCGTCCATGACATCCAAATGGAGCCAGTCGGCATCGCTGTCGTTGACGAGGTCAATTTCCGCCTGTAGCTTTGTAAAATCGGCTGCGAGCAAGGATGGGGCGATGAAATGATGACGCATTAGTCTTTCTTTTTATGCCCCGCACCTACAGCGGTGCGAAGCTGTTTTTATCATACCTGGCACTGCCGTCAGCGCTAAGTTTATTCTGTCTGCAAAAATAAGCCGAAAACTTTCTTGTCTGCGACAAAAGAGAATCCCTTCACAATTCGTTAGGAAAGATATTTTATTCAGAACACCAGGCTCGTCTAATGTCTGAGGTTCTACACGCTTCTTAATTACAAACAATCGGCTTATGAAAAGAGCGCTGCTGCTCACTGCTGCAGGCACTGCCTTATTATGGCAAGTCCTGTCTGCGCAACCGACTGCCGTATGGCGGCCTTTCAATACCCAGGGAATGGGCTTTGTGGATGGCCTGTTGGTACATCCCTTTAGTGGCGAAACCTATATAAGGACGGACGTTGGAGGGGTTTTTAAATGGTACGGCGCTTTTTGGGGCAACCTTACCGACGGCATAACCCTGACCAGGAACAAATCCATAGCCAATGTAGAGAGTTTTGCCCTCAACTACAACACCGCGCAGGATACACAAGTTATTTACGCCGTTTCCGGCAATGGCCTGCCCTCCTATCTGATTAAAAGCGAAAATAATGGCGTGAGCTGGGCGAATATGGGTGGCTGGCCCGGGGGCACGCTGGAAGTGCGGGGTAATTCCCAGTGGAAACACGTTGGTGAACGCCTTGCAATAGACCCCAACGACGCCAATCTGATGTATTACGGCTCGCGAAAAAACGGCCTCTGGCGCAGCAACGATGAGGGGCTTGCCTGGGCCCGGGTGGATACGTTCCCGGTCATTGGCGGCACCGGAGGACTGTTGGTGGCGGGCGGACTGAGTTTTGTACTTTTTGATCCATCGGAACTGGAGGAAATCAAGGAGCAATTGGTTTCCAAAAATATTTACGTCGGGGTCATCGGCGGCGGCGTTTGGCGCAGCAGCGATGGCGGGCAGTCATTTTGCCACCTTTCGGGAGGCCCGGACACTTCCTATTACATGCCCGTACGTGCCGTCTTCAGCGCGGGGAAACTCATTGTGGCTTATGAGGCAGCGGAAGGTATTTCTGACGGCGCCATTTGGCAGTACGAGCCGGGAGATAGTTGTTCCATTGGCGCCTGGGCCGATAAAACACCTGGCTTTCCTGATCTTGGAGAATGCCCCATCTATACAACTTTTCCTTATAATGCAGTAGCTGTACAACCTTCCAACCCGGATGTAGTGGCGGCGGTTGCAAAAGGGTTCACCCCCCGTAAGATTTTTTATACAGAAAATTTTACCGCTTCAACCCCGGACTGGAAATTGATTTCCGATGAACCGTCGGACGTTTTTCAAACCTGTTTATCCGATTATACCGCCAGTTCAATCGTGGCGCCGGCCTGGGGCTATGGCCAAAGCCATCCCAACGAAGAAGTCGGTGGAATCGCTTTTAATCCACTGGATTCAAACAGTCTCTTGCTGGCTACAGGGCACGCTATGTACCGGGTGGGGGATTACACTTCCGATTCGGTGAGTGTTGTTGCTGCCGGGTACATGCAGGGCCTCGAAGAACTTCGCGTCAGTCAAATGATCGCGCCTCCAAATCCGGGCGGAAACTTCCTTTTTACAGCCGTTGCCGAGATGCTGGGATTCGGGTATGCGAACACAGATAACGTTCCTGAAGAAAAAATCATCCGGGGCTGGGAGGGCAATGGCCTCAGCCTTGCTTATTGCAATAAAAAACCGAGTACTGTTGCCATTGTGGGCAGCGATCCCGGTGGCCCGGCTACCAACCGTAAGTGCTTAATTTCTCACGATGGGGGCCTTAACTGGAGCGATTTCTGGAGCAGACCTGCGGTTTGTGAAGATGCGCCCTGGGGCGGAAACATTGCAATTTCAGGAACCGATTCGCTCAATATGGTCTGGGTCCCTGAATACCGTACGTTCCTTGGCGAATGCATGGGCGTCCCGGTCATCAACCATCCCCGGTATACTACGGATGGCGGCCAGACCTGGGGCATTTGCGACAGCATTGGATTTCCGGGGGGCAGTTTCCCTTTCACGCTCAACAGTACATCCAGAATCGGCAAGTTTCTGGAAAGCGATAAGGTGAATGGCAGCCGCTTTTATTACTATGCGATTCCTGTGGATACCGCATTCCGGACCCAGATTTGGTCGAGCGCCAATGGTGGCGCCACCTGGACGAAAATGTGTCAGGGCTGCCTGCCAGCTACCAATTCCGGGCAATTGAAGGCCAATCCTTATCGGGAGGGCGACCTTTGGTTTGCGCCTTACAGCGAAAATCCATTGGAAAGCGATACTTCAGGTTCCGAGCGCAAACTTTGGCACAGCATGGATGGCGGGGTCAGTTGGGACACAATTTCAGGTATTGATACGGTCTATCATTTTGGGTTGGGTATGCCAGTGGATGCTTCGGCGAATGCCACCTTATTCGTACACGGCGTACTAAACCAGGCAGAAGGGATTTATTACAGCGCGGATAACGGGGCTACGTTTACCGATATCACAGGCTTCATCAATTATCCGCTTGGCCTGATTACGAACATTGAAGGCGATTTACAGCGGGAAGGACGCGTGTACATCTCCACCTGGGGTCGGGGTGTGTTTTATGGCGATGTCCAATTCACACCGCTGCGGGTAGAATTTTCAGAACCCCTCAGTGCTGTGGGTATAGATAAAACTGCACAGCTCACCTGGGCCACAGCGTCTGAAATCAACCACGACCGGTTTGAGGTGGAGCGGGTCGGGATGACAGCGAACCGGTTAGCCGGCAATTTTGAGCCGATTGGTGCAGTACCCAGCCACGGAAATTCATCGGAACTAAACCGGTACCACTTTACCGACCACGAGCCGACAGCTGGCACAAACTGCTACCGCCTGCGCAGCTTAGATTTGGACGGAAGTTTTGAGTATTCCAATGTGGCTTGTGTGCATTTCGATCAGCTGGGCTCGATGCGCGTATTTCCCAATCCCAGCCGCGGCAGTTTGGAAATTGTCATTGACCAACCAGATGGACCGGTTTCGGTGGCGCTGAATGATATAACGGGCAGGCTATTGCTTTCTCAAAAGACAGGATTGGATGGCCGCTTGACGCTGGATTTGGCGCATTTGCAAAATGGGGTTTATCTTTTGCGCGCCAATGAGGTAACAGAAAGGGTCGTGCTGGCGAAATAAAAGTGGTTTGCAGCGCTGGGGTTGTATAAAGAGGCAAAAGGCAAGGGACAAAAGGCAATTTTGTTTTGTAATGGTTGATGTTTTTGTAATTTTTTCTGATTTGATTACGAAAACATCAAGCTTTACGAAATTATTGCCTTTTGCACCTTGCACCTTATTATACAACCCCAGCTCTATCCCACTAAACCATCACTTCTTGCTTCACCGCTTCAATTTCCTTCTCCAGCCATTTGTCTAAATTTTTGTACCAATCCAAATGCAGCGACCACTGGCCGCAGCCACCAGGATCGGTCGGGCAGCAAGTGTGTTTCCACTGTTTTTTGCAGGACGGGCACCGACCGGCGGTGTCAAAGGTATTCCAGACCGTGCCGCAGGAACATTGCCAGTGCGGCTGCCCATCAGGTTCCCAACTGCACTTCGGGCATTCTATTTTGACTTCGTTTGGCATGGCTAACCTGCTGGGGTACGTTGGAATTTGATAAAATGACCTTCTTTGATGCCGTGCCGGTCGCAATACCCGCCAAGCACCTCCAGCACATAGCGGGCCGGTTGTGAAGAAGGAACGGGATCGAGGGTTTGTGGCTTGGTATTTTTCCGGATGGTGACAATCCGATACGCTTCGTCTATATAAAGGATGTCGAGCGAAATATAAGTATTGAGCATCCAGAAGGATTGCATTTCCTGCTGATCCATAATAAACAACATGCCCTGTTCTTCTTCCATGGAACGGCGCCACATCAGGCCGCGTGTCCGGTCGTCGTCCGTTTCGGCAAGTTCGATGTCAATCTCGGCGAGGACCTTGGTTTGCAATTCATCCGTAAACTGGAGTGTGCCTTCCTTTTGAAATTTCGGACCCATGTTTTTTGGTTTCGATGGCAATGCCATGTATACAAGGCCGATTAGAATCGGGATCAAGAGCAACAGCATCAACAGCCCCATACGGCGGCGTTTCGGGCTGGTTTTGGGTGGCGCGGGGCGCCGGGCAGCAGATTTTCCTGAAGTAGCCATACAACGTTTCTTCTTTTGCTGCGAAGATAGGACTCTACGATATATTTTTCTGTAAGATGCCAGAGTTTCGCTCGTGTCGGCGGTTCCACCAATAAGATCCGGCCCCCAGCGCCACGTTCACAAAGCCCCAGAGACTGTTTTTGGGCTCCTCTTGCACCAGCACAACGAGCATCCCAATGCTGAAAACCAGAAAAAGCACCTGAAAAAGCGGGTAAGCCGGGCTGCGATAGCCTTGAGGCGGCCCTTCGCGAAAGCGCAGCACAATGACGCCTACCACGGTTAAGGTCGTGAAAAGTTGAAGGACAAACCCGCTGTACAGCAATATTTTTTCAAAAGAGCTGGTCAGCACCATAAAGCCGCTGATCGCCGTTTGCAGCCAGATCGCACGCACGGGAATGCCCCGCTGGTTGTCTTTTCCAAAAAAACGCCAAAGTTGAAAATCATTGGCCATTGCCCGCACTACCCGCGGCCCTACCCAGGTCATGGCGCTGATGCTGGCAATAAGCAACAGGGCAATGAGCAGGCTGACGATGCGGCCGGCTGGTTCGCCAAACATGCGTTCCGTGACCACCAGCGCGATATCGAGTTTGCCTTGCAGCGCTGCGGCGGGCGCCTGCATCAAAAAAGACAGCTGCAGCGCAATGAACAACACGCTCACCAATATTGTACCGCCGATCAGCGCGCGGGGCAGGTTGCGGGCAGGCGATTTGATTTCCTCCACGATGTAAGCGGCTGCATTCCAGCCCGAAAAAGCATACATGACATACACCAGCAGGATGGCATAAGACGGTTGTACAATTTCCGCTCTCCAGCTATTGCTCCAGTCGAGCGTATGTGCGTTGGGCGCACGCTCTAATCCCATCCAGATCAGAAAAATCAGCAACAACAGTTTTAGAACGGTAAAACTATTCTGAAAAACGCTGCTCTGCCGAATGCTGAAAGAGTGCGCCAGGGCAATTCCGCAGATCGTGAAGAGCGCAATCCACTGCCTGGGAATATTGCTCAGCGGTTCAATGTAAACAGCCATTGCCATTGCAGCCAATGCAATGGAGGCTGAAAACCCTACCGTGAGCGAGATCCAGCCGGAAAGGTAGCCAACAAAAGGGTGGTAAATTCTGGACAAAAAATGGTATTCGCCCCCTGAACGCGGAAGGCGCGCGCCGAGTTCGGCGTAGCTAAACGCGCCGAAAAGTGCAATCGCCCCCCCGATGACCCATACAGAAAGGATCGTCCAGGTATTCTGAAGGTATTTTAATTGCAAACCCAATGTGGTAAAGACGCCGGTCCCCACCATATTGGCCACTACAATAGCGGCAGCGCTTCCCCATCCGATTTTTCTTTGCTGCTGCATAAATTCACTAACAAACGGTAAAAGTAGGGCAATTGAACTGTTCTTCCGGCGCTTTAACGAAAGGATAACGTGGCCAGAACGGGGGATTTTGCAAAAATCCAGGAATACTTAAAACACAATTCATATTGTCCAGAGGCATTCAAATGGAAATGCCCTTTATCTTTAGCGCTAAAATTGTCGCTGACTTATTTGAAATTAAGTATCTTATAAAAAACTACACCATGTTTAAAAAGCTTATTTCCAGCCTGTATTTTGCTTTGGCAATCCTTTCCTGGTGCCTTGCCCAACCAGCCCTGACCGTTCCGAAAGTCTATTCCAACATCAAAACAGAAAATGGGCAAGTGTATCTGGAATACCAGGGACAAAAGGTATTCGCACAGGAACAGGCGCCAAGGTATACCCTGGAGTTGCTGATTGGCAGCCCCGTGGGTACGGACAATGGCCTTGAATTCAGCTTCGACCTGGGATTAAACGGCAAGTTGTACTATGGGTTCATTCCTTATGACGATACCGATTATCCGCACCCGGTCTATTTTCGCGCCCCGGTGAACATCAAGGAAGGCAAAGCCATCGTGCCGATCAAATCCATGGCCGGAACTTACGACATGGTAGGATGGGAGCGCCAGCAAAAAGGCACTTTAGGCTATCGCGTGACCGACCATACCGGACAAATGCTCTACGATGGCATTGTCAGTTTCAAAGGGAAAGGGCCGTTCGAGGTTATTCCGACTATCATTGAAGGGCCGTTCATCAACCTGCTTTCCCAGGAAGGCGCCACCATATCTTTCACCACCAACCGGCCGGTGCAGGCGTCAATTGCTGTTGGCGGAAAAACCTTCACGGACTCCAAAGCGACCACCTATCACGAAATTGAAATTACCGGGCTGTCGGCAGCAACGGAATATCCTTATACCGTGCGCTACGGGGACATGGAACTGAGTTTTTCTTTCCGCACGGCGCCCCGCCCGGGTTCGCGCAAGCCTTTTTCGTTTACTTATGCCAGCGATTCCCGCGCCGGGCAAGGCGGCGGAGAGCGCAATGTATGGGGATCGAACAACTACATCATGAAGAAGATTATGGCCTTAGGGCGATTGAAAAAATCGGCTTTCATGCAGTTTACCGGCGACCTCATCAACGGATACTTATCCAATCCCGACAATATGCGCCTGCAATACGCCAACTGGAAACGCGGGGTGCAGCCGTTTGCCCACTATACGCCATTGATTGCCGGAATGGGCAACCACGAAGCGCTCATGCGCAGATTTATGTACAAATCGCCGGATGGCAAAGATTCCACTTCTTTTCAGGTCAACCGTTTCCCTTTTGAAACGGAATCGGCAGAAGCTATTTTTAATGAAAGCTTTGTAAATCCGCGAAATGGCCCCGAGAGCGAAGATGGCGCCTCCTACGACCCGGATCTAAACCAGACGGATTTCCCATCCTATAAAGAAAATGTTTTCTACTACACCTACGACAATGTGGCGGTGGTGGTGATGAATTCAAATTATTTCTATGCGCCAACCACGACACGCATACCGCATACCAGCGGCGGATTGCACGGGTACATCATGGATCAGCAGTTGAAGTGGCTGGAAAACACCATTGCAATGCTTGAAAAGGACAAAAGCATTGACCACATTTTTACCACCCAGCACACGCCTTGTTTTCCCAACGGCGGCCATGTACGCGACGACATGTGGTATGGTGGCAACAACAATCCCCGGCCCTACGTTGCCGGTAAGGCACTGGACAAAGGCATCATCGAGCGCCGCGACCAGATCTTAGACATCATCGTAAACAAAAGCACCAAAGTACGGGCTATCCTCACCGGCGACGAACACAACTACAACCGTCTGCGGCTGGCGCCTGAAACGATCATCTACCCCGAAAATTACGACAAGCCCAAAATCAGGTTGTCCCGAACCATCTACCAGATTAATAACGGCGCGGCCGGCGCGCCTTACTACGCGCAGGAACAAACGCCCTGGACCCCCTTTGTGAGTGGGTTCAGCACCCAGCATGCCCTGGTGTTTTTTCATGTACATAAAAAGAAAATCGAGGTGGAAGTGGTCAATCCGGATACCTTGGAAGAAGTGGATCGCTTCCGTTTGCATTGACCACCCCATTCAGTCATAAATTTCAGGTAAAGATTGCCGGGCAGCAGATGATTTTTTTCAGGTGCTGCCTGGCAATTTTTTTATCGTTTTTGCAACAACAAGCCCTTCCTGTTCGGAACAAATTAAAAATTGTGCAATAATCCCGACACAGAAAATATTTTTTGCAAAAGCAGCGATGGAACATATATTTGTATCTTCGCTTTAATTACTGCCCCTTAAAAGCACAAAAAACATCTATTCCTCCGGGGAAATTTATTCTAAAAATGAAGGTTTCCCTTAGTTTGAAGCAAAGCGGCGCATAGCCAAACGTACAATTCATCCCTATTGCGCAGCGCTTCCTATCGCGAAGCGGCCTGCGTTGTATACCCCTGTAACCGTTCAATACCAAGACCTTACTTTGTGCGGCACTTCATCGCCTGAAGTGAAGTCACTGTATTTTTCATTCGTATATGTTGATAGAGGAAACTATATTTTCTAATCATTGTAATCTCGTTTGCTCATGAAGCAATTGCTACTTTCAATCACCCTTGTTTTTTTGTTCTTAAATACGGCATTCACCCAGGAACCGCCCGAGGAATGTCCGGGGGGCCAGCTAATATTGGCCAGCTCCTGCCAGGATGCCTGCGTTCTTTGCGACATTGACGGTTTAATTGGCAACAACGGGATTCCCGATCTGGGTATGGCCCCTCCGGGTTTCTGCGCGCCTCAATTACACAATACCCAGTGGGTGGGGTTCGTAGCCGGCACAGCAAATATTCAAATGGTGATCACGCCTTTTGGTTGTGCTGCAAATAATGGATTGCAAATCGGGATTTACAACACACTGACTTGTGAGAATTTTCAGCTGGTGTCAGAGTGTTACCCCAGCATTGATCCAAACGTCGGCGCTGTATTTAACATGTCAGGCCTCCAGGTGGGCGGAATTTATTTTATTGTAATAGATGGTGATAGTGGCGACGTCTGCAATTTTAGCGTAGATGTCACCTCGGGCTCCACTGTAGCGCCTCAATTGACGCAGTCGGCAACTTTCCCGCCGCCAATCAATTCCCCTTTTTGTGTGGGTGAAACCCTGATCGCTAATGCAACTACCGTGCAGTTCGCCAGTATCTATACCTGGACGCTCAACGGCGTAGAAGTTGCTTACACGCAAAATGCAGCCATTACAATCCCTCCGGGAACGCCTTCTGGTACTGCAGAACTTTGTGTAACGCCTTCGAACCCATGCAGCCAGGGTGTTCCTTTTTGCCGGACCATCGTCATTACGCCGCCGGATTTGTTTACTGCTTCTGCAACGATTTGCCAGGGTCAAAGCTATAATTTCCAGGGGCAGACCTTTACCAACGCAGGCACTTATACGGTAAACACCGCCGGGCCTGATGGTTGCCTGGATATCTATCAATTCACGCTGACGGTACAGCCACCACAGTTTACGAATGTGACTGCGGCCATTTGCGCAGGCCAGATCTACTGGGTGGGAACGCCCGGTGGCCCCGGCAGCCAGGCGCTTTCTTCAGGAGGGACTTACAGTGTTACCCTTCCCACGGTGAACGGTGGGTGCGATAGTACGGTAATTGTAAACCTGACGGTGCATCCCAATGAATTTACTTTAGTACAGGAAAGTATTTGCCAGGGTGAATTTGTGACGATAGCAGGTGTAAACTACGGCACAACCGGGGTTTATACCATCAACCAATTGACCCCGTTTGGCTGTAACTCCCAGACCGTGCTCAACCTGACGGTCTATCCGGTTCCGGCTCCGGTTAACATCTCCCCTACGATTTGTAATGGCGATGAATACGTGGTGGGCGGCAGTATTTTTCTCAACACATCGGGTTTCTATAATTTAGTCATACCAAGTGTGGGCGGGTGTGATAGTACTGTCAACGTCAACCTAACCGTGTTGCCACCTATAGCGACCACGATCAATGCATCTATTTGTCAGGGCGATAGTTATACGATGGGTGGCCAACAATTTACAACTCAGGGAACTCATGTCCGGGTCGTGCCTTCGTTGCGCCCACAGATGTGCGATAGTACAATTACACTGAATCTGACCGTTTTGCCGGCTATAACGACCACGATCAATGCATCTATTTGTCAGGGTGAAAGTTATACGATGGCGGGCCAACAATTCACGACCCAGGGAACGCATGTCCGGGTAGTGCCTTCTTTGCGCCCGCAGATGTGCGATAGTACAATTACGCTGAACCTGACGGTACGCCCTCACAGTTTCACTACCCTGACGGAAACCATTTGCAGCGACGAAACCTTTTCGGTGGGCAGTTCAACGTATGATGCCAGTGGTACTTATCGGGATACGCTTTTGGCAGCCAACGGTTGTGACAGCATTATTACGCTGAATCTGACCGTGCTTGGCGCCATTACCGGCACGGCAAGCGCCACCATTTGTGAG
>JALHRK010000066.1 GCA_022841505.1 Saprospiraceae bacterium | reverse complement strand
TCTTGCAATTTCCAACCTCCCCATGCTGCTTTTTATTAGCGGCAAGCAATACTGCGATGGCTTATCGCTCACGCGTGTGGGAATGATTGTTACCATCGCCGGCGTCGTGCTCAACATCTTCCTGAATTGGTTGCTCATATTTGGCAACTGGGGATTCCCGAGACTGGAACTGGCAGGATCAGGCTATGCAACATTGATTTGCCGGGTACTCATGGCTGCGGCCATTCTTATATTTTTGCTGTACTCCAAAAAGATTTTGCCTTTTCGGATCCCTTATCAGGCAAACAAGCCTATGCTGTTCAGGATTTTCCGGCTCGGCATTCCAATGGGCCTGCAAATTTTCTTTGAAGTCGCTGCTTTTTCCGGCGCTTCTATCATGGCGGGTTGGTTGGCCAATGCATCGGAAGCGCGTGCGGCCCACCAGATTGCCATGAACCTTTCTGCCCTGAGTTTTATGATTGCGCTTGGCATTTCGGTGGGCGCCAGCATCCGGATTGGCAATGCCCTCGGGGCCCGCGATTACCCCAACCTGCAACGGGCAGGCAATGCCGCGCTTATCCTCGGAGTGATTTGTATGTTTACCATGGCAACGATTATCTTTTTGTTGCGCCATCAATTCCCTTTGCTGTATGGCGTGGACGAGCCCGAAGTATTGCGCCTTGCAGGACAGTTGCTGATCATTTGTGCCATTTTTCAATTGTTCGACGGCACGCAGGCCATTGCAGCAGGTACGTTGCGCGGTTTACAGGACGTGCGTTTCCCAACCCTGATGACCTTTCTTGCTTATTGGGTCATCTGGATCCCGTTGGCCCTGTTGCTTGCCTTTACACTCCGCCAGGGCATTCACGGTATTTGGTACGCGGATGTAATTGCGCTGGCGTTCGCTGCCATCGTGTTGACTTTTAGATTTTGGAAACTGGCTCGGAAAAATCTGTCCCCTGTTTGAACCGTCTGTGACTAATGTCACCGTTGCCATCCGCTGGCTCTGCCTAATTTAGCACCGTGAATCCGATGCATACACACCTTATTATGTTGGATCACGCTTTCTGAACCGAATTTGATTTCAAAAATGGCAAGCAAAGGAATCATGGCAACACACCATCAAATACTCATTGTGGGCGCCGGAAACGCCGGCATTTCTGTGGCAGCCCAACTGCTGCGCGCTGACAGCAAGCTCAAGATCGGGATCATAGACCCTTCCGAAACGCATTATTATCAACCCGCCTGGACTTTAGTTGGCGGCGGCGTTTTTAATGTCAATAAAACAGCACGCCCCCAGGCTTCTGTCATTCCAACCGGCGCACAATGGATCAAAGAAAGCGTTCAGACGTTCGATCCGGAAAACAACACACTGACTACGGATGCCGGCCAATATTCGTATGATTACCTGGTGGTATGCCCGGGGATTCAGCTTGACTGGAATAAAATCAAGGGATTGCCTGAAGCATTGGGCAAAAACGGGGTTACGAGTAATTACAGTTTCAAAACAGCCCCATACACGTTCGAGTGCCTGAAAAATTTCAAAGGCGGCAACGCTGTTTTCACCGATCCGGGTACCCCTGTAAAATGCGGAGGGGCCCCTCATAAAATCATGTACATGGCAGGAGATTACCTGCGCATGAACGGCCTGTTGCCCAAATCAAACCTTCAGTATTTCACAGCACGCAGCTTTCTTTTTGCGGTTCCGGAATACAATAAAACGTTGCTGGAAGTTGTGGAGCGCATTGGCGCCAAGCTCAATTTTTTCCACGACCTGGTAGAAATCAGAGCGGACGAAAAGATTGCCGTTTTTAATACTAAAAACGAAGCTGGTGAACCGGTACTCAAAGAACAACCTTACGATTTCATTCACGTGTGTCCGCCACAAAGCGCGCCTGATTTTGTAAAAACCAGCCCCTTGGCAATGAAGGGCGATCCGCTCGGCTGGGTGGATGTCAACAAAGATAGCCTCCGGCACAATACCTACCGGAATGTATATTCGCTGGGCGATGCGAGCAGTTTGCCAACTTCCAAAACCGGCGCGGCCATCCGCAAACAGGCTCCGGTTGTGGTGGCTAATTTATTGGATGACATTCGCAACAAGGCCCCGCAGGGAGTATACGACGGTTATACGGCATGTCCTTTGGTGACCGGTTATGGCAAATTGGTTATGGCTGAATTTGATTACGACAAAAAACCGGCCATGTCTTTCCCGATTGATCAAACCAAAGAGCAATGGAGTATGTACCAGGTAAAGCGCCGGCTCTTGCCCTGGATGTACTGGAATATGATTTTGAAAGGAAAGGCGTAAAAAAATTGCGAAATTGCCGTCCGGCTCGATCCGAATCATAACCGAGATTTTACAGGATGGCAAAAGAACTCAAAGACAAAACCGAATTACACAGCCACATGCGGCAGCTTTTTCACGATCTGGAACCTTACCTGCTGGCTGAATTAGAAAAAGAAAGCACCGTTTGGCGCTTTTCGGAAGGCGAGCAGTTGATGCACCCCGGGCATTACCTGCGCAACATGTTTTTTATCACCAAAGGGCTGGTAAAAGTTTATCGGGAGGACAACGACGGCGCTGAATTTTTCATGTATTACATCAAGCCGGGACAAGCCTGCGCTTTGTCCATTGCCTGCACCGAACGCAATGAAATCAGTACGGTTCGCGCAGTGGCGGTGGAGGAAACAGATGCGGTCATGGTCTCTCATATCCACATGGAAGATTGGTTGATGCGCTACAAAAGCTGGGGGCGTTTCGTCATAGATACGTTCCGGTATCGCCTGGAAGAGGTCTTGCTTGCTTTTGACAATGTGGCTTTCAGAGGCTTAGACGAGCGCATTGAATTTTACCTGAAACGGCAGTGCCGGGAAACGCAGAGCAAAATTTTGACCATCAGCCACCAGGCCATTGCCAATGATTTGAATACCTCGCGCGAAGTGGTGTCGAGGCTATTAAAAAAACTAGAACAGCACGGAAAAATTGTCATGCATCGGCATGCGATTGAGGTGCTGGAGTTATGAAAGCAAGTTGGCAGTTTTTCAGGGCGCAGTTGGCAGGGGATTTTCACCTCAGTATGTTGTTTATCAATAAATTGAATTTACGTGATGCAATCCTGCCAACTGCCAACTGAAATACTGCCAACTGAAATACTGTGAGCTTAATCAAATAAAGCAAATTATGAAAGTTGAACAAATCTATACCGGTTGCCTCGCACAAGGTGCTTACTACATCGAGAGCAATGGAGAAGCGGCGGTGATTGACCCGTTGCGGGAAACAGGGCCGTACCTGAAGCGCGCGGAAGAAAGCGGCGCAAAAATCAAGTACATTTTTGAGACCCATTTTCACGCCGATTTTGTTTCCGGCCACCTCGATCTGGCAGAAAAAACCGGGGCAACCATCGTTTATGGCCCCAATGCAGATACGGCTTTCGCCAAACATGAAACCAAAGACGGCGAAGAATTGCAGCTTGGCAAATTGAAATTCAAAGTATTGCATACGCCGGGACATACGCCGGAAAGTACCTGCTACCTGCTGTACGATGAATCGGGAAAAGAATACGCGGTCTTCACCGGCGATACGCTATTTATCGGCGATGTGGGGCGTCCGGATCTGGCACAAAAGAAAGGATCGCTCACCAAAGAAGACCTTGCCGGTTGGCTCTACGACAGCCTGCGCAACCAATTGATGCCGCTGCCCGACGACGTCATCGTCTACCCGGCACACGGCGCCGGTTCGGCTTGTGGAAAAAATATGTCTTCCGAAACCTGGAGTACAATTGGACAACAGAAAGCAAGCAATTATGCCCTTCGCGCAGACATGACCCGCGCAGAGTTCATTCATGAAGTAACAGAAGGACTGGCAGCGCCGCCGCAGTATTTTGCCAAAAACGCAAAAATCAATAAAACTGGTTACGAAAGCATTGACCTCGTTATGGAACGCGGCGCCCGTGCTTTGTCGCCGGACGAAGTGGTGCAAGCCGTTGAACATGAAAATGCTTTGGTGCTGGATGTTCGGGCCCCGCAGCTATTCTGCCAGGGTCATGTGCCCGGCTCTATTTCGATTGGTTTGGACGGGCAATTTGCGCCCTGGGTTGGCGCGCTGATTACCGACCTCACGATACCGATTGTCGTGGTGACCGAGGCAGGTCGTGAAGAAGAAACGGTAGTGCGCTTGGCCCGGGTTGGTTACGACAACTGCATCGGCTACCTCGAAGGCGGCATAGTAGCCTGGGAAAAAGCAGGCAAAGACGTCGAACAAATCGAATCTATTCCGGCTGCGAAACTGGCCGAAATTTACCATAAGAACCCGGCCATCCACTTGATTGACGTGCGCAAACCTTCAGAATTCAGCAGCGATCACCTGCGCGATGCAGAAAATGTGCCGCTCGATTTTATCAACGACAATATGGATCATTTCAACAACAAAGACCCGTATTATATGATTTGCCGCAGCGGCTACCGGTCGGTTGTTTTTGCCTCCATCCTGAAAGCAAGGGGTTTTCACAACCTGATAGACATTGCCGGCGGCTATAACGAAATCATCAAAACGGATATGCCGCGCGCGGAAGCAGCAATGGCAAATTCGGGAGGGTGAGTTAAGGAGCAAAGGGCAAATTGGCAAGGGGCAAGGGGCAAGGGGCAATCTAATGTCTAAAATCTTATATCTAAAATCTAACATCTAATATCTCCAGGGATGAAATACGGTTTTGTAATAGACAACCGCAAATGCATTGGTTGTCACGCCTGCACGACTGCCTGTAAACAGGAGCACGACGTGCCGCTTGGCGTCTTTCGCACCTGGGTAAAACAGGTGGAAAAAGGTAAATTTCCATATACGCGCCGCGTTTTTTCAGTGATGCGTTGCAACCACTGCACCAATGCTCCCTGTGTGGAAATCTGCCCGGTGGAAGCGTTGTATTTCCGCAAGGACGGGATTGTGGATTTCGATAAGAACCGTTGTATCGGTTGCCGTTCCTGCATGCAGGCCTGCCCTTATGACGCGCTCTACATTGATCCGGAGAGCCACACCGCAGCCAAGTGCAATTATTGCGCGCACCGCGTAGACGTCGGGCTGGAACCCGCCTGCGTGAATGTTTGTCCGGAACACGCCATTATTTCTGGCGACATGGACAACCCCCACAGCGAAATCGCCATGCTCCTGTCCCAGGAACAGGTAACGGTGCGCAAACCCGCCAAGGGAACCGTGCCAAACCTGTTTTATATAGACGGCGACGAATGGTCGCTCAATCCCACCGCAACTTCCAAAAGTAACTACGCTTTTAGCGCCCAGGAACGCGGAGTAGGTCACTATTCTGAAAAATTGGCTTTCAATGGCGATAACTTAGTCACGGCGGCACTGGCAGCTACCGGAAACGGATACGCTGCGGACGAAGTATCGAAGGGACAACCGGTCGGTTTAAGGTCCATTGACGCCCTCATGGGTCAGGAAGCGCGCCGCTACTACGATGCGCCCGATAAAGGCATTCTCTGGGGAAGCGAGGTTTGGCAATACGTCTGGACAAAAGCCATTGCAGCCGGCGCTTTCCTTGTACCGTTTTTAGCCTGGCTTTTTGGCAAAGGGGATATGCTTACCGCAAATGACTGGTGGGCGAGCGCAGGTTTATCTCTCCTGTTCCTCATCCTCACGACTGCGCTGCTGGTCAAAGACCTCGACCAGCCCATGCGTTTTGTATACGTCCTACTGCGTCCGCAATGGCGCTCCTGGTTGGTAAAAGGCGGTTACGCCCTGACGATTTTCGGCGGTTTGCTCACCCTCTGGATTGCAACCATCTGGTTTGAATGGGAGGGCCTTAAAGCCGGGGTTTTGATCGCCACCGCCATTTTTGCAATAATCGCTGCAGTCTACACGGCTTTTCTGTTTGCACAGGCCAAGGGACGCGATTTTTGGCAAAGCCCAATGTTGTCGTTGCACATGCTCGTACATAGCCTGATGGCCGGCGCAGCCATCTTTTTGGTTGCCGGAATGCTCCTGGATATGACGCCCGAATGGCAACTATTTTTGAAAAATATGCTCTACGGCGCCATTGGTGCAAATTTAGTGATCCTGTTGCTGGAACTCGGCACTACACACGGTTCTTCCGATGCAGCAGCAACCGTAAAAATGATTTTGAAAGGCCGCTACAGCCGCCGTTTTTGGCTGGGAACAGTGCTCTTGGGGAATCTTGCGCCGTTGGTATTGATGTATTTTGCGGGCAGCGCGATTCTGTTGGCCATTGCTGGTGTGTTGGCCCTGGCGGGGATCTTAATCACTGAACGGATTTGGGTGGAAGCTCCACAGCGGATTCCACTAAGTTAAATAACAAGTTAGATCATGACAAAGAAAACACATAAACCGTCTTTCATCGAATCCTTCGCCGAAAAAATCGGCCTGATTCCCGATTTGCACAAAGAAACGGCGCCGGCAAATGAAGTTAACCGACTCACAGAACCCGGCGACCTGACCCAGTTTCCGCCCCCGGATCAGTGGAACGACTGGAAGGAATACGAAGCCAAAGCCTGGCCCAGAAAAGTAGCCAAGCACTACTCCATTGTGCCAACCACCTGCTTTAATTGCGAAAGCGCCTGCGGCCTGCTGGCTTATATTGACAAAGAAACAAACGAGGTACGCAAGTTTGAAGGCAACCCGTGGCACCCGGGCAGCCGGGGTCGCAACTGCGCCAAAGGCCCTGCTACCATCAATCAAATTACCGACCCAGACCGCATCCTTTACCCGCTGAAGCGCAATGGCAAACGCGGCGACGGCCAATGGGACCGCGTCTCCTGGGACGAAGCGCTCGACGACATCGCCGGCCGCATCCGCAAAGCTTTGCAAGAGGGCCGCAACAACGAAGTCGCTTACCACGTAGGACGCCCCGGCCACGAAGGCTACATGGACCGCGTGCTGCAAGCCTGGGGCGTGGACGGCCACAACAGCCACACCAATATCTGCTCGTCGGGCGCCCGCTTCGGCTACGCGCTCTGGTACGGCCACGACCGCCCTTCGCCCGACCACGCCAACGCGAAAGCCATCATGCTGATTTCAGCGCATTTGGAAAGCGGCCATTATTTCAATCCCCATGCACAGCGCATCATCGAAGGCAAAATGAAAGGCGCCAAACTCATCGTGCTGGATCCGCGCCTTTCCAATACCGCCAGCATGGCCGACTACTGGATGCCGACTTACCCCGGCTCGGAGGCTGCGCTGTTGCTGGCGATCGCCCGCGAAATCATCATCAACGGCTGGTACAACCGCGATTACGTAGAAAACTGGGTTAACTGGGATGAATACCTGAAAGCGGTGTATCCTGACCGCCCCTGCACGTTTGAGACGTTCATCGAGGTGCTGAAAGATGTATACGCCGAATACACCCCGGAATACGCTGAAGCCGAAAGCGGCGCTACGGCGTCCATGATCCGCGAGGTGGCCAAAGTCATCGGCGAAGCAGGCACGCGGTTTGCTTCGCATAACTGGCGCTCGGCGGGCAGCGGCAACCTCGGCGGCTGGGCTGTAGCGCGTTGTTTGCATTTTCTGAATGTGCTGACCGGTTCGGTGGGCACGGAGGGCGGCACGTCGCCGAATACCTGGAACAAATACCACCCCAAGTTTTTCGACCATCCGCCTGCACAAAAATTCTGGAACGAACTGCATTTTCCGAAAGAATACCCACTGGCATTTTTTGAAATGTCGTTCCTGTTGCCGCATTTCCTCAAGGAAGGCCGCGGCAAAATGGACGTCTATTTTTCAAGGGTATTTAATCCGGTTTGGACTTACCCCGACGGCTTTTCGTGGATGGAGGCTTTTTCGGATGAAAGCCTGTTCGGGCAACACATTGCGCTGACGCCCACCTGGAGCGAAACGGCTTATTTTGCTGATTATGTGCTTCCGGTAGGATTAGCCTCCGAGCGCCACGACCTGAACACCTACGAAACCCATGCAGGCGTCTGGATCGCTTTCCGGCAGCCGGTGTTGCGTGAAAAAGCGCGCCGTGATGGCCGCAAAATCGAATTTACATACGAAGTCAACCCCGGCGAAGTCTGGGAAGAAGACGAGTTCTGGATCGAATTGTCGTGGCGCATTGACCCCGATGGTTCACTGGGCATCCGCGAGCATTTTATCTCGCCGTATCGCCCCGGTGAAAAAGTGACGGTGGACGAATACTACCAGTTTATTTTTGAAAACACAAAAGGGCTGCCCGAAACAGCGGCCAAAGAGGGTCTGACTGCGCTGGACTACATGCGCAAATACGGCGCTTTTTTGGTGGAAGAATCCGTTTATACCAAAAACCTGCGCGAGCTGTCGGAAAAAGAGCTTGATGGCGCTGTAATAGAAGAAGGCCGTGTTCGCAAAAAAGGCAAAACCATCGGTGTTATCCACGAGGGCAAGCCAGTAGAAGGATTTCCGACGCCTTCCGGCAAAAACGAGTTCTTCTCGCAAACCATGATAGACTGGAAATGGCCTGAATACACCATTCCCACCTACATCAAAAGCCATATTCACGAAGAAGAAATGGACCGCTCAAAAGGCGAATACCCGTTGGTGCCAACTTTCCGCCTGCCTACGTTGATCCACTCCCGCTCCGGCAATGCCAAGTGGTTGTATGAAATCTCGAACCGCAACCCAATCTGGATCCATCCGGAAGACGCGCAGGCCCTTGGTGTGGACACGGGTGACCTGCTGCGCATCAATACAGAAATCGGTTATTTTGTGGATAAGGTCTGGGTCACCGAAGGCATGAAGCCCGGGGTGGTCGCCTGTTCCCACCACTTAGGCCGCTGGCGCAGGCCGCAGGATGTACCTGGCAACCGCTGGGCCACCAACACGGTAAAAATTGACACCGACGGCCAGGGCGGCTGGAGCATGAAAACCATCACCGACATCCAGCCTTTTGAGAGCAAAGACGCAGACAGTGCCCGCATTTTCTGGAGCGACGGCGGCGTGCATCAAAACATTACCTTCCCGGTTCACCCCGACCCCATCAGCGGGATGCATTGCTGGCACCAGAAAGTGCGCTTAGAAAAAGCCCTGCCCGGCGATACTTACGGCGATGTTTTTGTGGATACGAAAAAGTCGTTTGAGGTGTATAAAAAGTGGCTGGAACTGGCAAGGCCGGCGCCTGGCCCAAATGGGCTGCGCAGGCCGTTGTGGCTGAAACGGGCGTTGAGGCCGGCAGAGGAGACGTTTTATATGGAATAGTTAGAGAGGTACTGGCTGCCCGTACGGAACTTCGTACGGGCGAGCCTTAGACTACATTCACCCGGCATTTCGGGGATATGGGGATATATCAGAGGTCAATGCAAAGATCGGGTGTAAAACCCTATATCGGGAAAACTACAAGAACTTGTAAACAAAGAAGGCAACTTGCTGATGTACAACAAGTTGCCTGTCTTGTAAATGTATTCATCTAATAAAACGGCCTGTTAGATAATCCTCTTAACTTTAATCAATTATTTTCTCCCTAAGCGCTTTGGCGATTAATCCGTGTAAGGTACCTCCGGTTTTTTTGCCTAATAATTTTCTGCGTATTGTTTTAAGATGAAAGTGAACTGCATCAACGGTTAATGCTTTCCCATCACTGTTGGTCATCTGCTCGGCGACTTTTTCAGCGGTCAGATCCTGTGAAAACAGCCACAATACTTCGATATGCCGGTTGGTTAATTTATATTTTTTCCTTGCTTCTAATGCTTCTCCCTGGATCCCCATGAGCAGCATTTTAGTCGTTTCTTTGCTGATGTATTTGTCCCCGTTAATCACCTCCTTAATTGCTTCACGACAGTTAAGCACCTCTCGTTTGCCAAGATACGCAGCAGCCCCGGCCTGAAGAGAACGGAAGATTTTGTCAAAAAACTCTTCTTCTGTAAAATCTCCGTCACCCACCAGCATAAGGATTTTTTGCTCCGGGAAACGTGCCAGAATTATTTTCACCAACTCTACGCCATAATCTTGTGGTTTGCCAACTAAAGTAAAAGACATATCCATAAAGACGACATCCGGCTGTATTTGCTTGATCTTTTGCAACATGAAGTCAATATTATACTTGTCTCCCATGTTACTGATACATTGCGCTAGTTTAAATTCTGTATCTGATGCCGGAAATACCTCTCTGGTTAAATAATCCAGAAATGCAGTGTCATCGTCAACAGCAATAATTTTTATCATTATTTGTGAGGTATTAGTTGCTATCATAAATTAAGCACTCCGGGAAACCTTAATTTTATCGTAGTCCCCTTTCCGATTTCGGAATGGATCGTTAGTTTACCATTGATTGTATTGGCCCTTGTTTCTATGCTGTTCAAGCCTGATTTATTGGCCGTTTCATAATCGAATCCCTTTCCTTTATCTTCAATCACTAAGGTTAATCCGTCTTCGTAGTGATATTCCAAGCTGATGCTTGCCGTTTTGTAGGGCGTATTGACATCAAAGGCATATTTACGAATATTTGTAAACGCTTCTACAACAATCAGCATCAATTCGGACACTAATTTTTCTGAGACGGGCAAATCAGGCAAATCCTCAAAGAGCGTTCCATTCACTACCGCAATTCCGGATGTAATCTGTGCTTTCACATGCATGGCCTTTGCCAGCGCTTTCAGTGTTGTTGGGGTTATATTTTTCGAAGCATTTGGATAACCGAGCAAAACGAGCAGCTCATTGATTTCATGTTTTATTTGATCAAAAGTTTTGGCAGTATTTTCTATCGTATTTTCTACAATTAACCTGTTAATTATGTGCAAGTAATTCTTAACAATATCATGCCGAAGCATTCGCATTTCATCTTCAAGCGCTTTGTTTTTTTCGGCAGTTGTCAGCAGTAATTTATTGGTAACTGCGTTGGATTTTTCTTTTCTATAATTAGAATAAATAAAAAACAAAATAATAATTAAAGCCAGGATCAGCCCCACAAGGGCCATATAAAGCCACTTTCCAACCTTTCGTCGCTCTTTATCAAATTCAATTCCTGAAATTCTGGTTTTCAACAGCTCAGAAAAATTGGGTTCATTTGTTGCGTCAGGATAATATTCCAATGCTTGCTGATAAGCGCTTGCAGCCTGATCCAGCTCGTCTTTGTTCTCATACGCCTCCGCAAGGTTGAAATAAATATTGGATAACCTTCCTTTTGCATCTGTAAATCTTAACGTAACCGCTTCTGCCAGTTTAAGGTAAAATATGACGCTATCCAGATTTGAAGGACGTTTTCGCATTTCAATGACTCCTAGCGCTTCATAAATTTGACCCAAAAAAATACTGTCGGGAGGTCGCATCGTTTGATTCAGTCCTAAAGCCGTTTTCAGATGAAAAATAGCTGAATCGTATCGCTCAAGCTCGACGAGCCTCAAGGCCAACCCATATTCTCCCTTCGCCATTGTGGCTGTATCTTTAGCGATCGAAGAAAGTGCCAACCCATTTCTATTGATTTCAATCGCCTTATCCAGGCTGTCCAGTGCTTCTAAAACATTTGCCATACCGCTATAAAGTCTGGCTCGAAGCGAATCGGTTTCCAGGGAACGCATGGCGAGGTAGATGGCTTCTGCTTTTTTAGCATTGTTCAATGCTTCTTCAACGTTTCCGATTTCTAACAATGCACTCGACATACTACCGTAGGTGCGGGCAACCCCAATCCGGTCTTTGAGTACATCCTCCCGTATTCTAAGCGCTTTTCTATAATTTTCCAATGCAGCCTCATTTTCTCCTTCTCCCTTGTAAGCTAATCCAATCAGCATATAAGCATCAGCAATCCCCCGGCGATAAGGGGGACTTGATTCAGCTAATCTCAATATTTGACCGGCCATCGTTCTCGCTTGCAGGTATTCGTGCTTTTTCTGTAAGCTATCAGCAACCAACAAAAGATCATTTACCTCTTTTTCTTTTGAAGACTGTGCCCAGGAAGCCACTGGCGCCAAACACAGCAGGGTGATTAAATATGTTTTTATTGTATTCATGTGATGATAGGAATGATAAACAAGGTCAACACTTTTGAATCGGAATAATTACAAAAGCATTGACCTTTTGTAATGGTTTAGTCAAATGGGGAATCAATAAACGAAGTCGGGTTTGTATCAGAACTGGCATTACTTAGCCTGCCTTTTCGCTTTTTTCCATTTTTGCCTGAAGCACTCTGGGGATTGACAATAACTTCAACCCAACCTTCAATGATATCCGGATCTGTATAAATTACACTGTTTGCTTCGATAATTACAGGCGCTATTTCACGGTATTTTGTCATGGTATTCGTATCAATTCCGTCAGGATTTGATGTATCATCAACATCTACAAGCGCTACCGGCGTAAGGGTGATTTCCTGTCGAAATTGACCGGGAATACCGTCGGCAGGATCAACACTCAATTGAGAAAGTATATTGGTTTCAAATTCCTTGAGGGGCACCAAACAATAGGGTTCGTATTCTGCAACTTCCCGTCCTGTAACTTCATGAGGATTAACGAGGTATTGATAAGGACAATCGAAAGCAATCTGGCCATTTTCTCCTGTGCCTTCATCTGCAGTGTTGTAAAAGATTTTGGTGGATTGCATGAGGGTGACATGCTGTCCGTTAACTACGGTATCCCGTTGTGTTTCAACTTGTACGCAGAAGGTAGCGGGATTGAACGTGTAGCCCCCTGCAGTTGCCTTGGCATTCGGGTGAAGTGAAACCCGTTTATAAAATTTGCCCACCCCAGCGCTTTCAACTTCTATGATTTCAAATTTAAGAAAAGTGGTTCCGTTTGAATACATACCTTCTGCTACGGATATGTCGTTTACTTTTTCATTTACCTGATGAGGAATGCAAATAAAAATCTCATACTCGCTTTGCCCGGCTTCTCCCGTCATTAGAAAAACATAAGGGACATAGTTTTTTAGATTTTCTCGCGGCATAATTTTTAAATTTATTAATGATCAGATCGTTTTTAATCTTTCGTAGAAATTCGTTCCATCGTGTACACACAGACATTCCTGGCCTTCAAACGGGTCGCCTTCGTTTTTGACCCTGAGGCATTTGTAATTTTCGGTTAAATGCAGTTTTTTCACGCCCCGCATATAAAGACCAACAAGTTCGTGGTTTTCGGCAGAAAAAACCGGGGACCCCGAATTGCCCCCCAAAAGCGTTAGTTTACTTTCAAAAAATGTTTTCCCTTTCATACCCGTTGAAATATTTCGGGAGGCAAAAGACATGATCTCACCGTCAAACGAAATTTTCAAAGGTAATCCCAATCCGTGCCCAATGGCATAAAGGTGGGTGTTTTCCTGAACAGGTGTTGCCTGGATGCTCACCACAGATGGTAAAATCCGGGGTTGGCTAAATTGTTCATAAGCAGGCTTTACCGCTACAAAAGCCCAATCGCTGCTATTGGAAAACAATTCATAATCGGAATGGGGCAGTGGGTTGTCCATTCGTATCGGTTTGTAAACCTGGGATTTGTGAACAACAATATTATGTGCAAAATCACCCGGTTTATTTATTTGAATACCATGAATAAACCGGATTTTTTCAATTTCTAAACCTGGTTTTACCAGAATGTGGGCAGCTGTTGCAACAACTTTTGTATGGTCTTCTTTTTCCTTCACGAAAAAGCCCGATCCATAACAAAAAGCGGATGGTTGAAACGCATAGGAAGAATTCTTACAGATGCTGTGTTCTTCAGATACCCTCCTAAGATACAATGGTTTGGATATAAGAATTACATAATCACTGTCGGGTGATTCAAAGATCGAGGACACCGGGGCTACCATCACAACACTGTTCATGTTGCTTTCAACTTTTTTTAAATAGCCTTCAATGATTTGCTTGTTCTCCCTTAGAAATGCTTCCTGTTCTATTTTTTCTTTCAGTTCAAAAAACTCCATTCGCCCATCACCTTCCATTATACGAAGGTCATTTAATGCACGCATGATCATTTTTTCGGATAGTATTAACGTACTTTCGTCATAAGCAGCATCTACTCCATTTCTCATAACTGTGGTTTTTGAGCTTGTTCTGGAATTCGTGATTGAACGAGCTCTTAGTTTTGCAATAGTTTTAGCAAAGTTAAGCCCGGTTGTTCATTTTTTGTGATGCTACCAGAATTTGTAGCGATCAGGTTGATGCTGATATGCAAGCGAGAACAGGCAATTGAAGCCGGTTACTTTGAAATAAATGCAGCACCTGTGCAACTTTTCTTAAATTGGTTTTCTCAGGTTTTTGAATTATCTACGCGGTAAAATTACCGCGCACGCATGAAAATCAACAACCACCACTACCGCTCCATCTGGCTTCAGGATGACACCCTTGTCCAAATCTTCGACCAGTGCCGCTTTCCGCACGAAATCGAACTCATGAACCTGCGCTCGATGGAAGATTGCGCGCGCGCCATCCGCGACATGCACGTGCGCGGCGCCCCGCTCATTGGCGCCACCGCAGCCTGGGGCATGTATTTTGCGGTGCGGGAAGCGCTGGAAGGAGCTGGATTTGAAGCGCATATCCAACAGGCTGCCGAATACCTGAATGCGACGCGCCCAACCGCTGTGGATTTGTTTCGGGCGCTGGAATTGATGCGGGAGCAATTGGCGAAAGTGGCCGGCAAGGAAAACAAAATCGCACAGGCTCAACAAACCGCGCAATTCATCGCCGACGAAAGCGCCGAACAATGCCGCATGATCGGCGAACACGGGCTGCCACTGCTCGAAGCCATCAGTGCGGCAAAAGGCGGACAACCCGTCAACATCCTCACCCATTGCAACGCGGGCTGGCTGGCCTGCGTGGATTACGGCACCGCCACCGCGCCGATTTATGCCGCTTTCGACAAAGGCATCGCCATACACGTCTGGGTGGACGAAACCCGGCCGCTGAACCAGGGCGCGCGCCTCACAGCTTTCGAACTGCTGCAGCACGGCGTGCCGCATACCGTCATCACCGACAACGCCGGCGGGCACCTGATGCAACACGGCATGGTGGACCTCGTCATCACCGGAACCGACCGTACGACCCGTTGCGGCGATGTGGCCAACAAAATCGGCACCTACCTCAAAGCGCTTGCCGCAAAAGACAACTCGATCCCTTTTTACGTTGCGCTGCCTTCTTCCACCATAGACTGGAGCATGCGCGACGGCGTTGCAGAAATCCCCATCGAAGAGCGCAGTGCAACAGAAGTGCAGTATATTCAGGGCTGGAAAAATGGCAAAATCGAACAGGTGCTCCTGACGCCGCCGGGCAGTCCGGCAGCCAATTACGGCTTTGATGTGACCCCGGCGAGATTGGTAAGCGGCCTGATAACTGAACGGGGCATTTGCGGGGCGAGTGAAGCGGGCCTGAACAGCTTATTTCCTGAATTTACACAATAATTAAATCATGAAAAACCTGTTTTTCCTGTGCTTTTGCCTCGTTGCGGTATCGTGCTTTGCGCAAAAAGTACCCATCACCAATTATGCCAAACAAATCAAAGAATTCGACACCTACGTGGAACAAGCGCGCCAGGATTGGAAGGTGCCGGGGCTTGCGGTTGCTGTGGTCAAAGACAACCGGGTCATTTTTACGAAAGGTTACGGCGTAAAAGAACTGGGAAAACCGGATGCGGTGGATACCGAAACCCTGTTCACCTGCGCTTCTACCACCAAAGCCATGACCGCGGTTTGTATGGGCATCCTGGTGGATGAAGGCAAGGTAAACTGGGACGATCCCGTAATCCAATACCTGCCCGATTTCCAATTGTACGATCCTTATGCAACGCGCGAACTGCGGATCAGAGACCTGTTCATCCACAACAGCGGCGTCGGAAATTCGGATGTGCTTTGGGCTGGCATGAAAATTTCCTCTGACGAAGTGCTGCATAAAATGCGGTTGGTGAAACCCGCCTACTCCCTGCGTTCCAGCTTCGTTTATCAAAATATTTTTTACCTCGCAGCTGGCCAGGTGATTGAAAAAATCAGCGGCCAAACCTGGGCAACATTTGTCCGCCAACGGGTTTTTGAACCATTGAAAATGACTCGCACCCGGCCTACCCGGGAAGCAGCGGCCACTGATCCCAACCAAACCAGCCCACACTATTTGGTCAACGGCAAAATTGAGGTTATTGAAAACACCAGTGCCGACCAGATTGGGCCTGCGGGTTCCGTATGGTCTTCTGTGGGGGACATGGGTAAATGGGTCCTTTGCATGCTCGACAGCAGCAAATACGAAAGCGGTCGCTTGCTTCAGCCCGCCACTTTTCAGGAGCTTTTCAAACCGCAAACCCTCGTGCCGGCTAACCAGTTTTATCCTACCCAACAACTTACGAAGCCCAACTGGACCACCTACGGCCTTGGGTGGTTTCAACACGACTACAAAGGGAAAAAAGTGAACTTCCACACCGGAAGTTTAGCCGGCGCCATCGCCATCCACGGCCAAATGCCGGAAGAAAAAATCGGGATTTATGTGTTCGGAAATTTCGATCACGCAGAGGTGCGCCATGCCCTGATGTACAAAGCATTCGACCTGTTTGCTTTAGGCGGCAACCGCGATTGGAGCGCCGAGTTCCTGAAACTTTACAATGGCTTTCGGGAGCAGGGAGATAAAGCTGAAAAAGATTTTGAAGCCAAACGCGTGGTTAACACCCGGTCTTCCCTGCCCTTAGAAGCCTACATCGGCAAATATACCGACCCGCTTTACGGGGAAGTACAAATTTCAATTTTGGAGAACCAGCTTGTTTTCAACGTCAACCAGTTTGTGAAAGCCAAGCTTCAACACTGGCATTACGATACTTTTTATGGTCCTTATGAGAAGGCCTGGTATGGCAATGCCACAGCGCGATTCATATTGAAAACCAACGGGGAAGTAGAAAAATTGGAGTTTGACGGGATGGTTTTTGAAAAGATCGTAAAGTAAAAATTTACCACATAGGGCACATAGGGGTTTTCACAACTTGTCCCGACTCAGCGGGATAGACCACATAGCACTGGGAAGCCGCCTATGTGAAAACCCCTATGTGGTAAAAAAAAAGCTATCGGACTATAAAGACAGACACGAACTACTCCCAATAATCCGGCTTCACCAACGACGAATTCGGCAACCGCGTACACGTGCAACACTCCGTCGGCAACGGAAAAGGCGGAAAACCTGCAACCCCACAATAGGGATTGATGGTGTATGGCAAAAAATCCGAAGCCAGCACTTTCACATGAGTAGTATCTTCCGGCGCCGTATAAAAATAGCCCAGCACCAATTCATTTGGGTCGTTGAGGTTCGTGACATTTCCCCGGATCGCGCCGGGAGGGGCATCAAAAATACTGCCGCTTTGGGTCAACAGCAGGGATACTTTGTTCCAGTATTTGAAAGCATCGGGCGTAAGGGTTTCCATATACAGGTTGAAATAAACCACCTCTCCGAAGGTTTTATCCGCTTCTTTTACCGCAACAAAAGGCCTGGCAGTTTCGCCACGTGCGAGCAGACTGCCGTCGAGTATTGGCAGCAATTGGTTGCTGAAGGTCTGTTTTACATAACAAACATCGGTCGGATCGAAAGGCCCGCAATAGATCTCGTTCACCTGCCAGACATTATCAATACGCCATTTGAGGAAGGGCCCCAGAGTTAGGTCAGCAGGAATTTGCACACTGGTATGGATGTTGACAAACTTCTGGTTTACAATGACAAAAAAGCTATTGTCGGCTTCTATGTTTTGGGGCATGGTTTCGGGTTTGGATTCATACACTTTTCCGTCCGTTTCGATGCGCAGGATATAGGTGCGTCCCGATACGCCCTGCATGGCGCTACCATCGAGCTGGTATCTGCCGGGTTGGGTTTCTTCATAACCCACTATATTACCCAACTCATCGCGGAGGGTGACGCTGGCACCGGTCACAGGCGGAAAATTGTCACTCCGGCCCACCGCAGCCGTCCGCGATAAGCGCAGGAACTGATCTTCGCCCGACGTTGTCAGTTTTCCATCCACCACCAACAGTTCTTCCCCTTCCGTGGGATTAAACTCCAAAGCATCCACGCAGGAATGGAGGAAGATGCCGCTTGCCAGTAGTATTGCAATGATTGAAAATTTGGAAGTATGCATAGTGAATCTTTTATTGAGTTGGCAGTTTTTCAGTTAGCAGTTGGCAGTCCCAACCTCGTTCTTAAAAGATGAAGTTATAGGATATAGCAGGCAAAGCCGTGCCAATCACTGCCAACCGATAAACCTGCTGCTGGTTGAAAACATTGCGTTTGTAAAAAACCGAAAAGGCATTGCTGCGGGCATACAGGTTATAAATGGAAAACGTAAAATTGCTGCGATAGCCTTTTTCTTTCGACGCAGTTTTATCCACCGTGTAGCTGATGTCCAAGCGATGGTAGTCGGGAATGCGCCCTTCATTGCGCAGCGAATAGTGAGAAATGACCACCCCGCCAACGCTGTATCCCGCTTCAGCGGTCGTAAATGGCCGGCCGGTTCGATAGGTGAAATTCACCGTGAACGCATGAACCGGATTGACCTGCCGTTTCAGCGTCAGGTTGATCTGATGGGGTTGATCAAAATTAGAAGGAAACCAGGCGCCACCATTGACGGTTTCAGTGGGCAAAGCGTCGCGGGTTTGCACGAAGCTCCGCGACCAGGCGTAAGCAAACTGCCCGCTCCAGCGGCCCGAGGTTTTTTTAACCGAAAATTCAGCGCCATAAGCCTTTCCCACAGCACTAAGCAATTCTGTTTCCAGATATTCATTGATCAGCAGCCTGGGAATCTCTTTGTACGCGACAATCCCATCTAAGTCTTTGTAATAAACTTCGGCAGATACCTGCCAGAGGTTTTTTTGAAAATTGTGGAAATAGCCAAGCGAATACACATGGGCCAACTGCGGGCGGATATGCGTGTTGCTCACTTGCCAAAGGTCAACGGGGGTAGCGGCTGACGTATTGGAAATGAGGTGGATGTATTGCCGCATGAGGTTGTAACCCGCTTTGATCGAACGTTCGGGGCCTAATTGCCATTTAATGGAAAAGCGCGGCTCCAGGCCGCTGTAGGTTTGAATGGCTTCATTTTTACCATATTCCGTGATGTCAATGATGGTGCTGACCTCTCTGGGTACTCCTTCCTGGTAGGTATAAACCGAACGCGGCCCACGTTGTATGAATCCGGAATAACGTAGTCCCGCAGAAAAGAACAACCGCTCCGAAATTTTACCTTCTGTTTGCAAAAAAGCGGCCCATTCGTCGCCCCGATCTTTTGGCAGCGACATCGGCGCCACAGTAGAGCTTTCGCCATACGCTTCTAAGCGTTCATCCTGGGGCAAATACCGCGTCGCTTCCACGCCGGCCATCCACTCCCAATCGGCATTCGCCTGAAAAAAAACGCTTTGCTTCAGGGAAATATTCGTCAACCCGTTTCCAAGCCGCGAAGCATTCGTACCGCCTTCTTCAAACAAGCTGCTGGTGTATTTGCCCACAACCGCCCTGAAAGCGGAGGAAAACCGGTCTGAAAAAATAACGTTCCAGCCCAAAGCCGCATTTTGGTTTTTCCACTCGTACCCGAATTCTTTAGAATAGCGAAAGTAGTCGCTGCTTTGGAAACCGGTTAGCGTAAGCGTTTGGCGATCAGTGAGTTTAAAACTGAGTTTTGCTGTAAAATCGTAAAAATTAACGGCGCTTGTTCTGATTTCGTACTGCCGCACCACCTTCAGCATCCAGTTGGAGTAGGAAGCGCGCACTGCGGCAATGCCGGAAATCCGGTTGCGCCAAAGGGGGCCTTCGATGCTCAACCGGCTGTAGGCAAGGCCAATGCCGCCAGAACCGTGGACTTCCTGAAAATTGCCTTCGCGCAACTGTACATCCAGCACGCTGGAGGTACGTCCGCCGTACTGCGCCGGAATAGCGCCTTTGTAAAGCGAAACATTGCTGATGATGTCGGTATTGAACACAGAATAGAAACCCAGTGCGTGGGCCGTATTGTAAAAAGGCGCGCCGTCCTGCAGCACGAGGTTCTGATCAATATTCCCGCCGCGCACGTTGAATCCTGCAGCGCCTTCGCCCACGGTAGTCACGCCGGCCAGGGTTTCAAGGCCCTTGATCAAATCCGGTTCACCCAGAAGGGAGGGCAGTTCGCGGATGGTTTTTACACTCAGGTTTTCAACGCCAATCTGGGTATTGCGCACGTTGGCATCGGCGTATTTTGCGCTGACGATGACTTCATCCAAACTCATCACAAATTGCGCCAGCGCGATATCCGCCTGCCCGTCTTTGAAGATTTCTAAGTTGATGGTCAGGTTGCGGTACCCCACCGATTGCACCAGCACCTGGTGTTTGCCCGGTGGCAGGGCCAGGTTGAAACGCCCATCCGCATCGGTTGCCGTGCCGCGTTCCAAAGCCTGCACCAAAAGGGTGGCGCCAATGACCGGTTCTTCGGTTTGTTCGTCGTAGAGCCTGCCCCGAAATTGGTACGTTTTTGCGCTAAGCGCCGAAGCGGAAGTTGATCCAAAACTCAGCGATATTTCCGTGGCAAGGTTGCGGTCGGGCCAGGTGTAGCGCCCGGCTTCCCACTCGGCGGCTATGTTCATCGCGTATTCTTTATTGAGACTTTGCCGGGGTGCAATCACGATGGTGGTTTTGCTCAACAAACTAAAAGCGAGGTTGTTGCCTTCCAATGCTTTGCGCAAAGCAGGATAAAACCGGTCGTCTTTGAACTGGATATAGACTTTGTATTGAGGCACAATTTCGGGGTCGAAATAAAACTTCACCCCAAAGCGCTCCTGCCAGATGGAGAGCAAATCCACTAAGCTGATGCCCCGATAATCGCCGTTCACAACCGCGTCATCTATGGAAACAGCCGAATCGGGGGCTGGCGGAATGGTGTCCGAAACCTGAGCAGGCAGAACATTTTGAAGGAGCGCGCACAACAGAATCATACAACATCTGCGCAACAGCAGGACTTTGTTCATAAACATTCGTGTTCTTGTTACAAGAAGTGAATATAAACAAAGATGGCTATTATGCTCAGGTTGGTTGGAAAAGAACGCGTTTTTTAGCAATATTGGCAAGAAGCATGACTATTCCCATACTACTGGACATTTTCGCGCAATGAGACCTTATAGGTTTTAAAAACCTATAAGGTCTGAAGCCCCGAAATGAAAATATCCAGTAGTATGACTATTCCACAAACCCCGCAATGATTTCATTTGCCGTTCCTGCCTGTTCCCATTGCGCAAAATGGCCGCTGTTGGGCAGGAACGCGAGCTTGCTGCCGGGGATTTTAAAATGCCCTTTGCGGGCAACCTCAAATACAGTCAACCCTTTGTGCAACAATTGATTAGGGATAAGTTGATCGTTGGCACCATATAGGATGAGGGTCGGCGTTTTGATGTTTTGCAGGCGTTCGTAGACGGGTTCGTCGAGCATGGACATTACGTTTTGCGGAATCATGTTGCAGTAATAGTCATAAGCCTCGGGCATTTCCCGCAGTTTAAGGCGGTCTTCAATCATGAATTCGGCGTCTTTCGGAAACGCAAAAAAGTTGATTTCAAAATTTTTGCGGATTTGTTCCACCGAGGTTCCTTTCACGACCGCCGGCGTATACACCGCTTTGAACCAGTTTTTTTCTGCTTCCGTAAACGTCTCGAACCCTGCCGGAGCAATGAGGATTAGCTTTTCGATCAGCTCAGGCTGCGTCAACGCCAGGGTGGTGGAAACCTGCCCGCCCATCGAATGCCCGACTAAGGTTACCCGTTCTAATTTCAATTGCCAGATGAATTCGACGACCGTCTCCGCAAAAAAATGCATCGAAAATGCATAAGCCCCTTTGGAGGATTCCTCGTAGCCCGGCAAGTCGAGGGCAATGCAACGGTACCGGTCTTTCAGCGCAGCAATGTTTTTTTGCCAGCTTTTTTTGTTGCTGCCCAGGCCGTGAACAAACAACAGGGTTTTACTGCCGGCGCCGGCTTCGGTGTAAGCAATTTGAGTGCCGTTCGGCAGTTTCACAAACCTGGTGAGGGAATCGGTCGTCATGATGGGATGGGTTTGACGGTCAACAACATTTTGGGCAGGTGCGGCGCACGCAACAGTTCCAGACAAAGCAAAAATTGGCAACAGGAGCAGGCTTTTTGTGCCCGGCGTTTTTTTCATCCGGTACCAGGCCAACACGAGCAGTCCAACCCCCACAGAAGCCAGAATTGCCAACGCCGCCGCAATAGCCGGGTTGCGAACCGGGCCTTTCATATAGTCGGTGAGTCCACCGTAATAAATTGAAAAATGGACGACAATGGCCGTGACGGAAGCCAGTATGGGTGCAGCACGCGGCGCTTCTTTGATGAAAATGCCGAACAAAACCGGCACGAATGCCGCAGAAAAATAGGCATAAACGCCGTTTTGGGCAAAGATGCCCACGCTCAAATTCGGATTAACCAACTGGTACCACGACAAC
>JALHRK010000065.1 GCA_022841505.1 Saprospiraceae bacterium | reverse complement strand
CAACAGGCATTGCCGCTTTCTTTTGGCTAAAATGGTAAATATCGTCGTTGCCCGTTCTGTCCGAGGCAAAATAGCCTTCGCGTCCGTCGGCGCTCACAATAAAGCCAAAATCGTCAAATTCAGTATTCACCGGATTGCCTAAATTTTCCACAGCGTCCCAATCTCCGCCCGGCATTTCGCGGCTGACGAAAACATCCTGGCCGCCCAATCCGAAATGCCCGTCCGAAGAAAAATACAAGAGCTGGTTGCTGTGGTAAAACGGGTACAATTCGTCGCTGTCAGTATTGATGTTGGGCCCCAGATTGACTGGTTTGCCCCATAGTCCGCCTTCGCGCACGCACACGTAAATGTCTTTGCCGCCAAAGCCGCCAGGCATATCAGAGGAAAAAAACAGCCGGTTGCCGTCGGGCGAAAGAGCCGGATGCGCTACCGAATAAGCGGTATTGTTGAAAGGCAGCGGCGTCAGGTTGCCCCAGGTAACGCTGTCCGTCAAGGTTGCGTACATGATCTCCAGGCGGTTGACCGCGAATTTGTCTTCTACGCCTTCCACTTTGCGGTTGCGCGTAAAATAGACCTCTTTTTGGTCGTTGCTGAACGTGGCAATGGCGTCGTGGAAACGCGATTTTAGTTGTGGGGAAAACAGGGTTGGCTGCCCGTAAACCGAAGTATCTGCCTGCGTAGAAACGGGCACAAAGTACAAATCAAAAAATGCCCTGGCGTTTTCGGCGCCGCCTTCGGGAATCCGCGTGGAGCCAAAAACCAACCCGTCGCGGTAGAACGCCGGGCCGATGTCGCTGGCAGGGCCGTTGAATCCGGGGTGCGTTAAGGCAAAGTTTTCGGCATAAGGCGCCATCAACTCCTCCTCGTATTCGCAGGCACGCAGCAATTGTTTTTTGCGCACATCGTAAGGACGCTGTTTCAGGAACTGTTCGTACCAATAGGCCGCATCTTCGCATTTGCCATTGCGCTGCAACATCCGACCGTAGTAGTATTTTTGGAAAGGCGAGGCGTCCGGCAATTGCACAACCTGGGCGTACCAGATTTCTGCATTTGCGCAATCGTTCAGTTTGCGGTAAGCTTCGGCAATCGCCGCTTTTGCTTCCGGCAGGTCGCGCTTTTCCAGCACCTGTTTATACAGGTCAATGGCCGCTCCGTAATTGAGCGTTTCCATGTAGAATTGCGCCTTTTTTAATTTTGCCTGTTGGGCAAACCCGGGCAACGAAACCGCGCCGAGGAGGAGAATCAGCAGACAGGTTTGTTTTCTCATAGCATACAACTGGTTTATTTCTTCGGATACGAAACCAAAACATATTTGTTACAATGCATCCGGGGAAGGGTCGCTCACCTTGCAAAGTTAAGGAATCCCCTGAATGCGGCGTGTGAAATATACGGTGCGCCATCGTTATTTCCGGCCCACCTCCGCCCTGATCCAGGCCGCATAAGCCTCGTTGGCCGTCGCTTCCATGGTTAAAATGCAGGGCGTGGTGTATGGATGGGTCTGCAACACCGCTTCCTGCACCGCTTCCCGGTTTTCCGGCGTTGTTTTTACCAGGCTGACCCATTCGCTGCCGTTTTCGAGGGCGCCCTGCCACCAATAAGCGCTTTGAATGGGAAAGATATTAGCGCAAGCCACCAAACGCGCTTCCAGCAACAGGTTGGAAATGCGCTGCGCCTCCGCTTCAGACTCGTGGGTGATGTAGGTTAAACAGATATTAGACATTAGATTTTAGATATTAGATTTTAGACATTAGATTTTAGATACGCAACATGGGAAACGGGATTAATTGAAAAGTATCTTTGACGTTTAAGAAACAAACAAAAAAACAAGTCCTGTGACGAACCGAACCCTTTTGCAACATCCTTTGCTCCAGCCCCTTTTGCTGCTTCAGGTAGCTGCGGCCTGCGTTTTTGCCGGACGCGCCTGGCAGCATCTCCGTTTCGATGCGCCTTACCGCACCCTGCTTTGGGACGAACGCTGGATGAAAGGCATCGTAGCCGCTTTCGGCACGGACTGGTCCGATTACGTGACAAGCCCCCGCGTGGATGGAGCGATTGACGCTTTTACCCGCGGCATGGGCTGGTTTTATGTCTTGGGCGCCATTTGTGCGATCGCACTGCCCCGGTTGGGACGCCCGGCCTCCTGGATCGTCACAGCGGGCGGCGTTGGACTGGTATTGCTGGCTTTTTTGTTTACCAAAGAAAAATTCTTTTTTGCCGGCGAGTTTTTTGAATTCGCCCTGCAATGTGGAACGCCCTTTTTTTTGGTTTGGTTGAACCGCCACGGCGCGCCAACGCCCGGATTCATCCGCTGGTTAAAGATTGCCATCGCACTCACCTTCATTTGCCACGGCCTTTACGCCACCGGTTTTTACCCCCGCCCAGGCAACTACATCGAAATGACCATGAAAATCCTGCATTTCGACGAACAACAGGCCGTTGTATTCCTGAACATCGCCGGCACGCTCGATTTCCTGCTCAGTATTTGCCTCTTTTTGCCCTGGCGCCAACCCGTCACCATCGCCCTTGCTTACGCCGTTTTTTGGGGCGCTGCAACTTCCCTCGCCCGCACCTGGGCCTATTTTAACCCCGAGTTTTGGGATAATTCTCTGGAGCAATGGCTCCACGAAACGGTCTTCCGCCTGCCGCATGCCCTCGGGCCGCTGGTTGCTTTGGTTTGTCTTGGGGCTGTAGCGCCTAAGAGGTGACTCCGGGAGGTGACACCTTTCTAAAAAGGTGTTACCTCTTCGCGGACCACAAACATCAGGAGGTGACACCGCTGTTGAACTTTCGCTCGTTTCACTTTTTCTGCGTAGTTTATGCTCCAACCGGCCCAACTCGTTTTGAAATCCTCAAGCCTCCGCCATTCCAAACGCCCCAATTTTCAAATCTTCAAATTTTCAAATTTTCAAATCTCCAAATTCTTTACTTTTGTTATAACTAAACCCTTACTCATATGACATGGAACAACATCCTTGTGGTGCTTGGCATACTTTTGCTGCTAAGCATTGCTGCGTATTTCCTTTTCCGGCGACGGGACTATGGAAAACGCATCCGCCGCCTGCCCCTGCATTTGCTGGGCTACCCGAACATCCCTGGGGTACCTTTCGTACTCAGTGAAATTCCCGGCACCCTGCTCCGGTTGAGCAAGCGCGCCTACGCGACCACACAGGCCAAATCCGGCCTCAACAACACCTACAAAATTGATGGTTTTGACGCAAATGGATATTCCTACCTCTACGGCCGTGAAAAAGACATACCCGCTGAGCAGGAAATGGATCGGCAGCAACTGAAAGCAGACATGGAAACCGCCATCCTGGAAAATGAATTGCGTCCGGAAAAAGTGCGCAGCCGACTCGAAGACAATACCCACCCGCTGACCGCCCAGACTGAAGACCCAATCACTTTGCTCTCCCTGACCGCGCCTGAGCAATTTGCGATGTCCTGGACGACCTTCAACGCGGTGTACGAAGATGCAAAACCCCAGTTGACCCTGCGCGCGGCTACCCTCACCGATCCGGAGGTGGCCAATCGCGAATTCTGGCCTACCATCGCACAACACGGTTTTGCTTACAACCTGCTGATTTTGCAAAAAGTGAACGCAGAAAACGCTGCCGATTTCAAAGCCGCTTTTGGCGAAGAGTGGACGGCAGAAATTGAAACGCTGCTGGAACGCCAACTGCTTTACGCCATAGACCTGCGTTTCTACGAAATCCTGCAACCGCAAACCGTCAAAGGCAACCCGCGTTTTACGCCCGCCACGCTTACGCTGCTGGCTCAGGAACCCTCCACCAAAGCCCTGGAACCCATCAAAGTCATCGTGACCGGCTATCAGGGGACCCAAAAACAAATTTATACCTACGGCGTGGCCACACCGGGCGCCTGGCTCTACGCCCTTCAGGCTGCCAAAACCTCCATCACCCTTTACGGCATCTGGATGGGGCACGTCTGGCATTGGCATATTGTGAGTGCAGCCCTGCTGATGACGCTCAACAACGAGGTGGAAGAAACCCATCCGCTTCGGCTGTTCATGGCGCCGCAGAGCAGTTTCCTGTTGGCTTTCAACGATGTGTTGCTGTTGCTTTGGAAAGGCATTGCGCCGCCCACGTCGGTGAGTTCGGCTAAGGAGTTCATTGCAATGACTGATGCGTTCGCAAAAGGCCGCGTGTATTTCGACGATGACCCCGATGTAACTTTAGGGAAATTCGGCATCCATAAATCGGATTTCAGCCAAAACAGCGACTGGGATCAGTTCCCCATCGCCGGGCAAATGCTCCAACTCTGGCAGGCTACGAGCGACTACGTAAGCGCTTTTGTCAACAACACCTGGGCCAATGACGCCGCTGTGGTTGCCGACAAACAACTCCAGGCCTGGTTAGCTGCCTCCACAAATCCGGAAGAAGGCAACGTGGCGGGCCTTCCGGCTTTGGACAGTCGCGCGAACCTTATCCGCACGCTGCAAAGTTTGGTCTTCCGGCTTACCGCCCACGGCTCGGCGCGGCTCAACCACAGTGCCAACCCGGTGCTGAGTTTTGTACCCAATTTTCCGCCCTGCCTGCAACTCACCGACATTCCGCCGGCCAATGCAGACATCAACACCGAAGCGCTCCTCCGCTACCTGCCCAAAACGGGTACCATCGGAGAGATGATGACGTTCTATTTCACGTTCGCGTTTTCAGCGCCCTATGTGCCGTTCCTGCCCCTTGCCGGAAACAACACCGAACTGATCTTCGGCGATGACCCAACTGAGCCGCGCAACGCCGCCCTCATCGCTTTCCGCGAATACATCCACGACTTCATTACTGGCTACGATGCGCCAACCCCGCAGTATTATCAGTGGCCGCGGAATATTGAGACGTAGGCGGGTGCGAAACAAACACCCAAGGTAACACCTTTTCAAAAGGTGTTACCTTTTCGCAAACCGAAAGACCTATTGCATGATGCGTAATCGTTTATTTTTTTATTGATGATTGACGATTACATGCGGGAGGGCTCAGTCACATCTGCGCCATCAGCCACTGCCGCTCCGCCACATTTTTCACCAGTTCCACTTCCTGCCGCAACCGGCGAACCGCTTCTTTATCGGTTGCTTCCAGTAATTTTCGCGTAAAGCGAATGGTATTCAGGTAGTTATCCCGATGGTAGGTCATCTTATTTTTGCGGCTCAGGAACTTTTCCATGGCGTTCAGGTGGGCGTCTAACGAGTCGAATTCACGAAGCTCGTAGAAGATTTTCAACAGCACGGTTTTAGCGGATAGATTGAGCAGCAGGTCTTCGTATTCCGATTTTTGCAGGAGCAGCAAGGCCGTTTTGTAATCGCCGCGACTGTAAGCTAAGCGCGCCATACAAAAGCTGTACATGCTTTCGCGAAATGCGGGTTCGATCCAGTCTTGGTAGCGAACGATGAACTGCTCCGTCCAGTCGTATTCCTTCAAAATTAAACCCAGGGTGACGATGTTGCGGTACACAAACCGCGAAAAATGTTTGCCGTGGGCCAGCACGCCTTTTTCGAGGCCGCGCTGGTAAAGGCCAAACAGGTCGTGCAGGTAGGCGTCGTTGCCTTTGTTGTAGCTTTGGGTACAGAAGTTGATGGCCAAGAGGTAGAGGTCGTGCAGTTCATCTTCGGGGAATCGGTTTTCTTCACCGAACAAGACCGCGCTGAATTGTTGGAAATGCGCCGGTTCATCCGGATTGCGCAGCATTTGATAGCAATGAAAATAGGCGGCAACAGCGGGGTGTTTCGTCAGGTTTTTACGCACGACATCCGCCAGCACTTCTGGCAGCAGCCCGAGGTCGTAGTCTGTTTTATAAACGGCCTGATGCGACAAAGCTAAGCAGGCGATGCGCAGTTTCATGATGCAAAAGCCCTGGTCAGCGTGGTCGGAAATGGCTTGCAGGTTCATTTCCGTGATGCGTTCCTTGGCGACGTAGTGGTGATATATTTCAGCAAGTAGAGCCGATTGATTAAATTGATAATCAGCGCTTTGAATTGGGTTTCGGTCGCTTTTTTCGCGAACGCCTTTCAGTGCGTGCTCGAAGTGGTGGGTTAGATTCCGGCGCCGTAATGTTCTCAGCAGCATCACTTTTTCGGGCAAGGCTTCTGCCTGCCATTCGCAAAGCGCGAGGTAATGCTGCAAAAGCCTGTACAGGAGGCTCATCGCCATGCGCACTTTTTGGTCGTCATAAGGCTCGCGCCCGTACAACTTTTTGAAAATATGGGCTTTTTCGGGGAGGATATTGGTTTCCCAAAAGCAAGCGTACAAATAATCAACTAAGGTTTTTAAATCCTCCCGGTAGTTGTAAAAAGGCGAATGCACGAAATCACAGAATTTTTTGAATTCCTTGTGTTCCAAATGCTGCAAAAGGTCAATCAGGAGGTGCGTTTTCATAAAAAAACATAGTTTGATAAAAACTAATTTATAGCACAAAAATATAATTTATACAGCTAATAATCAATTGTATATAAAAAATATAATTTAATTTTTTTTTACAACAGGGGTGTTTTTGTCTTTGCCTGATCGCACAGTTTGCTTGATTTTTGTACCATAGACGATCAACATTTACCACAACCACGAATAAATTCAAATACCGATGAAATTAATCCGGAACATATTAACCATTTGTACGATGGCGATTTGCCTTTGTGGGGCGACGCTGTCTACGGCGCAAATTTCCACGAACTGCCCCGGCCACATTGACCTGTGCATTACAGGGGAAGAATGTACCACAACTTTCCTGCTGCCGCGTCCGGAATGGACCACGACCTGTCCCCAAAACAACCTCATTTACAACTATACCGGGAATTTTGGCACGGGTGTTGTTCCGTTGGAGGGCGTTTTGTTTACCAATATTGGTCTTGGCGACCACCTCATCAATGTCTCCACCATTGATGAATGCGGCAATTCGGCCAACTGCATCTATTATTTGCATGTGTTTGACTGCAATGCGCCAACAGCCTCCTGTATCAACGGCCTGACCGCAAATCTGGTCGGGCTTTTACCGCCTGCAGACGCGGATGGCGACGGCGATATGGACCAGGCCGCCATTCAGATTTGGGGGCAGGACTTCATGCTTGACGGAGACAGCGATTGCAGCGGGCCAATCCGGTATTCTGTCCACTTATCAGAGGCGGTAGCCGCAGGGACGGATGTGCCCGATCCGGATCACCCTTCGCTGGTGCTAACCTGCGACCATCTTGGCGCCAATAGCATCCGGGTTTACGCCTGGGATGACGCGTTCAATCCTTACGCCGTGCAACCCGACGGTTCGGTGGGCGGCCCCAACTACGATTGGTGTGAAACCACCGTAGAAGTTCAGGATGTCCTCAACAATGCCTGTTCAGGGAACGGTTCCAGTATGACGGTCTCCGGAACGATCCAAACGCCCTGGGGAGCGCCATTGCCAGGGGCATTGGTGGAAATCTCCAACGGCCTGCAAACGCACGTACTCACTACGGATGATCAAGGCCGGTATGCGTTGGAATTGCCTTCCGGCGAATATTCGGTTCGCCCTTATTCCGATAACTCGGACTATACCAATGGGGTGGATTCCATTGACCTGATATTGATCCGGGTGCACATGCTATCCGTACCCAATTTAGACAATCCCTACAAAATACTGGCTGCAGATGTGAATTTGAACCAATCGATATCCACGTTTGACCTGGTTTTGATTTCCAACGTAATTCTGGGAATCGCCCCTTCTTTTCCTGCCCCTTCCTGGCAGTTTGTAGATGCTGCATACAATTTCCCGGTACCCCAAAATCCATTCTTCGAGCCGGTTCCCGGGATTGTACACGTCAATGCAGCCAACGCTGAAGCCAATTTTGTAGGATTTAAATCGGGCGATGTCAATTGGGATGCGTCTTCGCTCACCGGAGTAGAAGGGACGGTCTATCAGAGTGAAACCGGCGACTGTGTCATTGACGTGGACAACCCACGGATGGATAGATGGGTCGTCACGGCGAAGAAAGTGGGGGAAGACCGCACTTTTTACAGCATTACCAACGATCTGGGCGCTTATCGGTTGTCTATGGTTCCGGGCGATTACCTGGTTTCCTTGCAGCCCTTAACCGAAAACTGGGGTGTTTGCAATCCGGAGATTCCGGTTACGGTTGGCGCCACAAGCTACCAGATTCTGAACCTGAGCGCTAAGTCCGTGTATGACTGTCCGGTACTATTCGTTGAAATTGGCGCTCCCTTCCTGCGTCAGTGTTTTGAAAACCCCTTGAGTATAAATTTCGCCAACAACGGTTCCGTTACGGCTGAAAATGCCTATGTCGAAGTCACTTTTGACAACTTCCTTGAAGTGACGGGAAGCACGATTCCCTGGAGTGGGGTATCGGGCAATACCTACACCTTTCCCCTCGGCGATATTGCGCCCGGTCAACACGGGTATTTTGGAGTAACGGCGATGGTCAGTTGCGCAGCTGTGCTCGGCCAGACGCATTGTGCGGAGGCGCGAATTTACCCGGATACCATTTGCCTGCCGACACCCGGTTTGTGGGACGGCTCCGACCTCAAGCTGAGCAGCCAGTGCGATGGAGATACCCTGCGCTTCCTGATAGAAAACCAGGGCAACGACATGCAACAACCCAGCCCATATTATGTCGTGGTAGATGATATGATTATGATGACCGATGAAGTAGACCTTCCTGCCGGTGGCATCAAGGAAATCACCCGGAAAACGGATGGCGCCACAATCCGGGTGGTGGTTCAGCAAACGCCGGGACACCCCGGACTTGGCACACCAACGCTGGCCGTAGAAGGCTGCGGCGTCAATGAATTCGGCGGTTTCAGCACCGGGTTTGTGACCCAGTTTCCCGAAAATGAAGCAGATCCCAATATTTCAATTTATTGTTCAGAAAGCATTGATTCCTTCGATCCCAACGACAAACAAGCCTTCCCAAAGGGCGTGGATGAACCGCATTACATTGAGCCGGGGCAAGAGCTCGAATACCTGATCCGTTTCCAAAACACCGGAACCGATACCGCTTATGCCATCGTCATCCACGATACACTGTCTGCATCGCTCAACCCTGCAACCCTTCAAACCGGGGCCAGCAGCCACCCTTGCACCTGGCAACTCCGAAGTGATGGGATTCTGAGTATTTCCTTCAGCGAAATCGGACTTCCCGGCAGTGCGAGCAACGAACCCGCCTCCCACGGCTTTGTTTCGTTCCGCATCCGGCCGCAAGAGGGCCTCGAATCGCCAACCGTCATCACCAACCAGGCATCCATTTATTTCGATGTCAACGACCCCGTTATCACAAACGAAGTTTTCCATACCATAGACACCAATTTCCTGGGAATGGTAAACAGCGAGTGGGAAGTATTTAAACCTGCGCCACAGTTGAAGCTTTCGCCAAACCCGTTGCAAGCCGGCAGTCCGTTCCAGATTGAAGGCGCTCTTTCTGAAAACTGTTTATTAATCCTTTACAGCAATACAGGCCGGCAAATGGCGACCCTGCGTGTGCAGGAAGGAGGCATGGCTACCTTGCCCGCAGGAACTCCCGCAGGATGGTATTTGCTGGAATTGCGGTCGGAAAATCAAATTATTGGACGTGGGAAAGTGGTGGTCGGGAGGAATTAAGGGGAAGTTTGTAAGTAGGCAAATTGGCAAGGGGCAAAAGACAAAGGGCAAGTAGGCAAATTGGCAAAGGGCAAATTATAGAATGGTAAGCATTGCTTTTTGCCCCTTGCAAATTTGCCCTTTGCCTTTTCAAAAAAAACTAGATCGCCAAAATCTCCGCCATCCTCACCAGGTCATCCTCCACCGGTTTTTCTTTGGTGATGGCATCCTGGAAAGGCGTAAAAGTGACCTTGTTGTTTACAATACCCGCCATGACATTTCTTTTGCCCGCGATCAAACCTTCTACGGCAGCAAAGCCAAGCCGGCTGGCTAAAACCCGGTCAAAACAACTGGGCGAGCCGCCGCGTTGCAGGTGCCCGATGATGGCTACTTTGGTATCGTAATAGTCGAAAGCTTCCTGCACCTTTTGCGCAATAGTTGTTGCGCCGCCTTCTTTGTTGCCTTCTGCGACAATGACGATGCTGAACAACTTTTTGCGGCGGGCGCCTTTTTTCAGCTTGTCAATCAGCGCGTCCAAAGAAGCGTCAACTTCAGGGATCAGGACGCTTTCGGCGCCACTGCCGATGCCCGTACTCAGAGCAATAAAGCCAGAGTTGCGGCCCATCACTTCCACAAAAAACAGGCGGTTGTGCGAATCGGCAGTATCCCGGATTTTGTCCACCGCTTCCACGGCGGTATTGATGGCTGTATCAAAGCCAATGGTATAATCAGTGCCGTATAAGTCGTTGTCAATGGTACCCGGGATTCCGATGAACGGGATATTGCACTCTTTTGAAAAGATTTCGGCGCCGGTAAACGTGCCGTTGCCGCCAATGGCAATGCAACCGTCAATATCAAATGCCGTCAGCGATTCGTGCGCAGCCTTTCTGCCTTCAGGCGTCAAAAAACGCGGACTGCGCGCAGTTTTGAGCACCGTACCGCCCCGGTGGATGATGTTGCCGACGTCCCGGATTTCCATGCGTTTGAACTCGCCGTCTATCATGCCTTCATATCCTCTGGAAATACCGTGAACATGAAGGTCGTGAAACGCTGATGTGCGCACCACAGCGCGGAGTGCGGCATTCATGCCGGGCGCGTCGCCGCCTGAAGTAAATACGGCTATTCTTTTGATTTCCTTGCCCATAGGATGAGGAATTGTGGTATAATTTAGTTGTGATGATCTGAATGAAACGCAACTAAGCGGTCAATCGGATTTTTGATGAAAATCCCTGGCTGCATGGCGCGTTCTTCCAGAATGATTTTGAGAATGTCCTGAAAGTAGTAGGCAACCGATCCGATAAAATGCACCGGAACAGAAAGGTGGCCTTCGTACTTCCGCACATGCCGGTCTATAAATTCCGACAAGCGGCGGTACAGTAATTTCTGAATGAAAAAATGATCGCGGTGTTCAGATAAAAAACGGGAGAAGGTAGCCAGAAAAACGTTGGGGGTCTCTTCGCCGTAAAGTTTATCTAAAATGGCGTCTTTCCCGCCAGGATAGGCTGCCTCGAACGCCTGGATCAGATCGTGCGGCAATTCCCGGTAAAAATAGGCACGAATCAGTTGTTTGCCTAAGTGGGTGCCGCTGCCTTCGTCGCCGATCAGATAACCCAGGTTGGGGACATTGTCTATCACATCCCGGCCATCGTACAGGCAACTGTTGGAACCGGTGCCAATGATGCAGGCAATACCCGGGTTGGTACCACAGGTTGCCCGGGCAGCACCGAGCAAGTCGTGTTCTATTTCCAATTGCGCATTGCCAAAAACACCTTTCAGGGCATGTGCAATGACGGATTTCCGTTTCGCATCCCAACAACCCGATCCGTAATAGAACAGTTGCTGCACATCCGCCTTGGGGACATCCGCTTCGAATGCCGTATCCAATTCTTTGCGAATGGTTTCCGAGCTGTGAAAAACCGGGTTAAATCCCATCGTGTGAACGCTCCAGATGCGTTCTTTTCCGACCAGCATCCAATCTGCCTTGGAAGAGCCGCTGTCAACAACTGCGATCATGGTTATTGCTTGTCTTACTTTATAGCAGTGATTATCCCATTGCGTATGGTATAAAACGCTAACTGCTTAAAACGGCAAATGTAGTGTAATTTTGACACTATCTATAATTCATAAGATTTTTCCATTTGATGATGCTTTGCCGTGGCCCATACGAATCATCGGTTATTGGAGAATCAATTTCCGCGTCCCTGAAAACCTGCCATGGGAACGCGGACGACGCAAACGACGCGAAAAACGCGGATTGCTGTACTGCTTTCCACCTGCATTATTGCCTTTAACAAGGTTTTAGACAGCAAAGACTTTAGCGCTGATTCGACTCCTCGGTAATGGCAAATTTATTTAAAACAAAAAGTATTGTTTTTAAAAACATTTTGTTTTATATTTGCAACACTTATTCTTCGCTCCATTGGGTGCGAATCCATTTTTGTCATACGAAACGCTGCGAATCATGTGGTTAAGCTAAAAGCAATGTACAACTCGTCCCAAGTTTTTTGAAGGAACTAAGCAGCGTGAAGTATAACCATTACCTTATCCGTGCTAATCAATTGCGCTTATGAATAAAAGACTTACCTCCAAATTCAATACAGCGGGCAATCTTTCGGCACAAAAAATACGAGATTGGGTCAGCCGGCGCTGGTTCAAACTATTCCTGCTCTTTTTGTGCGGCTATGTCTTTTTTCATAAAGACATTACCATTTCATTTGGATTGAATGCAGCAGGCCAATGGAACCTGGCTGGAATGAGCGGTGCAGAACCGGTTACACTGCCTGCTGCCCATCAGGAACCCCGTGCGGTTGAACCCCAAAAACCGGTAGCCGGGAGTGGCAAAAAGTGGAAGGATCGGCGCGCCAATACCTTTTCTAACCTGACTTTTGTGCTCAGTCCGGATTATGGCGAGCGCAAAGGCCTCGATCCCGCCATTGCCAAAGAAAAAGTGCAGGTTTGCAAAGACTACGTGACGCGCTACGCAGCAACGGCCATCAAAGAAAAGGAAGTATACGGCATTCCACCCAGCATCACTTTAGCGCAGGGATTGCTGGAATCGAATGCAGGCGATAGCCGCCTTTCCGTAGAATCCAACAACCATTTTGGCATCAAATGCCGCTCAAAATGCCGGGGTTGCACTTGCCGCAACTACACCGACGACGATATTTACGATATGTTTCGCGTATTTGAATCCCCCTGGGAAAGCTTTCGCGAACATTCTAAGCTGTTGGACAGCGCCCGGTACCGCCACCTGAAAAAACTCGGAAGCAGCGATTATAAAGGTTGGGCTTATGGGTTGAAAAAAGCCGGCTATGCAACCGATAAGCGCTATGCAGAAAAGCTGGTGCAGATCATCGAATTTCTTGATCTCCACCAATACGACGAATGAAAACGGCGCTTACCTTCTACTTTCTACCTTCTACGCTCTACCCCTTTACTCCACAGCAATCATCGCCTGCTCCCACGTGGCAACAGCCGAGGCCAATTCCTTCTTTTTTTGTTCGTAGCGCTGCATAAAGGACGGGTAATCCGGGGCATTATATACCGCGGGTTCAGCCATTTTTTCCTCCATTTCCGAAATTTCCTTTTCTAAGGTTTCAACGCGCCTTTCTGCGTTTTGGACGTTGCGCATCAGGCGTTTGCGCTCCTCGCGGTCGAGTTCCCGTTTGGGGCCGGCGCCATTGCCGTTGGATGCACCGTTGCCGGTGCTCAGCTCCACCTGGCGCATGTCGTTCAGGGCGCGTTTTTCTAAGAATGCGTTCACATCCCCGATGTGGTCGTAAAGGTGGCGGTCTCTGAATTCCAGGGTTCTATTGGTCAGGCCGCTCAGAAATTCCCGGTCGTGGCTGACCACAATCAGAGATCCGTCGTAATCGGCCAGTGCCTGCTTCAGCACATCCTTCGAGAGCATATCTAAGTGGTTGGTCGGCTCATCCAATACAAGCAAATTGAACGGGCGCAGCAGCATACAAGCCAAAGCCAGGCGGGCGCGCTCACCGCCGGACAAAACCGATACTTTTTTATCTACATCTTCCCCGCTGAACAAAAAGGCGCCGAGAATTGAGCGCAATTTAGTGCGCATTTCAGGGGGTGAAAAATTTTCCATGGTTTCCAGCAGCGTGAGGTTGGATTGCAGGGTCTCCGACTGATTTTGGGCATAGTAGCCAATCTGGGCATTGTGTCCCATGATAACCTGACCGCCAGTGGCCGCAATTTCATTCACGATGATTTTTGCGAGCGTGGTTTTACCCTGCCCGTTTTGACCCACAAATGCCACCCGGTCGCCGCGGTCCAATTTAAAATAAACCTTATCGAGCACCGTCAGGTTGCCGTAGCGCTTTTCCAGATCCAGGGCTTCTACCACCACCTGTCCGGAGCGTGGCGCCGGCGGAAAACGCAGGTTCATGACCGCCGTATCAGAATCGTCAATTTCGATGCGATCAATTTTGTTCAGTTGCTTTTGCATGGATTGCGCCATGCTGGTTTTGGAGGCTTTCGCCATAAAACGGGCGATGGTGCGCTCTTTTTGGGCGATATTGCGCTGCTGGTTTTCGTAGGCCGACAATTGCTTTTCGAGGCGTTCTGCGCGCATGGCAACGTATTTGCTGTACGGCGCTTTGTAGTCAAATGCCTTGCCCAACTCAATTTCTATGGTGCGCTCGGTAGTGTTGTCGAGGAATTGTTTATCGTGAGAAATGATGATGACTGCGCCGGTATAAGTTTTCAAAAAACCTTCCAGCCAGATGATAGATTCGATGTCCAGGTGGTTGGTCGGCTCATCGAGCAGGAGATAGTCCGGGCGCTGGAGCAGCATTTTGGCCAATTCCACGCGCATTTGCCAGCCGCCGCTGAATTCATCGGTCAGTCGCTGCAAGTCGGACGATTTAAAACCCAGTCCTTTCAAGACCCGTTCGGCTTCCGCTTCCATAGCGGTGCCGCCGAGAATGGTAAAACGGTCGCTCGCTAAAGAGTACTCTTCCAGCAGGCGCTCATAGTCGGCGCTTTCGTAGTCCGTCCGGGTTTCCATCTCCTTGTGCATCTCTTCGATGCGGTGTTCCAGGGCTTTGGTCTCTGCAAAAGCGGTGAGTGCTTCATCCAGTACCGTTTTTCCTTTCGGGATGTTCATTTCCTGGTGCAGGAAACCCAGTGTGCTCGACGATGGCCGGCTCACTTTTCCTTCATCAGGCCGGACATCGCCGGCGATAATTTTCATCGTGGTAGATTTTCCGGCGCCATTCCGGCCCACCAAACCCACTTTGTCGCGTATGCCAATCACTAAGTTGACACTGTCCAAAAGCACGCGCTCTCCATATTTTACGGAAATATCTGCCAGTACGATCATGGTTATAATTTTATTTCGGGGCAGAAAATCTGGCGCCCTAACGCCTGCCCCCTCAAAAACGGCGCAAAAATACGAAAAAAAATCGGGGCACGGTAGGTGCAGAAAATTTTCTGCACCTACCGTGCCCCAAAAAAACAAAAGCCGCTGATTGCTCAGCGGCTCTTCTTTCTGTGGAGGTGGCGAGATTTGAACTCGCGTCCAGAGAAAGCACTAAAAAGCCTTCTACATGCTTATCCGTCTATTTGGATCTTGGTGGGAGGGTAGGTTAGTCGGCCAGCCTGTGTCTCACACCCAGCCCTGGATCTCGGAAGCGCAATCGGGCCAATTGAACTTCCAAAGCCTGAGGTTGGTTGATGCACGAACGCGGCTCCTTCAGGCGGAGAGCAAGCCCCGTAGGGCGTGCGTTGCGTACAATGGTGCCTTAATTCCTAGAACTAGGCAGCCATGGCATACTGAGTATTGCCATTTGTGGTTTGATCGTCATTTTTTACGGAGTGAACAATCGTTCTCCGGCATGCTAACTAGTCAGTTCACTCTCCTGTCGATTCCGGTACACCCCCATTTACTAACTGTAAAGCAAAGGTAGAACTATTTAATCCCCCTAATAGTTTCACGGGCCTCAAATATTTCTTAGTATTGGGCAAACAAAACCAACTTGACCTATGATGAATCTCACCTGTTCCCAGACTTTCCGGGGGTTCGCCTTTTTTTTAGTAGCGGCTACGGTTTTTTCTGCCTGTAAAGGCACCCAATACACGCCTGCTAATTTGCCGGATCAGCAGCTTGCTTTTGGCGACGGCGGCGGTTTTGCGGGCGCGTACACGGAATATGTACTGTTGGAAAACGGACAATTGTTTGTCCAGAAAGGACTCAGTGGCGAGCGTATGGAAATACCGGCTACTAAAAAGCGTACTGCAAAAGCGATGTTCAAACAGGCAACTATGCTACTGACGGATTCTACGGCATTCAACTACCCGGGGAATGTCTATTATTTTTTGCAACGAAAAGATACCGGGTTAGATGTCCGTGTGACCTGGGGCGCGTCGGGCTATGAGGTGAATGGGGAGGTGAAAGCTTTGTATGATCAATTGGTCAAATTGCCAACTCCTGAGCCTGTTGACAAATAACGCTTTCAATCAAAAATAACCTCTGTAGCCCCATGCCCATACCTCGGATGGTATTCATTTTTGAACGTTTTAACCTCCGGAATGCGAAGCAGGCGGGTGGCAATGGTGTCGCGCAACCGGCCGGTGCCCAGGCCGTGGATCACAAAAACCCGTTCGACGCCGATGCGGATGGATTTTTCCATGAATGCGTCGAAATGCCGGAGCTGGATCTGCAAAATTTCCGCGTTGCTTAGTTTGGCCCAGTTTTCCGCCAACTGCTCGATATGGAGGTCTATTTCCGGACTGAATTCTGCTTTTTCCCGAACTTCGTGGGGCATGTGACTGGGGTGGGTTGGCAAAAACTTAGCCGGTGTTGCCTGGCGTTTGGTGTAGGCCAGCAGGTCTTCGCCCTCTTTTTTATCGGCGGGTTCGTCTTTGATGTTTTCAAAGATGCGAAATAAATGTACCGGCCGGTTCAGCAAAGGTGCGGTCAGTACCTTGCTGAAAAACTGTTTTGCCTTAATTTTTAATACTTTATTTAACTGTGCGCCAGGCCCTTCCGTGGTAACCCGCCAGCAGGAAAGTTCTATTTCCGGGGATTCATTGAGCTGGTCGAAGGTCATTTCGCCAACCTGGAGGGCGCTCACCGCCTCTAATTTTCCGTCTTGTTGCCTGGTTCGCCGGCCATTGAAGGACAGGGCAATATCGTAGACGACCTCGTAGCGGGTATCGTTGATGAGGAAAATGAAGTATTTTTCGATGGAAGCATCGCTTCGAAAAACAGGATCAAAAGCCAGTTGCACGCCGCTGCTGCGCAGGATGGCATACTGGTTTTCAGAGACGGTGCGGGGTGGCGGCGGTTCTGCCTGGTATTTTTTCGGAGCGGGCACAACTTTGGCTTTGGCAAAAACCTGGTCGCGCAGCGGGTCGCTGTAATGCACGATATCTTCTTCAAAGACAGGGATTTCCATATCGCCGCCATCGAGCGATACCTGGAGCATGCCTTGTTCGAGCAAAGCCGTTACTACCCCGGTATCGTTTGTCCGAATTAACTTTACTTTTGTTCCAATTGCAAATAGCACAGGTTTCAATTGTATTTTATACTTTAGATGTTTAAACAACATCAAAGGTACGAAATGTGATTGGTTTGCCGCTGTCGAAATGGAAATGGAAACTTGCCCAGGCGCTCGAATGGCGCTGGTGGCAATATTATTTGGCAAAGCACCCCAAGGAGGAGTACCTGAACAAAAAGCGGACCTATTGGAAAGGCATGTTGCAGGAAGCAGGCGTCTCCGTCGAAAGTGGCGAACGTTTACTCGATGCAGGTTGCGGTCCTGCCGGTTTATTTATTTTGCCCTTACCGGCAAAGATAGACGCATTGGATCCCCTGCTGGAGTTGTATCAAAGCAGTCTGGCGCATTTTGACCCCGCAGATTATCCCGGGGTGGGTTTCATTGCCCGGCCTTTAGAAATGTTTCAGTCGCCCGAAACCTATGATAAAGTCTGTTGTTTTAATGCAATCAACCACGTTAAAGACCTTGACCTGTCCATAAAGCGGCTGGTGGACGCGCTGCGAAGCGGTGGTATACTGGTTGTTTCGGTTGATGTTCACAAACACCACTGGTTGAAAAAAATTTTTCAATATTTGCCGGGCGACGCGTTGCATCCGCACCAATACGATTCAAGGCATTATTGCGGGTTGTTTTTGCAGCAGGAGCTGACCTTATTGCGCAGCAAAACCTTGAAAAAAGGTTTGATTTTTGACTATTACCTGATGGTTTTTGAAAAAAAGAGGGGATGAAGAAACGGAGCATGGCCGAACTGAATCGGTTGAGTCCGGATGCATTTCGGATCAGTGGCAAAGTGCCGGTTGTTGTCGTGTTGGATAATGTGCGTTCGGCGCTGAATGTTGGTTCGGCTTTTCGGACGGCAGATGCGTTTGCGGTTGAAAAAATAGTCCTTTGCGGCATCACCGCGCAACCGCCCCACCGGGAAATTTTGAAGACGGCGCTGGGAGCAACTGATTCCGTTACCTGGACTTACGTTGCCGATCCGCTTGACGCAGCAAGGGCTTTGCGCGCAGAAGGCTACCTTTTGGTGGGAGTGGAACAGGCTGTAGGCAGTGTCTCGTTGCACCAGTTTGAACCGGATGTAAAAGGCCGTTACGCCTTGTTTTTCGGGAATGAAGTCAACGGCGTTAGCGACGAAGTGTTGGACATGGCAGATGCCTGTATTGAAATTCCTCAGGCCGGTACGAAACACTCACTCAATATCGCCGTTTGTGTAGGGGTAGTGGTTTGGGAATTTTTCAGACACTACCATTTACATAATAAATTCATACTTAATCAATAAGCAATTTCGTTAGATAAAGCGACTTATTATTCAAACGCCAGTGTCATGAACTATCACGGAGCCAAAGCCTTCATTTTGGATAAACTGGAACGGGAACTTTCGGGCGATCTGACCTACCATGGGATGCACCACACCCTCGACGTACTTTACGTAACCGAAGAACTGTGCTATTTTGAAAAAGTATCGCCGTACGAAGCCATCCTGTTGAAAACGGCTGCGCTGTTCCACGACTCGGGCTTCACGATCAACAATAAAGACCACGAAGTGCTGGGGTGCAATATTGCCCGCGAGCATTTGCCGCGTTATGGCTTTTCTTCGCCTGAAATCGAGCAGATTTGCGGGATGATTATGGCCACCAAAATTCCTCAAACACCCCGCAATCCTTTAGAACAGATCATTTGCGATGCCGATTTAGACTATCTGGGGCGGGACGATTTTTTCAGTATCGGGAACAGCTTATATGAAGAATTAAAGGCTTATAACGTGTTGGAAACTGTGGAAACCTGGAACCGCCTTCAGGTTGGCTTCTTAGAAAAACACGCTTTTTTTACAGAAACAAACAAGCGCCGGCGCTCGCCGCAGAAAAGCAAATATTTGGATACTTTGAAAGAAATCGTGGCGGGTTACGAAAAAAAATAGAAAACCAGGCAGCGTTTGCAGCAGGCTAAGCGTAATGTTATCAGTTTGATGATATAGGCGTTATAATTTCAAACAGCCCCTGCTTAACACTCACAAGTTTCACTTTTATAAATTCAAGAAGGGGCTGTTTGTTTTTTTTCTGAATTTACGCCTTATCCCACCACCACCATTATCTTATTCTTTTTCCCGTTTTCAACCATCAGGTATTGTCCGTGCAACAAGGCTTCGATATGAATCGTGTGCTCCGGAGTGCTGATTTTTTCCTTATTGACCGAGACTGCATTGCCTTGCACCGCGCGCCGGGCTTCTGCCTTGGAAGGCGCAATGCCAGTTTGAGCCATCAGGTCAAGGATATTCATACCGCCTGCCAAAGCTTCCTGATTTAGCGAATAGGCCGGGATTTCCTCCGAAACGGTAGCTAATTCCTCCCGGCTCATGGCCAGCAGTGCCTCCTGGTCAGCATTTTTCCCAAAAAGCAGTTCGGACACTTTCAACACCGATTCAAATGCCTCCTGCGAATGGACGCGGATGGTCAATTCTTCGGCTAAGAGCCGTTTAAGCTCGCGCGGATTTCCGGCGTGTTCGCGTTCGAGCGCCTCCACTTCTTCCTTGGAACGCAAGGTGAAATAGCGCATGAACTTTGGCAAGTCTGCGTCGTCGGCGTTGATCCAAAACTGGTAAAACTTGTAGGGCGAAGTCAGTTGAGGATCGAGCCAAAGGTTGCCCTGTTCCGATTTGCCAAATTTTTTGCCGTCGGCTTTGGTCAGCAGGGGCGTGGTGAGGGCATAAGCGCGTTTGCCGAGGTTGCGGCGAACGAATTCCGTTCCTGCAGTGATGTTGCCCCACTGGTCAGATCCCCCCATTTGCAAAACACAGTTATATTTTTCATACAGGCATTGAAAATCGTAGCCCTGCAACAACTGGTAGCTGAATTCCGTGAAGGAAATCCCCGTTTCAATGCGCTTTTTTACGGATTCTTTCGACATCATGTAATTGACGGTGAGGGTTTTTCCGACTTCGCGCAGAAAATCCAGTACATGCATGTCTTTGTAAAAATCGTAGTTGTTGACCAACAATGCGCGGTTATCTCCTTCTGTAAAATTGAGAAACTTAGCCACCTGGTCAACCTGGTGCGCCAGGTTTCGGTCTAATTCTTCGGTCGTTTTCAGTTGGCGCTCCTCATCTTTAAAGGAGGGATCGCCGATACGCCCCGTAGCGCCTCCCATGAGCACGATGGGTTGGTGTCCGGCGCGCTGCAACAAAGTGAGCAGCATCAACTGCACATAATTGCCAATGGTGAGCGAAGGTGCGGTTGGGTCAAAACCGATATAAGCGGTCACCATCTTGCCACTTTTGAACAATTCTTCCGTTTCGGGGATCATGTCCTGCAACATGCCGCGCCACCTGAGTTCATCCAGAAAATTCATACGAATCAAATTTTAGGTATCAATAGTAGTCCATTTAGAGCTTGTTTGGAAATTCCCTGAACAAGCTCTAAGTCGGGTGTCTGAGCTTTAGAGTTCGAGAGCAAGGCATGTGAAGGCCCAAAAATGGGAGTTTACTCGGGTAAATGACCACTTTTGGGCCTTCGCATAACGCAGCTATCGGACTATAAAGACAGACACACACTCAATTCGGAGTGCAAAATTATCATTTTCGCGCAAAGCAAACGAGATGACATTCATTCTTGCAGAAGTTGTGAATTCCTCCTAAGTTTGACGCTTCTCCGGGAAAAACCCGGATTCTGTTAAATCTGTTTCATCAGCACAAAAAAATACTATGAAAAGTGGTGTTTTGAGTTTGGTTCTGCTGTTGGCGATTTTGTCCTGCCAGCGCAACAATGCCGATTATGAAAAAGAGGCTTCTAACCCGGAGTTTTTGCACCGCTCCATGGTTCGCCTGACCGATGTGATCATATACGACGTTTTTTCCCCACCCGTCTCCAGCCGGATTTACGCCTATTCGACAATTGCGGCTTACGAAGCGCTGATCCCGGGCTTTCCGGAGTGCCAGAGCCTGGCCGGGCAACTCAACGACCTCGATGCGCTGCCCAAACCCGAAGCGGGCCAAACCTATTGTTTCCCCTTGGCGAGTTTGCATGCATTCCTGACCGTTGGTAAAGCGCTCACGTTTTCCGAAGATTCCATTTCTGTTTTTCAGGAAGAACTCTACGCCGAGTTTGAAGCAATGGGCATACCTGAAGCGGTGTACGAGCGTTCGATGCAATTTGGGGAGGTTGTGGCCAAGCACATTCTGGCCTGGTCTGGAAAAGATAACTACAAGCAAACACGTACCTTCCCCAAATTTTCCCTTAACGAAGCCCCTGAGCGCTGGCAACCTACGCCTCCCGGATATAAAGAAGCCATCGAGCCGCACTGGAATAAAATCCGCTCTTTTACACTCGACTCGGCAGCTCAGTTTGCCCCGCCGCCGCCTACTCCTTTCAGTACGGACACGACCAGCGCCTTTTATAAAGAAGCTAAGGATGTTTATGAAGCCCTGAATGCAGCGGACAAAGAAGAGCGGATTGCCATTGCCAAATTTTGGGACGACAATCCGTTTATATCCCACCACGTTGGCCACGTCATGTTTGCCACCAAAAAAGCTTCCCCGGGCGGACACTGGACGGGCATCGGGGCAATTGCTTCCCGCAAAGGCAATGCGGATTTTATGAAAACCGCGGAGACTTACCTCTACATCACCCTCGGTATGGCCGATGCGTTTATCAGTTGCTGGGATGAAAAATTCCGCAGCAACTTAGTCAGGCCGGAGACCTATATTAATAAGTACATTGACGAAGATTGGACGCCTTTGCTGCAAACGCCTCCTTTTCCGGAGTATACGAGCGGCCACAGCGTCATTTCGAATGCTATTGCAGTGGTGATGACCCATCTTTACGGAGGAGATTTTCAGTACACCGATACAACAGAAGAAATCATCGGGCTGCCGGCACGTTCCTTCAAATCATTTTCGCAGGCGTGCGATGAAGCTTGCATCAGCAGATTTTATGGCGGCATTCATTACATGCCCGCAATTGTGAATGGCGCCACACAAGGTAAAAATGTTGGAGGGCATATTCTCAAACGGGTGAAAACCCGAAAGTGAGACCAAAGGGCAAAATGCAAGAGGCAAAGGGCAAGGGGCAAAATGCAAAGGGCTCGAAACTAAATTGCCCTTTGCCCCTTAGCATCTTATCAAACACCCCTCTTTAGTCCGTGTCTGCTTTTTAGAGTTCGAGAGCAAGGCATGTTTGGCCCCAAAAGTGGGAGTTTACTCGCGTAAATGACCAATTTTGGGGCCAAACATAACGCCGCTATCGGACTATAAAAACAGACACGAATTAAACTACTTTGTCGGCGCAGGAAGAGCTGGCAAAGGCCTCCGGCTTCGCTTTGAAAACAAATCCCATGCCCAGGATGTACCCCATTGCTTCCTTCAATGCTAAGTTGGACTGGAAATGCGGATCCGTATTGATGTCGGCATG